>DYIW01000117.1 GCA_020723465.1 Phycisphaera mikurensis
ACCGCGCGCCTAGGGCGCGCGGCCGCGGCCCGTGGCCGCGGGAGATCAGGCCACCAGGTAGTCGAACACGGCCTCGAGCGAGTCGTCGCGCGTGAACAGGCGGCGCACCTCGAGCCCGCCGTCCAGCACGAGGCCCTCGAGCGCGACGAACAGACCGCTCGGATCCGTGGTCTCCACGGTCAGCTCGCCCGCGTTGAAGCGGAACGCCACGACCCCGGCCGCGGGCAGCAGGCGCGCGGCCAGGGCGCGCGGGTCGTCCACGGCGATGGTGACGCAGTGCGGGTAACCGCGCAGGAGCTGGCGGATCTCGTGCACCACGCCCTCCGCGAGCACGCGGCCGTGGTGGATGAGGATCACGGTGTCGGTCATGGCCTCGATCTCGTGCAGAATGTGGCTCGACACGAGCACGCAGCGCCCCTCGGCGCCCCAGCCGCGAATGAGGTCCACGACGTGACGACGGCCCAGGGGATCCATGCCGGTCAGAGGCTCGTCCAGAACCAGCACGTCGGGGTCGTTGACCAGGGCCTGGGCGAGCTTCAAGCGCTGCCGCATGCCCTTGGAGTAGGAGCCGATCGGGCGGCCGCCCGCGTCCTTCAGGCCCACGAGCTCGAGCAGGTCCCGCGCGCGCGCCGCCGCCTGCCTGCGCCCGTGCCCGCAGAGGAGCGCCGCCCCCTCGAGGAAGGCGCGGCCCGTCCGTTCCTCGTCGAACTTCTCGATGTCCGGGCAGCAGCCGAGCCGGGCGAGAATGTTTCGATTCTGAAACACCAGCTCCCCAAGGACCCGGACCGCGCCGAGACTCGGCGAAATCAGCCCGCTGGCGAGACGAATCAGAGTCGACTTCCCTGCCCCATTGGGACCCAAGAGGCCTGTGACCCCGCCCCGGATGCGCACGGTCACGTCGTTCAGGCCGATCACCTGTCCGTACCAGCGCGAGACGCCGAGCAGCTCGATGACGGCATCCCCGTTCCCCACGCCTGCCTGGGTTGGCCTGCTTTGCTCGCGCATAGTATTCTTCTGTACAGCTCTGCGTCGCCCACTGGAACCCCCCTGCCGAGACCAGAGCCCGAGGATCTACAGGTTCGTGCTGCCGCGAATGCTCACCGGCCTCTTCGCGCTGCTCCTCGTTCCGCAGCTCTGCTGGAGCCAGGATGTCCTCTCCACTTCCCAGGGTCAGGCGGCCGGCGACCTGTTCGGCACGTCCCTCGAGAGGGACCACGACCGGAACGCGGACGGGCTCGACGATCTGGCAGTGGGCGCCGCGGGAGCATCTCCCGGCGGCGTGGCGTCCGCGGGCGAGGTGACGATCGTCGACTCCGCCAACGGCGTCCGCCTCCTGACGGTCCCGGGCACCGTGCCGTACGGGCGCTTCGGCGCGTCCGTGCTCAAGCTGCCTGATCTCGACGGAGACGGCGTGCCCGAGTTGGCGGTCGGACATCCGGGCAAGAGCGGCATCAACCCGGCCGGGGAAGTGGTGATCCTGGACGGGGCCACGCTGGCGGCGCTCGGCGCCGTGCCGGGTCCAGGCGTGGGCGCGCGGCTCGGCGAGGGCCTGGCCGCGCTGGACGACATGAACGGCGACGGCGTGGCTGACTTCGCGGCCTCGGCTCCCGGCCACGGTTTCCTGATCGGGAGCGAAATCGGGGCGGTGCTGGTCATCGACCCGGTCACGCGCTGGGTGCTGCGCACGCTCCCGGGCGCGGCCAGCTTCGACTCCTTCGGCAGCGGGCTCGGCACCATCCCGGACCTGAGCGGCGACGGCAGGCGCGACCTCGTCATCGGCTCGCCCGGGTTCGATCCGCAGGGCCTGATCGGCGCCGGCCGGGTGCAGGTCTGCGACGCGGCCAGCGGCGCGGTCATTCGATCGATTCCCGGCCTCGCCCAGGGAGACGCGCTCGGCTGGGCCTGCGACGGCGTCCTCGACCTCGACGCCGACTCCGTGCCCGACGTCGTGGCCGGCGCCCCCTCGGCGCGGCCGGGCGGGCTCTCGCTCGCGGGCATGGGCTACGTATTCTCGGGCGCGACCGGCCAGGTGCTCTTCACCCACGCCGGGGCGGCGAGCGGCGACCAGCTCGGCCGCACGGTCGCCGGGCTGGGAGACCTCGACGGCGACGGCAAGGGCGACTACGGCTGCTGCTCGCCGCAGGCAAAGACCGCCGCCGGCAGCGGCGCGGGCCTGCTCGCGGTCTTCTCGGGAGCGAGCCACGCGCTGCTCTATCGCTTCGAGGGCCAGGCCGCGAACGCCGGCCTCGGCGGGGCGCTCCGCCTCCTCGGCGACCTCGACGGCGATTCGCGCCGTGACTTCGCCATCGGCGCCCCGCTGTTCGACGCGCTCCCCGGCGCCGACGCGGGACGGGCGGACATCCACCTCGGCCAGGTCGGCGACCTCACGATCGAATCCACCGGCCAGTACGGCTCCCCCTTTGCGCTCGCGCTCCAGGCCACCCCGGGCCGGTTGGCCTTCCTCTTCATCGACGTGGCGCCGGGCTCGTTCCCTTCGCCCTACGGCCAGTTCTACCTGGGCTTCACGCCCGCCCTCACCGTGGCCTTCCTCGGCGTGCTCGACACGGGCGGCTGGCTGACCCTGTCGGGCGCGCTCCCCGCGTCCGGCCCGCCGAACTTCACCTTCTACACGCAGTGCCTGGTGGAGAACCCCTTCCCGCCGCCCGCCTGCTGGACCAGCGGCTGCGCGCAGCTCACGCTCGTGCCGTAGGGCCTGGAGAGGTTCACGCGGCCGCGACCACCTCGACCGCCTTCACCGCGCGGAAGAGCGCGAGCAGCGCCGCCCCGATCCAGCCGAGGAGCACGAGTACGGGTAGCAGGAGCGGCGCGTCGAGCAGCGGCACGCCCTCGTCGAAGAAGCTCAGGCTGCGGATCAGGTCCGCGCGCGGCTCAAGCACCAGCGCCAGCAGGCGCTGCACGTTGTTGTTGATCGAGACGAGCTGGTAGAGCGGCTGTTCGAGCGCCTCGGGCAGGAGCATGCCGAACAGGCTGGTCATGAGGAACAGCCCGGCGGCCACGAGCATGGCGTTGCGCGCGGTACGCGTCAGGGCTGAGATGCCGAGCATGATCAGGCCGTAGGGCAGCGACACGACCAGGCTCGCGGCCAGCAGGCGCGGCAGGAGCGGCAGTTGCTCCAGCAGGAAGCCCTTCTCCTCGGCCAGCGCCACGTCCGTGATCCAGAGCAGCAGGCAGGGCGCGAACGACAGGCAGAGCAGGATGACGAGCAGCACCGAGAGCTTGCCGAGCACGTAGTCGAGAAGCGTGAGCGGCCGCGCAAAGTACACCTCGAGGGCGTTGGCGCGCAGGTCGTTCGCGATCAGGCCACCGCCGGCCAGGACGGCGAAGAGCAACAGGAAGAAGCGCTCGAGCTGCGCCAGGTAGAGATAGGCGCTCGTGCCGCTGAGATGCAGGAGCAGCCGCGCCTCGGCCGGGAGGTCGGCGAGGCTGAAGGCGCTGGTGAGATGCGGCAGGCAGATGAAGGCCAGCATGAAGCCGAAGGGGCCGAGCGCGGCCAGGGCCAGGAGCTTGGGCAGGCGGCGGCGGAAGAACAGGCGCAGGCCGGTCTCCATGACCGGCAAGAAGCGCAGGCGGCGCGCCCGCTTCGCGCCTTCGATGCGGCGGTAGGAGTTGTCGTAGATCGGCATCAGCGCGGCTCCTCGGCCAATGCCCGCAGGAACAGGTCCTCGAGCGACTCTTCGGCCGGGAGCACGTGGCGCAGTGGCGTGCCGGCCGCGCGGCCGAGTGCGAACAGGGCGCGCGCCGTGAGCGCGCCCGCGCCGCTGCCGTCCAGCACGAGCAGGGCGCCCCGGCCGTCGCGCTCGATGGTCAGACCCGCCTCCGCGGCGCGGCGCACGAAGCGCTCCGCGTCGCCGTCCACGCGCACGACGAAGCCGGAAGCCATCTTCTTCAAGGCGTCGATGCGGCCCGAGGCGCGCACCTGGCCCTCGGCCAGCACGACCACCTCGTCGCACACCGTCTCCACGTCCTTCAGGAGGTGCGAGGAGAGCACCACGTGCATGCCCTTGCGGTGCGCCAAGTCGCGGATCAGCTCCAGGGTCTCGTGGCGCGCCTGCGGGTCCAACCCGCTGGTCGGCTCGTCGAGGAGCAGCACGGCGGGATCGTGCACCAGTGCGGCGGCGAGCTTCACCTTCTGGCGCATGCCGCGCGAGTACTCCTCCACCTTGCGGTAGCGCTCCTCCTCGAGCCCGACGTAGACCAGCACCTCATGCGCCCGGCGTCGCGCGTCCGCGCTGCTCAGGCCGGAGATGCGGCCGCAATAGGCGGTGAACTCGACGCCGCTCAAGCCCGGGACGTGGCAGTCGCTCTCGGGCATGTAGCCGCAAAGCGCCCGGATGCGGAGTCCTTCGCGCACGCAGTCGCGGCCGAGCACGGCCGCGCTGCCGCGATCCGGCTGGAGCAGCCCGAGGATGGTGCGCAGAAAAGTGGACTTGCCCGCACCGTTCGGCCCGAGTAGGCCGAGGGAGCCGCCGTGAAAGGAGACGCCGACGCCGCGGAGGGCCTCCTTGCGGCCGTAGCGCACCACCAGGCCGCGGGCGGCGAGCACGGGCGCGGGCGAGGGCGCGGGCGCGCCGGGGCCGGCGGGGTCTCGTTCCTGCGTGACCCGGTCCTCAGCGTTCATGAAGGAGCGAGCCTACCAGGAACGTCCGCGCGGGCCGCGGCTGGCCGCTAGAATGCGCCGTGGTTTCCGCCCAGAGATGGAGGCGCAAGCGATGATCCACTCCCTGATGCTGCTCAGCGCGCTGCTGTGCGCGCCTGGCGAAATCGAGGCCGGCAAGGCGCTCCTGCTCCAGACGGCGCAGGGTCATCGCGGCGGCGCGGCCCTGGTCGACCACGTGGTGGTCGAGACCACGACGCGCGGCGTGCCGGTGCAGGTCTCGTACGACCTGGACCTCGGCCTCGAAGGCTCGGGCCGCCTGATCTGCGGCAGCCTGAGCGCGATCATCAGCGAGGACTGGGCTTCGATCACGCACGAGAAGCGGCCCGACTGCTACGCCGTGATCGAGGCGGACGGCGGGGCCTTCGCTTCCCTGTTGCGCATCCATGACCCGCCGTGCGCGCTCGTGCCGCAGCTCGCGCTCGCGCTGGCCGAGGACGAGGACGCGGCGCTCGAGGCCTTCCGCGTGAACTGGGACGACGAAGTCGAGGTCAGAAGCACAAAGGAAGTCGAACGCGAGGGACGCGCGCTCAGCGAGGTGCTGCTGGCGCACACCGCGGGCGAGGAGCGCGTCCTGATCGACCCCGCCGCCGCGGCGCTGGTCGAGCGCGTCGCCGTGCGCGCAGGCGTGGAAACGCGCGTGGTGCACGCCTTGAAGCAGGGCGCCGGCCAGGCGTCGGCCTGGAGTTTCGAGCCGGGGGAGCGGGAGCTCAGCGAGATCGCCGCGGCCGTGCTCGCGCCCTGCGCCGGTGAAGAAGCGCCCCTGTTCGTGGCGCCGCTCCTTTCTGGCGGCAACTTCCGCCTGGCGGACGCGCTCGCCCAGGGGCCGGTGGTCATCGACTTCTGGGCGAGCTGGTGCGAGCCGTGCCACGAGGGCCTGGCCGAGCTGCAGCGCTTCGCGCGCGGCCTGGAAAAGGAGAAGAGGGCGGTCAGGATCCTCGCCGTGAACGTGCTGGAGCGCGAGGAGGAGGCGGCCAAGCGCAAGGCCGTGGCCGGCCTCTTCTGGAAGAAGGGGCGCTACTCCTTCGCCGCGGCCCTCGATCCGGACGACACCATCCGCCGTTCCTACGGCGTCGAGGAGATCCCGGCCACGCTCGTCATCGGCCAGGACGGGCGCATCCGCGCGGTCCACGCCGAAGGAGAAGAGGACCTCGACGCGTGGCTCGAGCGCGAGGCCGGCGCCGCGGGCGAGTGACGATCACGCCTCGAGCACGAGCGCCGGCCGCATGGCGACGCGGTCGGCGCTGACGCAGCGGTACTCGGTGTTGAGGCGTCTGCCCTCGAACGCGGTCAAGTGCGCGGCCGCGCCGTGCAGGTGGCCGTGCACGCACAGGTCGGCGCCATGCTGGTCGAGCAGACGCGTGAAGCCGCTTTCCTGGCGCTCCGGGTTCATGGGCGGGTAGTGCAGGAGAACGACCAGCCGCCGCCAGCTCGCGCCGCTCCGGCGCAGGCCCTCGAGACCGAGGCGCAGCCGCTCCACCTCGCGCTGGTAGATGCGCCGGTCGCTCTCGCTGTAGGCCGCGGGCGCCGCCGGCGTCTCCTCGGCCATGAGGTCGGCCGAGCCGAGCGATCCCGGGCACTGCCAGCCGCGCGTGCCGACGATGGCCGTCCCTTCGATGAGCACGTGGTCGTGCTGCAGTGCCACGACCGAGGGCCCGAGCGCGCGGCGCACCCTGCTGACCGCGCTCCACCAGAAGTCGTGGTTGCCGCGGATGATGACCTTGCGTCCGGGCAGCGCCTCGATCCAGGCCAGGTCCGCGCGCGCCTCCTCCAGGTTCATGGCCCAGGACAGGTCGCCGGCGAGAAGCAGCACGTCGTCGGGCCGCGCCAGCTCCTGCCAGGCCGCGGCGAGGCGCGCGGCGTGGTCCTGCCAGGCCGGGCCGAAGCGCTCCATGCCCTTCGCACGTGGGCCGCCCGGCAGGTGCAGGTCGCCGATGCCGAAGAGGCGCACGCTCAGCCGCTCTTCCGCGAGGCGCCCGCGCGGAAGCGCTCGAGCGCCTCCCGCAGCAAGGGTTCGAGCGCGCGGCGCACCGCTTCGTTGGCGTAGGCCACGAAGGAGACGCGGTGGTCCACGCGAAGCGGCACGTCGAGCGCGTTGCCCCACTCGTCGGTGAGAGGCACGCCCGCCTCCGCGGCGATCAGGGCGCAGCACACGTCGTACGGCTTGGAGGTGAAGTTGTCGGCGCCGATCACGTCGCCGACGTGGCCGCGCAGGTCGGCGAGGAAGCGGTAGCGCCGGGTCGCGATGAGGAAGAGCTGGCCGGCGTTGGAGATGTACTGATCGTCGCACAGCGTGCGCCGGTCCACGCCGTGCCGTTCGACCAGCAAGCCGAGGAAGTCCTCCTCGATGCGCGCGATCACGGCGCGGTCCTCGGGCGAGAACTTGAAGAACACGTAGAAGCCGTTGCCGAGCTGGGGATCGGCGGAGGCGCGGAGCGGCCCCTGCTCCAGGAGCGCGCCGCTGGTCAGGTCGCGGCGCTCGAGCCGGGCGCCCGCGCCGCGCACTGCCGAGAGCACGTGGAAGGAGCGGCGATCGCGCGTCGGGATCTCGCTCTGCACCGCGAGGTAGACGTCCGCGAGCGAGGTCGCGGCGCCGCGCTCGCGCGCCGCGGCCGTGAGGATCCAGCCGCTGCGCAGGTCGTAGGCGAGGTTGCGCGTGCCGTCGATGGGATCGACCACGAGGCGCAGGCGCGGTGTGCTGCTCGCCGCACCGTAGCGCCGCTCGCCCAGGCCCTCCGACACGACCACGAGCGGCTCCTCCTCGGCCAGCTCGCGCGCGAAACAGTCGATTTCCTCCTCGGCCGGCACATCGATGGCGTAGCTCACGTCGCCCGCGCCCTCGGCCAGGACCGCGGCTTCGCCGGCCACCGGGTCAAGACCCGAGGCGAGGGCGCCGCGGGCGAGCGCTGCGAGCGTCCTGTGGCGGACGCGCTCGTGCAGGATGAGCAGCCTCTCCTGAAGTTCCTGGTTGTCCATGGCGGGGCCCGCTCCTCGTGCCTCCCGGGCGCTCCGGCCGGCCCGGCGAACAACAGGGTAACGCTTCGGCGCGCACCCAGTCGCGGCACGGCCGGAGCAACTTGGACATCCGCGCGCCGGCGGGCCGGCGCGTATGATCGAGGCGCCGGGCTGGCCCGACGGCCCGCGGTGCCGCGGCAGCCTACAGGTGGCCGGTCCTCCTGTCCGACGAACAAGCTAGAATGCCGGGCCAGGCCTTCTCCTGGACGGCGATCGCAGCGGAGCGCAGACGAACGATGACCTATCGCTTCTTGAGTCCGAGGTTTGTGGCGCCTGCCGCGCTCGCGGCCCTATTCGCGGCTGGCATGGACCAGAGGGCGGCCGCTCTGCCACAGGAGGAGGCGCCAGCAGCGGCAACGGCGACGGCGATGAGCGACGAGGACGCGGCTCGCTTCGCGAGCATGCGTGTGGAGGGACGCTTCGAGGAGGCCCTGGCGGCATTGCGCGAGCACGCTGCCTGGAAGAGCGGCGATGTGCGCGCTCGCGCGCTCGAAGGGAGGATCCTGGTCGACCTCGGCCGGAACGACGAGGCGGAGCAGGTCCTGGCGCCCTACCGCTTTCTCAAGGTCTCCTCGGCGGACATGCTCATGCTGCTCGCGCACGACAACCTGCAGCGCGACGAGCTGAAGAAGGCCCAGGGCAAGTACGGCCTGGCGCAGCACTACAGCAAGGACAGCGCCGAGGCACGGCTCGGCGTCCTGCGCTGCGCCATGCTGCTGGACGGGAGCCTGAAGAACGCCGACGAGCTGCTCGCCATGCAGGGACAGGCCGAACAGTTGCCCGCGGGCATGTTCGAGAGGATCGCGGGCGAAGCGTGCCTCAGGGCCGCCACGCAGCGCATGCGGGAAGGTGACTGGAGCGACGACACCGTGGGCATACTCGAGCGCGCGCGCCAGGCGGCGCCCGCCAATCCGCAGGTTCTCCTGGCCGCGGCCGAGGCGCGCATCCGCAGGAACGACCACGAACAGGCCGTCGGCCTGCTGGACGAGCTGGCTGAGAAGCACCCGGAGGAGATGCAGCACATCCAGTGCCTCCGGGCCGCCTCCGAGGAGGCGCGCGGCCTGCTGGAAGAGGCGCTGAAAAGCGCCATCGACTCGATCACCATCAGCGGCCGCAAGAACGTCGGTGCCCTGGAGATCGCCTGCCGCGTCGAGTACGCGCTCGCCCGGTTCAATGACATGCGCATCCACATGGACCGCCTGCGCGAGCTGTCCAAGTCGGTCGAGACCTTCCGCATCAGCTCGCTCTACTTCGTCGAGCGCGCCAAGCAGGCCGAGGCCAAGGGCGACCAGGAAACGCGCGATGCCCACCTGCACAGCGCCTACGACGCCTGCCGCCGCCTGCACGTCAGCGATCCCTTCCACGTGGAGAACCTGGAGCGGCTGCTCTGGGTGTGCGAGCAGCTCGGCCCCAAGTCGGACCTCAAGCTCGACGACGTGCGCCGCAAGCTCGAGGTGGCGCGCATGAAGCAGAAGCGCCTGCAGGAGCAGGACAAGGGCAGCTGAGCGCGGACGCCGGCGCGCGGCGCGTGCGGCAGGAGGCGGGCCCCTGGCCCGGGAAGGCGACGTTCCGTACACTTGCGCAATCGGCAGCGCTGGAGTGGACGGGATGGTGCCGCACGCATGAGCGATCCCGAGAGACGCAGCACGGGCCGGCTCGTGCGCCGCCTCTGGCACGGCGGCTTCGGCGCGTTCACCGGCGCCATCGCCGGCATGATCCTGGCGGCGATCTGGCATATCGACCTCGTCGAGAGCGCGCTCTACGGAGCGCTGGCCGGGCTGCTGATCGGCTTCTTCCTGGGACTTGCCGCGGTCGAGGCCATCGCGGACTGGTCGTCATACTGATCAAGCGCGCCGCAGTTCTCTCGCGCCTCGCGCCGGCGGCCCGGCCTCTCGGGTGGCGGTCAGCGCCGGGAGCGACAAGGACACGGCCCTTGCGGCGAGCTGCTGCTTGTCCGCCGGTGAGGTGACGGCGGGCAGGTCCTTGCGCAGCGCGACGAGCTTCTCCCGGGTAGGCAGGGCCTCGTGGCAGGACGAGCAGTCGCCCAGATTGGCCCGCCCCGCCTTCTCCGCCTCTCTCTCGTGGCACTCGACGCAGACCTGGTGCATGGCCTCCGCGTCGCCGCGGGCGTGCGAACCAGCCGACAAGACGCCGCAGGCTCCGCCCAAGTCGCAGGCGTGGCCCCGGCCGTCGCCCGGAGGCCCTTGCCTGCCGCAGGGAATCGCCTATGCTGCTCGGTTACGAGGACACTCGGCTGGCTTCTGCAGGGGCGGGTCCTTCCGCGCCACGACAGAGGGGAGTCGGGTTCAACCTGCCGCGCCGACGGCTCGCCGCCCGCGCGGCAGGAAGGGTGTTTGCCCGGAGGGGAAACATGTTCAAGCTGGGTCTGCGCAGCCTCTTTGGGGACCGGCTCCGAAGCAGCGCCCGCCTTCAGGAGCTCGCCAAGCAGGTCGAGAACCGCGTCGAACGCTACCGCCACAGTGTCGCCCTGCTGTTCCCCGGACTGATCCGGCCCAAACACTACAAGATCATGATCGCGGTCACCTCGGACTGCAACGCCCGCTGCCACGGCTGCCGCTACGGGCGCGATTTCATGGCCAGCAAGCGCCTCTCCTGGCCCATGCTCCGAGACCTCCTCGAGGACGCAGCCGCAGCGGGATTCCACTCCATCCGACTGTACGGCGGCGAGCCCCTGCTCCATCCCGATCTGGCGCGCACCGTGGCCGAGTGCCGCGCGCTGGGCATGCGCCCGTACGTCACGACCAACGCCGCCCTCCTCGACCGCAGGATCGATGAGCTGGTGGCTGCGGGCCTGCGCGACGTCACGGTGGGATTCTACGGGGTAGGGAAGGACTACGACGACTACACGCAGCGTCCCGGACTGTTCGAGCGCGTTGAGCAGGGCATTGCCGCAGTGCGGCAACGCCACGGCGATCTCGTGCAACTGCAAATGAACTGGCTGCTCATGCGGCCGACGGCCAGCGTCCCCGCGTTCCGCGAGGCCCGCCGGTTCGCCGAGCGCTACGGGATGACCATGCGGATCGACCTGATTCACTACTCGCTGCCCTACTTCCAGGAGGGAGAGGCGCGCTGGCTGCAGTTCCAGCCGGAGGACCGGCGGCGCATCGAGCTGGTGGTCGAGGAGCTGCTCCGCGTCAAGGGCGAAGACAGCCGCCTGCTGCAGCACTCGTTCGAGGGACTTCGCTCGATCCCCGACTGGCTGCTGAAGGGTCCGGACATGAAAGTGCCGTGCACGGCGTATGACATGATCTGGGTCGGCGCCGACGGGACGGTGCAGCTCTGCTACGTGACCTTCCGGCTCGGCAATCTGCACGAGACGCGCCTGAGTGAGCTGCTGCGCCGCCCGGACTACCGTGCCGCCGCGCGGAACGCGTTCCAGTTGAACTGCCCGAACTGCCATTGCAGCTCCAACGAGAGGATCATGCGACACGCCGCGAGCGTGCGGAGGTACCGCGTCCCGTGGGAGACCGACGGAAGAAGGGCGCGCATGGCGAGGGAGGGCTCCGAGCGATGATCTCGTCACGCCTGATGCGGGCCATCAGGCCGCGGCTCGACAGTCATCCCCGGCTGAAGCGGTTCTTGCGCCGGGCCGACATCGCCGCCAGCCGCATGCATCACTCCATCGCCGAGTTCTTCCCCAGCATCATCCGCCCGGCGCCACGCCAGCTCACCGTAGCCGTGACCGCGGCATGCAACCAGCGCTGCATCGGCTGTCGCTACGGCAGGGACTTCATGGTCGGTGAACACCTGCCGCTGGACCTGGCGCTCGACCTGCTGGACGACGCCGCGGCGGCAGGCATCAACCGCGTGCGTCTCTTCGGCGGGGAACCGCTCCTCCACCCCGAGCTGCCGCAGATGATCCGGCGCTCCACCAGCCTGGGAATGGACACCTACATCACCACCAACGGCGTCCTGCTCAAGGACCGCGTCGATGAGCTGCACGCAGCCGGCCTGCGCTGGTTGACGATGGGGTTCTACGGGGCCGGTGCGCAGCACGAGGCCTACACCCAGCGCCCGGGCGGCTACGAGCGCGTCGTGGCCGGCCTGGAGGCGGCTCGCGCGCGCTACGCCGCGGCGATCGAGCTGCAGCTCAACTTCGTGGTGCTGCGACCGACCTGCAACCTCGAGACGCTCGCCGCCGCCTGGAGCCTCGCCCGGCGTTTCGACATGTTCCTCCACGTCGATATTCATGGGTATTCGATCCCGTTCTTCAGCGACGGTCCCGGCGACGAGGTGGCGTTCCGCCCCGAGGACCGGCCGGTAGTGCAGGCGGTGGCGGACGAGCTGGTGCGGCTCAAGCGGGAGTACCCGCAGCGGGTCTCCGACTCGATGACGCTGCTGCGCTCGATCCCCGACTGGGTGATGAAGGGAGCCGGTATGCGCGTGCCGTGCGACGCCTACGAGCTGATCTGGGTCGGCGCCAATGGAGTGGTCCAGCTCTGCGACGTCTACTTCCCGCTGGGGAACCTGCACGAGCGACGGCTCCGCGACATGCTCTTCAACAAGAAGCACCGGCGCGCCTGCCGCGACGCATTCCAGCTCAGGTGCCCCAACTGCACCTGCAAGGTGAACAGCCGCGTCCAGAAGCACGCCGCCAGCGTCCGCCGCTACGGCAGGTGACGGCGGGCCGCCAGCGCTTCCTGCCAGAGCCGCGCGTACTCGCGCCACTGCCGCTCGCAGGAGAACTCCTGCGCCCGCGCCCGCGCCGCGCGCGCGAGCGCCGCGCGCCGGGCGGGAGCGGCGGCCAGATCGGCGAGCGCCGCAGCCAGGAGGTCGGGGCGGCAAGGCGGCACAAGGACGGCGGCGCGCGCGCCGCTGTCGTCCGTGAGGAGGCGCGGGATGCCGCCGACCTCCGTGGCGACGATGGAACGTGCGCAGGCCATCGCCTCCAAGAGCACGCGCGGGGCGGCCTCGTGCACGGAGCAAAGCACGAAAACATCGATCTCCCGCAGGAAGGCGGCGACATCCACGATGCGCGGCAGGAAGCGCACGGTGTCCAGGTCCCGAGCCGCTTCCCGCAGCGCGTCGCACAGGGGACCCTGGCCGACCAGCACGAAGCAGGGGGACGAGCCGGAGGAACGGAGCCGCCGCGCCGCGTCGACGAGGTCCCGGTGGCGCTTCACCGCATCGAAGCGGCCGATATGCGCCACCACGAGCGCATGTTCCGGGATCGACAGGCGCTCCCGCCATCCGCCGGTCGGTCCCACCGGCGAGAACGCCGCCAGGTCGATGCCATTCCAGATCGTCTCGCAGCGGACAGTCCAGCCCTCGGCGAGGAGCCGCTCCGCCAGCTCCGCGGACACCGCGGTGATAGAGTCCGCCAAACGGGAGGCGGCGCGGGTGAGCAGACGCGCCCCGCGCGTGGCATGGCCGGGGCGCGTATGGAACGTCCCGCAAACGGCCGGCCGGCGCTTTCCCAGCAGGCGCGCGGCGGCCGCGCAGTAGAAGACGGCGGTGTCGTTGTGCGCGTGGACGACGCGCGCGCCGCGCTCCCGGAACAGCCGTCTCAGCGCCAGCAGGAAGGAGAGGTCGAGGCCGCCGCGGCGAGCGATGAACTCCCAGGGGACATCGCCGGGATCCAGGTCAACGTCCTCGCCGCGGTACGGGGAGTCGAACAGGACCAGACGGTGGTCGAGCCCTTCGCACCGGCCGCGCCGCGCCAGCTCCAGCACCACCCGCTCCTTGCCGCCCACCTCGAGCCCGCTGAGAACGTGCAGCAGTCTGTCCATGCGCGCGCCTGCGGCGGCGTTCCCGGCCGCCTCTTCTTCCGAGAGCCGGCTACTCCTTCTCCGCCAGCGCCGTGGCGAAAGCATCGAGGCTCTGCGCCACGACCGCGGCCTCGATCAGACGGTCGAGGTGGTCCGGATCGGCGATCCGCTCCACGCCTTCACGGATCTGGTCGGGCACGGCCCCGAAGCGCGCCACGAGGATGCGCAGGATGTCGTCTCGGCACTTTCGCGCTTCGCCTTCTTTCATGCCCTCCTTCATGCCCCGCTCCCATCCATCCCGCTCCCAGGGCAGCATGTAGACGTCGTCTTGCAGCTCGGTCATCGCTCGCAACCTCTTGACGAACTTGGTCTCCAGCTCCGCGGGTAGGCGCACGATCCAGCCGATGAAGCGCAGCAGGCCGCCGAACGTCTCGGGCCTGAGCCCCCGGAACTGAAGCCTCTCGATAGCCCGTAGTTTCAATTCTAGCCGCTGCATGTCGTTCTCCGCCTCCTGCAGCTCGAACCACGTCAGCACGACCCGGGCGAAGGGGTTCGTCGATGCCAGGAGTTCAGCCTCGCGGCCTCGCCAGTCCCTGAGCTTGACGGCACGAAAGCGGAAGTCGCAACCGGTGCCGAAGATCCGGTTGTCGAAGCTACTTGGACGCCAGTCGGCCGACTCGTCGAGCAGCAGGGCGAGCGTGAAGACCGGTGTCTCCTTCGACTCGAACAGCCGCGTGTGATCTCGGAACAGGCGGCGCTCGAGGTCCTGCGTGCGCTGCACCTGTGCCTCCACGTGACACAGCACGCGCGCGGCTCCGCCGTCCTTCAGCTTCACCTGCGCCAGCACGTCACTCCACGGGCCATCGAAGTCGTTTCTCCGGCGTTTCTCGCGCGCCATCGCCGTCCTTCCGCGCCCTCGACGAGATGCGGGCGCGAGGACAAGGACGGGGCGCGCGGCGCGCGGTTACCAGCCCCGGCTTGCCGCGCTGGAGGAGCCCCGTCTGGTAGAATGCATCGCAAACCCAGGGAGTCTCCTGAGGAGGACCTCATGCGGAGAAGTTCTGTTCTTGCCGCGCTTGCCGTGGCGGCGCTGGCCACCGACGCGCTCGGGGACCTCGCCGTCGGCGACAGCGCGCCGAGCATCGACGTCCAGAAGCTGCTGAACACGAAGATCGCCAGCCTGGACGAGGTCAAGGGCAAGCTCGTCCTCTACGAGTACTTCGCCTTCTGGTGAGGACCCTGCCGCGGGGCCGTGCCCCACATCAACCAGTTGGTTGAACAGTACGAAAAGAAGGGCTTCCTCGTGGTCGCCGTGACCAACGTCGGCGACAAGGAACCGGAAGAGAAGACCAAGGAGTTCATCAGCGCCACGGGCTTTCGCGCAATCGTGGCCCTCGAACCGGGGCTGGCCAGCATGCAGACCTACGGCTTCGGAGGCTATCCTTCGGCGGCGCTGGTCGATCCCAAGGGCAAGATCGTCTGGACCGGGCATCCGGCCAGGCTCGAGGCGGGCATCATCGAGGAGAACCTCAAGGGCGTGCGCGTCGGCCGCCCGAGCGGCGACCTGATCGTGGAGCTCGACCTCCCCGAGCGCTACGCGGCCACGGCCAAGAAGCTGCGCGGCGGCAACCTCGGCTACGCCTGGAACGAGCTGGTGAAGGCCGAGAAGGACAGCAAGCTGTCCGCCAAGGACAAGGAGCTCGTCACCGCGGCGCGCAGCGAGATCGAGTTCATCATCGAGAACGAGTCGAAGAGGGCCGAGGAGGCGCTCGCCGAGAAACGCTACTTCGACGCGCAGACGGCATGGGGGCGCCTGGTCAAGGCGTTCCGCGGGCACGAGGCCGGCCAGAAGGCCACGGAGCAGCTCGCCAAGCTGACCAAGGACCCGGCGCTCAAGCAGGAGCTGCTGGCCGGCGAGCGCATCGACAAGGCCCTCACGCTCATCGACGAAGGCAAGGCCGACGCGGCCCTGAAGACGCTGCGCAGCGTGACCACGGGACCGCTGGCGGAGACCGCGGAAGCGCGCCGCGCCGAAGCGCTGATCGCAGAGATCGAGGCCAAGGGCTGACCAGGGCGCGGCCTGAAGCGAGGCGCTCAGACCGTCGCGTGGCGCTTCAGGCCGCGGTATTCCGGCAGCACCGCCGGCACGACCAGGATGCCGCGGTCGATCATCCAGGCGATCTTGGCGAAGGCGCCCTTCCGGTCGCACTGAGCCTGCGCCGCCAGCTCCGCGGCCGTGCGCACGCCGTCGCACGCCTCGAACATGCGCGCCTGGTCGGCGTCCACGCGATGGTACATGCCGTGGAAGCCGACGAAGGCGACGAGCACTCCGCCTGCGACCGGCTCGGCCAGGTCGCCTGACGGCGCGCGCCAGGGCTCGAAGCGGAAGCGCGCGATGTGATTGCGCTCCGGACGGACGGGGACGCACCTGCCGAGGTCCGCGATCTCGCGCGCCATGAGCCCGGAGCGCCCCTTGGCGCTGATCGCGCGCAACCGCTCCGGGTGGTGCGTCTGGTACGGCAGGTAGCCGCCGTGGCAGAGGAGCGCCAGGTCGCCGCGCTGCTCGAGGCATTCATTCAGGGCCTGGCGGTCCCAGAAGGGCAGGCCGTCGTCCGCGTAGATGTCACCATCAGCCGTCTCGACGATGCGGCAGTTGAAGCGCTCCGGATAGCGATAGACGAGCGTGTCATAGCCGAGGTTGAAGACGCCCGAGTAGACCGAAAGCACGATGCGGTCGCGCCGGGAGGACACGTAGTCGTACGTAGTGAGGGCTTCGTGCTCGCGCTCGGTGGGGAAGCCGATGAACCAGGAGGTGCACACGCCCACGCCGGCCGCGGAGAGCGTCTCCAGGCAGCTATCGACCTTCTCCAGCTCATTGCCCTTGTCGATGAGGCGGAGGACCCGGTCCACCGCTGACTCGAAGCCGAACTGGAAAACGCGCGCGCCGCCGTCATAGAGCGCCTGCACCGTCTTCGGGTTGGCGTAGATGTACTCGAACTTGGTCTCGGCGAACCAGTGGACGTCCGGCCCCTCCTCGGCGATGCGCTTGGCCACGCTCAGGAGCGTGCGCGGCGGCGCCAGCGAGTCCCAGAAGAGGAAGTACTTCACGCCCCACTTCTCCGCCACCTGGCGCACGTCCTGGTACACCAGGTCCGGGTGGCGCATGCGGAAGTTGCGGCGGAAGCCGTCCCCGCAGAAGGTGCAGCGGCCGTAGTAGCAGCCGCGCGAGGTCTGGAAGTTGGCCAGGCGCTCGGGCAGCAGGTAGCGGTCGAACGGCATGCCATCGAAGTCCGGGGAAGGCAGCTCGTCCAGCACGGGCAGATCGACCTTGGCGTTCCGGTGCACCGCGCCGG
>DYIW01000118.1 GCA_020723465.1 Phycisphaera mikurensis
TCGCCTGGGTGCGGGACCACATCGCGGAGCACGGCGGCTCGCCGCAGCGCATCGTGCTCATGGGGCACTCGGCCGGGTGCCACATCGCGGCCCTGGTCGGCCTGGACCCGCGGCCGCTGGCCAAGGTGGGCATGAAGCCTTCTGACCTCTGGGGCGTGGTGAGCTGGAGCGACGGAGCCTTCGACCTGCCGGCCAAGGTCGCCTCCGGCGGCATGTACGAGGAGTACATCCGCCTGAACTTCGGCGACGACGAGGCGGTCTGGCGCGACGCGTCGCCCATCAACCACGTCGCCGCGTCCGCGGACAAGCCGCGCTTCCTCTTCGCCAGTGCCGGCGAGGGCAAGCCCGACTCGCGCGAGGCGAGCGAGAAGATGGCCGCGCTCATCCGGGAGGCCGGCGGCCGGGCCGAGGCCGTGACCCTTCCGGGCAAGACGCACTTCACCGCCGACTACGAGTGCGGCATGCCGGGCGACGAGGGCGACTCCGGCCGCATCCTGCTCGAGTTCATCCGCGGCGCGGCAGCGGGCCAGGCCGGCGAGCAGGAGGCGCGCCGCGGGCTACAATAGCCGTGTGCCCAGCCACGACTCGCTTACTCTGGTCCTTGCCGGCCCGCTCCTGACCCTCGCGCTCTCCGCCTGCGCGCGCGCGCCCGAGGCGCCGCCGATCCAGAACGTCGTCCTGATCTCGATCGACACGCTGCGCCGCGACCACGTCGGCCTCCACGGCTACGAGAAGGCGGTCTCGCCGGCGATCGACGCGCTCGGCCGGCGCGGCGTCTGGTTCGACCAGGCCATCTGCCAGGCGCCCTGGACCACGCCGTCGACCGCGTCGTTCCTCACCTCCCTCTATCCGTCCATGATGCGCCTCGGCGACTTCGGCGCGCCGGGCCGCATCGCCGAGGGCGTCACCACTCTGGCGGAGTCGCTGCGCGCGCGCGGTTTCCGCACCTGCGCCGTGACCTGCGGCGGCTGCGTGGCCGGCGACCTGGGCTTCGCCCAGGGCTTCGAGGAGTACGTGGACGAGCCCGTGGCCATGGCCGTCACGGTGGCGCGCGCGAACGCCTGGCTCGACACGCTCGCGCCGGGCGAGCCCTTCTTCCTCTTCCTGCACACCTACGACGTGCACAACTACGCGCCCTCCGAAGCCTACCGCGCGCGCTGGGTGGGGCCGTACCAAGGCGGCCTGCCCGCGGGCGCCGACCTGGCGCCGTACCTGCAGAGCTTCGACAAGAAGGAGGAGATCGCCCGCTTTGGCGCCGAGGACTGGCGGCACGTGGTCGAGCGCTACGACGCGGCGCTGAACGAGGTGGACGAGCGGCTGGCCGACTTCCTGCGCCAGCTCGAGGAACGCGGGCTGCTCGACTCCACGCTCGTCGTGTTGCTCTCCGACCACGGCGAGGAGTTCGGCGAACACGGCAGCGCGGGCCACGGATTCACCATGTACGAGGAGAACCTGCGCGTGCCGCTGATCTTCGCCCACGCGAGCCTGCCGCAGGATCGGCGCATCGACGCCCAGGTGCGCCTGATCGACGTGGCGCCGACCATCGCCGACCTGCTGGGCGCCGCGCCTCCGCCCGAGTGGCAGGGGCAGAGCCTGGTCCCGCTGTTGCGGGGCCAGCCGGCCGACCGGGTCGCCTTCGTCGAGAACTCCCACGTGGCGCGGAAGGCCCTGCGCACGCCCGCGCGCAAGCTGATCGTCTCCATGGCGAAGCCCTTCCGCGAGCTCTACGACCTGGGTCAGGACCGGGCGGAGACCCGGAACCTCATCTGGGACGAGGGCGTGCCGGAGCGCGCCGGCATGCGGGAGCTCCTGGCGCGCTGGGTCGAGCAGAACGCGGCCGAGGAGCGCTTCGTGCCTCGAGGCGATACCGAGCTGAGCGAGGAGACGCGGCGCGAGATGGAGGCGCTCGGCTACGTGGGCGGCTCCGGCGCCAAGTTCGGCGCGGACACCGAGTACTGGCTCATGCTGCTCCGCACGGACAAGGGCAGGGAGCTGGACGCGTCCCCGGGTGAGGGTGGCGGCCGCTGAAGCGCGGCGGTCCGCACTTCTCCGGGAAGGAGGAGGCCGCCCGGCGCGTATTGATGGTTGAATGAACGCGGCCGTACGCAAGGAGAGCCGATGCGGAGAGTGCTGCTGACCGGGGGCGCCGGCTTCATCGGGTCGCACCTCGCCGACCTGCTGGTGGAGCGGGGGCGCCGCGTGGCCGTGCTCGACGACCTGTCGGCGGGGAGCGAGGCGAACCTGGCGCGCTCGCGCCACGGCGTCGATCTCGAGATCGGTTCGGTGCTCGATGCGGGCCGCGTGCTCGCCCTGGTTGGCGCGGCCGAGCGCGTGATCCACCTCGCCGCGCCGGTCGGCGTGGAGCGCGTGTGCGCGAACCCCGCCGTCACGCGCGAGGTCATCGTGCGCGGCTCCCAGAACGTCCTGGCCGCGGCGCGCCGCTCGGGCGTGCCGGCGGTGATGGTCTCGTCCTCGGAGGTGTACGGCTTCTCTCCGCCCGCGCCCGTGCGCGAGGTCGACGTGCCCGCGGAGATCGCCGGCGGGGCGCCACGCCTTTCCTATGCCTGCGCCAAGCTGGTGGCCGACCGCGACGCGCGCCGCGCCGCGGCCGCGGGCCAGCCGGTCCTGACCGTGCGTCCCTTCAACGTCGTGGGCCCGCGGCAGGGCTCAAGCGGCGGCGCGGTGCTGCCGCGTTTCGTCGAGCGCGCCCTGCTCGGCCAGCCGCTCGAGGTGCACGGCGACGGCCTGCAGCAGCGCACCTTCATCGACGCGCGCGACCTGGCGCGGATCCTGGCCGATCTGGCGGAGAAGGACGCCTGGCCCGTGGACGCGGTAAACGCCGGCGGCGTCGAGGAGCTGTCCGTCGCCGCGCTCGCGCGCCTGGTCGTGGCCCTGCTGCGCTCCGCCTCGGTCGTGCACCACGTAGCCCCGCCCGCGGCGCGGGGCGGCATCGAGGTGCGCCGCCGCGTGCCCGACCTCGCGCGTCTCAGGGATCTGGCCTGCCTGCCGCCCTTGCGGCCGATCGGCGCGGCGATCGCGGCCGTGGCTGCCGAGAAGGCGGCCTGCGCCGCGGCGCAGGCGTAGCGTCCCGGGAATGTGCGGCATCTGCGGCTCCTTCGATCGGACCCTTGCCGGCCGGGCCGACGCCGCGGCCGTGCGCCGCATGGCCGCTCTCCTGGCGCACCGCGGCCCGGACGACCAGGGCTTCTTCGCCGGCCCGCACGCCGCCCTCGGCTTCCGGCGCCTGGCGATCCTCGACCTGAGCAGCAACGGCAACCAGCCGTTTCCGAGCGGCAACGGCACTGCGCTCGCGCTGGTGAACGGCGAGATCTACAACCACCACGCGCTGCGGGCCGAACTGAAGGCGCACGGCTGCTGCTTCCGCTCGCGCTCTGACGCCGAGGTCGTGCCGCACCTCTACCGCGCGCACGGCAGCCGCTTCCTCGAGCGCCTCGAGGGCATGTTCGCGCTCGCCGTGCTCGACCTCGCCGAGGGGAAGCTCCTGCTGGCACGCGACCGCCTGGGCAAGAAGCCGCTCTACTGGCGCGAGGAGGACGGCGTGCTCTCCTTCGCCTCCGAGGCGCAGGCGCTCGTGGCGGGCGAGCGCGTGGAGCCCGACCCGGCCGCGCTCGTGCGCTACCTCGCCTGCGGCTACGTGCCGGACGGCGGCTCGGCCTTCTCCGGCCTGCGGCGGCTTCCCCCCGGCCACCTCCTGATCGCGTCGGCCGAGGGCGTGCACGTGGAGCGCTGGTGGGCGCCGCCGCCCGCGCGACAGGAGGAGCGCGGCCTCGAGGAGTGGAAGCGGGACGCGCGGGAGCGGCTCGTCCTGGCCACGCGCGCGCGCCTCGAGGCGGACGCGCCGCTCGGCCTGTTCCTTTCGGGCGGAATCGATTCCGGGCTGGTGCTCGCGGCCGCGTCGCTCGCGGGCGCGGTGCCGCTCACGGCCTTCACCGTGGGCTTCGACGACCCGGCCTGGGACGAGCGCGGCCTGGCCGCGCGCACGGCCGCCAACTTCGGCGCCGAGCACGTGGTCCGGGTGGCCGCGCCGGCGCCCGAGCGCGCGCTCGCCGAGATCGCTGCCTGCTTCGACGAGCCGTTCGGCGACTCCTCGGCCTACCCCACGCTGCTCCTTTGCCGCCTGGCGCGGCAGCACGTCAAGGTCGCCCTGTCCGGCGACGGCGGGGACGAGTCTTTCGCCGGCTACCGGCGTCACGCCGCGCTCGGCCTTTCGAACGCGCTCGCGCGCTTCTCTCCGGCGCCGCTGCGGCGCGTTCTCGCGCGCACACTTGGCGAGCCCGGGAACGGCGTGGCCGGCCGCGGGACGGCGGGCGAGCTGCGCCGGTTGCTTGCGGCCCTCGACCTTGCGCCGGCCGAGCGCCACCTCTACTGGACGACGTTCTTCCGTGCGCCGCTCCGGGCGCGCTTCCTGCACCCGGATCTCCTCGCCGCGGCCGCTGCCGCCGACCCCGAGGGCGAGGCGCTCGCCCTCTTTCGCGCAGAGCAAGGTTCGAGCCTGCGCAAGGCCCTCTGCAGCGATCTGGAGCGCTACCTGCCGGGCGACCTGCTGGTCAAGGCCGACCGGACCTCGATGTCCTGCGGGCTGGAGGTGCGCTCGCCGTTCCTCGATCCGCGCCTGGTGGAGCTGGGGCGCGCGCTCCCAGACCGCTTGCTCGCGCGCGGCCGACGCACCAAGATCCTGCTGCGCCAGCTCGCGCGCGAACTGTTGCCCGCCGAGGTCGCGCGGGGCAGGAAGCGCGGCTTCGGCGTGCCGCTCGCGCAGTGGTTGCGCGGCCCTCTGGCCGAAACGACCAGCCGCCTGCTCGATTCCCCGCGCTTCGCCTCGCGCCGGATCCTCAAGGCCGGCGCCGCGCGGGAGCTGCTCGAGCGCCACCTGAGCGGCAAGGAGGACTGGTCCGCGTACTTGTGGCTCCTGCTCATGCTCGAGGCCTGGTTCCGGCGCTTCGTCGATCGGGAGGAGGCCGCAGCGTGGTCGTGAAGGTGGCCCGCATCCTCGGCCGCGGCAACGTGGGCGGCCCGGCGCGCACCGCCCTGGAGCTCAGCCGCCGCCTGTCCGGGCGCGGGTACGAGACCCTGCTCCTGGCCGGCGAACCGGAGCGGACGGAGGGCGACCTCCTGGCCGGCGTGGACGATGTCGCCGTGCGCGTCATGCCGGGCTTCCGGCGCCGGCCGGGATTGGGGGACCTCGGAGCGCAGCGCCGGCTCCGCGCGGCGCTGCACGAGTTCCAGCCCGACATCGTGCACACGCACGCGGCCAAGGCCGGCGCGCTCGGGCGCCTGGCGGCACGCTCCCTGCGGCCGCGGCCGCGGCTCGTCCACACCTTCCACGGCCACGTGCTGGACGGCTACTTCCCGCGGCCGCTGTCCTTCCTGTTCGCGGCCGTGGAGCGCCGCCTGGCGCGCGCCACGGACGCGCTCGTGGCCGTGTCCGATGAGGTGGCGCGCGAGCTGGCTGAAGAGCACCGCGTGGCGCCGCGCGCGCGCTTCCGCGTCATCGAGAACGGCATCGACCTCGCGCCCTTCCGGCCGGCGGACGCACGCTCGCGCGGCGTGGCCCGGGAGCGCCTGGGCTGCGCGCAGGAGGCGCTCGTCGCGCTCGTGCCGGCCCGGCTCGTGCCGATCAAGGGGCACGCGCTGCTGTTCGAGGCGCTCGGATTGCTCCCTCCCGCGCTCCTGCCGCTCGAGGTCCACCTGCTCGGCGACGGGCCGCTGCGCCGGCGCCTGCGGCGCGCGGCCGCGCGCTTGCGCGAGGGCCTCGCCGTGCGCTTCCACGGCTTCCGCGACGACCTGCCCGCGGTGCTGCCGGCCGCCGACGTGGTGGTCTTGCCCTCGAGGAGCGAGGGCATGCCGCTCGCGTTGATGGACGCCATGGCCTGCGGCGTGCCCGTGGTCGCGACCGCGGTGGGGGGCGTGCCGGAGCTGCTGGGCCAGGGGGAGGCCGGCCAGCTCGTGGCGCCGCGAAGCGCTTCCGCCCTGGCGCGAGCGCTCACGCGCGTGCTCGGCGACCTCCCCTTCGCCCGCGAGCTGGCGCGCGCCGGCAGAGCGCGGGTCGAGGAGCGGCACACGATCGAGCGCGTGGTGGAGGAGCACGCGCGCCTCTACGCCGAGCTCTTGGCGTAGAGTGTCAGCCCGCGGGCCGCTTCCTGCCGATGGAAGCCCCGGAGCGCGCGGCCAGGCATGAACGCAGGCGCAGAGAACCTGATGATGCTCTCGGGCGACACGGTCCTCGCGACCGGCCGCCAGGGAGTGTTCTTCGGCGTGCTGCAGGAGCTGGCCACGCACTTCTCGCGCATCGACGTGATCTCGCCGCGGCCGGACGGGCCGACCGTGACGCGCTCCCTGTTCGGCAACGTCTTCTTGCACCCCGCCGCCGGCTCGCGCCTGTTCCAGGTGGGGCACATCCTCAGGACGGCGCACGCGCTCCTGGCGGAGCGGCCCTATCTCATCCTCACCAGCCACGACTACGGCTTCTTCTACAACGGCATCGCCGCGTACCTCATCCACCGCCGCACCGGCCTGCCCTACCTCTCGGAGATCCACCACGTGCCCGGCCACCCGCGGCCGGCCGGCCTGCGCGAGCGCCTCGACCTGCCGCTGAACCGCGTCTACGCGCGCTTCGCCGCGCGCCACGCGGTCGCGATCCGCGTGGTGAACCGCGTGGAGATGCCGGACCTGCTGCGCTCCTTCGGCGTGCCGGCCGCGAAGGTGCGCGTCATCCCTTCCCTCTACCTCGACACCGAGGTGTTCCGGCCCCTGCCCGTGGAGAAGCAGCACGACGTGCTGCTCTGCGGCCGCCTGGTGCGAAACAAGCGCTTCGACCTTGCCCTCGAGGCCGTCGGCCTGCTCAAGGATGAAGGACGGAGGGTGAGCGTGCTGCTCGTGGGCGACGGGCCGCTGCGCGAGCGGCTTTTCCAGCTGGCGCGCGCGCTGGGCATCGCCTCGCAGATCGTGCACGAGCGCTTCCTGGCGACCGCCGCGGACCTGGCGCGCGCCTACAACAGCGCGCGCATGCTCGTTTGCGCCTCGACCAGCGAGGGCGGGCCGCGTGTCACCTGCGAGGCCATGGCCTGCGGCGTGCCGGTGATCTCCACGCCCGTCGGCATCATGACCGAGCTGGTGCGGGACGGCTTCAACGGCCTGTTCTTCCACTGGCGCGCCGGCGAGCTGGCGGAGCACATGCGCACGCTGCTCGACGACCCGGCGCTGGCCAAGAACCTGGGCGCGGCCGGCCGCGCCGCGGTCCTGCCATTCGAGCGGCGCGCGATGCTCCGGAACTACGCGGACAACTTGAAGGCGCTGGCGCGCGAGGCGCGGCCGTGAGGCTGCTCATCCTCACGCAGAAGCTCGATCGCGAGGACCCGATCCTCGGCTTCGCGCACGGCTGGATCGAAGCGCTCGCGCGGCGCGTGGAGCGCGTCATCGCCGCGCCGCTGTTTCTCGGCGCGCACGCTTTGCCCCCCAACGTGGAGGTGCGCTCGCTCGGCAAGGAGCGCGGCGCGCGCGGGCTGTCTCTCCTGGCGAGCTTCGCGCGCGTGGTGGGGGGCGCGTGCCGCGAGCGCGAAGTGGACGCGATCCTGGCGCACATGGTGCCGCGCTACGCGGTCTACGCCGCGCCGTTTGCCCTGCCGCGCCGCATTCCCCTGTTCCTCTGGTACACGCACAAGGGCGTGGACTGGAGCCTGCGCCTGGCCGAGCCGCTGGTGACGAAGGCCTTCACCGCCTCGGCGCAGTCCTTCCGCCTGCCGAGCAAGAAGAAGGTGGTCACCGGCCACGGCATCGACACGCGCCTGTTCCAGCCGCCTCTCGCGGGCGCGCCGCCGCCCGGGCACGACCTGGCGCTCATCGGCCGCATCGCGCCGGCCAAGGACCCGCTGGTCTTGGTCGAGGCGCTCGGCCTACTCGCGCGCCGCGGCCGCGCGCTCTCGGTCCTGGTCGCAGGCGGCACGCTCCTTCAGCGCCACGACGCCTACCAGCGCCGCGTGGAGGAGCGCATCGCGGAGCTCGGTCTCGCCGAGCGTTTCACCTTCCTCGGGCCCGTGCCGCACCCGCGCGTGCGCGAGGTCTTCCTCGACGCGACGTATCTCGCGGCGCCGTCCTTGACCGGCAGCCTGGACAAGACCGTGCTCGAGGCTATGGCTTGCGGCAGGCTCACGCTGACTTGCAACGAGTCATTCCGCGAGGTGTTCGGCGAGCTGGCGCCGCTCCTCATGTTCGAGCGCGGGGACGCGCAGGGCCTGGCCGAGCGGCTCGCCCGCCTGCTCGACCTGCCGGCCGAGGAGCGCTCGCGGCTCGGGCGCGAGCTGCGCGCGCGCGTGCGGCGTGATCACGACCTGGAGCGGCTGGCGGAGCGGCTCGTGGCCGAGATGAGCGCTGCAGCGTGTCCTCGTTAGAATCGGGCGCGCTTCTCAGGAAACGACGCGAGCCAAGGATCCGATGGACGTCCGTGATGCCATCCTCAGGCGCCGCAGCGTGCGCCGCTTCGACCGGGATCGAGCCGTGCCGCGCGAGCTTCTGCTCGAGGTGCTCGACGCCGGGCGCTGGGCGCCGTCGTCCTGCAACCTGCAGACCTGGGACTTCGTCGTGGTCGAGGACGCGGACCAGCGGCGCGAGCTGGCGCGCGAGGTGCGCTCGCTGCTGCTCGCTCCGATGGGCGTGTTCGTCGTCTACGACCGCGAGCTGGCGCGCGAGGGCCACGGCAACATCCAGAGCGCGGCGGCGTGCATCATGAACATGCTGCTCGCGGCCACGGCGCGGGGCCTCGGCTCGCTCTGGGTGAACGCGCTCGGCGAGCGCGCGCGCGTGCGCGAGCTGCTCGGCCTGCCCGCGGAGCACGAGGTGCTGGCGCTGGTCTGCCTGGGCTGGCCGGCCGGCGGCGAGGCGCCGCCCGCGCCCGAGCGGCGGCCGCTCGCGGACGTGGTGCACTGGAACCGCTTCCGCGCCCAGGGCTCGCTGCCGCGCTCGCCCGATCCGGACGACTGGACGCTGGCGCAGATCGGCTCGTACCTGCGGCGCAAGCTGCAGAGCGGCACGCGCTTCGACAAGCCGGACCCGGGCTTCTTCGAGCCGGTCATGGAGGCGGTGCGCGCGCACCTCGGCGCGGGCGAGCCGGAGTTCCGGCTGCTCGACGTGCTGCCGGGCCCCGGCCTGTTCACCGAGGCCCTGAGGAAGGCCTATCCGCGCGCCGCGCTGGCCGTGATGGAGTCGAGCGCCGCGAGCCACTTCTTCTGCGAGCGGCGCTGCGGCGCGCCGCTCGGCTTCGTGCCCTTCCCGGAGGCGGAAGGCGCCAGGATCGCCGCCGCCTGCGCGCCCGCGGGCGCCGCGGCGCCCAGCCGTGAGACCGGCGGCCTGGCCGTGGTGCCGAGCGTGCTGCCGGCGCCCGCGCTGGCCGCGGGCCAGTTCGACGCGGCCACGGTGCTGTTCCGGCTGGAGGGCCTGCCGCGAGCGCTGCGGCCGCGGCTCCTGCAGGAGGTCGCGGCGCGCGTGCGGCCGGGCGGCAGCGTGCTCATCGCCTACACCAGCCGCAGATCCTGGCAGCTTCCGGCCTACGCGCTCAGGCGCCGCCTGGGGCGCGACACCGTGGAGTACGCGCCCGCGCCGGACGGGAACATCATCGGGCCCTACGAGGCGCTCGCGCCCGGCGCGGTGCGGAGGCTGGCGCGCGCCTGCGGCCTGGTGGGTGAGGGAGAGACGCGGCTGCAGCCCCTGCCCGACTTCCGGATCATCGGCCCGCGGCTGCGGGGCGCCGGCGCGGGGGTGCGCGTCCTTGGACGCCTGGCCGCGATCGCCTGCGCGCTGTTGCGGCCGGCCGCCGGTCTGTTACAACCTCTGGCGCGGATCCGCATCGTATGCCTGAGGCGCGCCTGAAGCCCATCGACCTGCTGCGCGGGGTGTCGAGGTACTTCTCCGGCCGGGAAACGGCCGACGGGAGCATCGTCTGCCCGCGCCACCACATCGAGCACACCGGCAAGGTGGTGTACTCGGCGATCATCGACCTGCAGCTCCGCGCGGCCACCGGCGAGAAGGCGTATGGCGAGCGCGTGCGGCGGCGCGTGCTGCGCACGCTGACCATGCTGCAGAAGGAACCGAAGTCGGGCGTGGCCGCGTTCTTCCCGGGCAGCCTCGACCACCGGAACGCCTCGTCGAATCTCATCGACTCGGGCGCCTGCTGCGACGTGCTGGCAGAGGTGCTGGAGAAGGCGCCGGAGCTGTTCTCCGCGGCCGAGCTGGAGAGGATCCGCCACGCCATCGACGAGGTGTGCGACACCTACCTGATGAACGCGGTCATGGTGAAGGAGGTGCCGGCGCAGCGGCTCTGGGGCGCGACCGGCCTGGCGCGCGCGGCGCGCGCCTTGGACCGGCCGCGCTACGGCGAGCGGGCGCGCGAGGCCGTGCGCCTCGCCATCAGCCAGGCGCACCCCGACGGCTCCATCCCCTACATGCCCGACCCGCAGCGCCACGGCGAGCACGTCGGCCTGGCGGACATCACGACCTACTACCATTCGCGGCACGTCGGCTTCATCTGCTACGTCTACCAGTGCCTGGACGAGGTGCTGGAGGACGAGGTCGCCGTGTTCCTGAGGAAGGCGCTCGCCTTCCTCAACGCGCTCTACGGGCGCGACGGGATCAAGCCCCTGGTGAACGAGGCCAAGCAGTGGTACTGGGAGTCGGCCTACGAGGTGGCGAGCCACCCCTTCGACGTGCACGCCCTGGCAGAGGGCGCGCGCCTGTTCGACGATCCGCGCCACGCCTACCTGGCGCGGCTGTCGTACGAGCGTCTGGCCGAGCACGTGGATCCACGGGACGGCGGCGTCACGAGCCATCGCGGCAAGGGGATCAACTTCCAGTGCCGCGACTTCTGGAACGGGCACGTGGCCTGGATCGCGCGCGTCTACGAGCGGCTCGCGGGCGCGGCCGCGGAGCCGCCGCCCGGCGGCGTCGAGGTATTCGAGGACGCGGGGCTGGTGCGCGTGGAGCGCCGCGACTACGTGGCGCTCCTGCGCGGCAAGAAGCAGCCGGTGAACATCTCGTTCGGCGGCGAGGCCGGGGGCGGCAGCCTGGTCTACTTCGGCCGGCGCGAGGGCGGCTTCGCCGACCTGGTGCGCATTCCCAAGTGGACCTCGCTGGCGCCGGGCAACTTCGTGGCCACGCCGGTCAGCCGGCCGCCGTTTCGCCAGCGCGTGGCCTCCTTCTACCGCGACAACCGCCACGACATGCGCTTCCGCCTGTACATCGCCAACGTCGAGCGCAAGGCGGGCAACACGCGCCACTCGCTCGGCTACTCGCTCAAGCACGTGGTGGCGAAGGCGCGCGACGAGATGAAGTGGCGCTACGCCAGCCACTTCGACACCTCGCCGTCGGTCTCGCGCAGGGACAACGAGCTGCTCTACTCCTCGATGCTCGCGCGCCGCGACGGGACGGTGCTGAAGGGGGCGGCGCTGGCGCGGCGCTTTCTCTTCGGCGAACTCGACCTGGAGGTCGAGGAGACCCTGACCCTCGAGCTGGAGGTGCGCGCCGTGCTCTACGAGCGCATCGAGGCCGCCCAGGACTTCAAGGTGACGACCGACTGCCCGCACAAGACCAACGGCCGCACCACCATCTTCCAGCCCGCCAAGTACCCGCAGGTGATCCGGGTGAGCTACCGGTTGTAGGGGCCTGGCGGGGGAACGGCGCGGTGGCCGTGGGGCCGGAGGTTCGGCGATCAGATCGGCGAGGTAGTCACCAGCGGGTACGCCGCTGCGTGAGAAAGGCATCCCAGGAAGGTGGACGAATCGGGAACCTACGAACGCCGCCTTCCCGGTTGCCAGCCTGCAAACGCGACGCTCTCTCACGCAAGCCGGCACGCCCGGACGCCACCGAAAGGCAGGCGACGGTCCCCGGCACCAGACCGAAAGCGAGCCACGCTGCCGCAAAGTCATCCCCCTTTGGCAGTTACGCAACCTGCTAAGCCGAACCTGGTATCGCGCGGAGGGCCAAAGCACCTGCCTGATCGGAGGATCTGTCCATCGGAGAATTCACCGCTTCATTCGAAATCCGAGCAGAAACGCTGTCCGCCTTCTTGGCCCCGCACCGCTACATCCAGCAGGGCGCGAGGCACGGCGAGGATCACGCATGCAGCCCAGAACGACAAGCACCAGGGTCTGAGAATGAGCGACGCAGCGACGCAACCAGCTCTTCGCTTCGCCACTTCACGACCGCCAACAGCCCTGAATCGATCCCCGAGACGCCTACCCGCTCCATGGTCGGGCCTTGCCAAGCACCCTGACGGAACATCGCCGAGGCAAGGCGCTACGGGGACAGTCAAGATCCAGAAGAAAATAGATCGCACCATCTACGTCACTACATCAATGAACGAATGCAGCACGGAGACGCGAACCACCTCCGAGCTGCGCTCACACGCGCCTCAAACCATCGAATTTATCGATCCCAGACAGACTACACCGAGCCTGACCCAACGCAAAGCCCTGAAACAGACCGCATCAAACAGACCCGCTAGCAAGAAGGACCGGCCATGAAGTTATCCGCACTTCACCTACTCTGCGTCTTCATCGCGATGTTGCTGCAAAGTACTGCAGGCGCCCAGAACTACTGGTACGTCGACGATGACGCCCCAGGCGATCCGGGACCAGGCACGAAGTTGTTCAGTGACCCACTGGAGAATGGCACCAGTGCTCATCCCTTCGACGAGATCCAGGAAGCTATTAGCAATCCGAACACCGCAGCGTTTGACACAATCCTCGTGCGGCCTGGAACGTACTATGAGAACATCGACTACCAAGGGAAGGCCATCACGGTCCGTAGTGACGCCGATGGTGAACACACCACGGTGGACCTGAACCCATGCGGGACCATAATCGATGGCAGCGCGCCATCGAACCCGACACTAGCCAGTTGCGTTCGGTTTCTGACGGGCGAGGGTCCTCTGTCCATCCTGAAGGGGCTTACCCTACGGAACGGAAGTGGTGTCGCGATCAACACGAATCAACACGTGGGAGGGGGCGTCTACTGTGGCCCGAACACTGCTCCGAAGATCCAGAATAACTACATTCTCACCAACTCGGCGAGCTTTCAGGGTGGTGGAGTGGGCCTGAACAAGGCGCTCTTCCCACTGATTGAGAACAACATGATTGCCGGAAACTCGGCCGGTGGCTACACGATCTCCGGACAGTACGGAGGTGGTGGCATGGCCATAATGGAAAGCTATCCGACGGTCCGGTTCAACCTCATAGTTGGCAATAGTGCCGGACCTGGCGGCTATCCGGAGGGTGCCGGAGTGCTGGTGAGAAGTACGCATGGCAGCGGTAATATGCCGATCCTGACGAACAACACAATCTCAGGGAACGTCGTGAGCAACGGGTATGGGTCCGGAGTCTCGACCATGGAATGCTCAGCGACGATCAAGTGCTGCATTATATGGAACAACATCGGAAGCTACTTCGAAACGTCATGGTGGGGTCCGATGCCGGCCTACGAGTACTGTGACGTTGCGTGGCCGTTGGCTGGAATGCACCCCGGAGTAGCTAACATCAAGTGTGACCCATTGTTTGTGAATCCAGTGGTACCCGCTCTGCCGTGCGGCGGTGGGGATTTCCGGCTGCAGGTGATGTCATGCTGCGCGGCTGCCGCACCGGCTGGTTGGCCCGTACTCTACATTGGGGCTCTGCCAGTACAGTTGACGGCGAGTACAATCGCTCCATCGGCCGGACCGTCGTGCAACGCGACGCAGATCGTGATTTCTGGCACGGGCTTCACGCTCGGCGCGAGTGACATAGCTGTTACAGTGGGGGGCCGGCAGTGTGGAAGTGTCCAGGTGTTGACTACGACTCAGCTACAGTGCGTGGTGCCAGCAGCGGAGCCCCGAGTGACGGATGGTGCTCTTGACGTCGTCATCAGCGACCCTGGGCAGTCTGCAGTCCTAAGTGACGCATGGAGGTACACGCCGAACCTCGATGTGGAGGGTATCTGGGCGCCGGGGCAGGTTATCGGCATAAGAGCCACGGGAGTGCCGGGATCGGGCTTTCTGATCTTCGCGGCGGCGGGACTGATCCCTGGGAATGGCGTGGTGTTTCACAACGGTTGCGCGACTGAGCCTTCATGCATTCACTTTCTGCTGGCGCCTCCGGTGTACCCCGTATTCTTCATCCCAGAGGGTTTGACGATCTCGGGTAGTCTCCCGGCATCGTGGCCTGCAGGAGTTGGGATTTGGTTTCAGGGCATAGAGGTTCCGGTGAGTGGTTGTGCCGGGCAGTTGTCGAATGCAGACACTTAGGTTCTGGGGTGTGCTGGCGGGCGTCAGGAAATCGGTAGCCTCGATGCGTAGGACTAATGAGCCGCGGGAATCCTTCAGCAGTTGGCGGTGCGGAGGTCGTCAGCCTCGGAGAGAGCAAAGGGCTCTCCACACCGCCTGGCGTGTGCGGGTTGCGGTGTGGTGGGGAGGGGCGACATGGTCGCATTGAGTCGTGGTCCGCGCAGGGATCGACGGTCACCGCGGAGGGACGGGAGGTCCATCGGGTGCCGGGGGGCGAATAATGACGGGACTCTGTGCATGCCAGGCGGAGTTCTTTGGGACCCGTGCGATGTTAGCATGCTACGCATGAAATGCATCGAAGGCCCGGCGGACCGAGAGAGGCAGAACACCGCCTGCCTGCTCATACGGTGAAACGAGAGGGGCGACCGAGCTGGCGCCATTGCGAGAGAGGCCCGCTGCCCCTTTGCTATGGAGTCCCCTCATGACCGTCTGGCACCGAAGCTGCGCTGCCCAGGCAGTGACGGTCTCAAAGGCACGCGCCGTTGGGGTTGCGCTCAAGGTTGGAGGCAAACGGAACCCTCCGCGGTGGATTTCAAGGCGGAACCGGCGACGAGACGGGCCGGGGTTCATAGGCCGAGACAGGGAGATATCAGCTCTCCGCTAAGGCTTCAACAAGACGAGCGTATGTCAAACGAGGGTGCTCCCAAGGGGTGCGCAGAGGAAATCGCGAGGAGCGGACAAGGCATTACGAAGGTGGCGGTTCGAACGTGAACGGCGGGAGAGGCTGCGTCTCGGTAAGAGTGTGCACATGGCGGGGCGCCCCGCCAGAAGGTTGATTGCGGGAGTACAAGATCATGAGCAGACCATATCTGATACTTGCCGTGCTTTGTATTGTGGCAAGCAACAGGGTGGCGGATGGAGACGAGCTCTGTTCAGGGCGAGTCTATAGCATAGGTAACGGGGTCCACGGAATCGCCATGGGAGACATGACCTCCGACGGGGCGATGGATATAGCCGTGACGGGCCGCAACGAAGTTGTGATACTAGCAAACGACGGAACTGGCCGGTTCGAGCAGCAAACAACTATACCGGTGACCGAAGAGGTAGGACCGATTGCGATGGCGGATATGAACCGGGACAGCAAGAATGACATCGTCGTAGCGAGTTGGGCGGGTGTATCTGTGCTCCTGAATACGGGGGACGGGGTAGTAGGCGAGGCCAGTGGCTTTCCCGCGCCGGCCGCTGTTACTCTCTACGCTGAGCGACGACTAGCTCTTGGAGATCTGAACAACGACGGGAGGCTGGATGTGGTGCTCACGGCGCCCATGGAGAAGTGGATCTACATTATGCTTGGGGATGGGCTAGGGAATCTGACTCAGTTCGCGCAGGTTGATGTCGGGGAGAGGCCAGTTGACATTTCCGTAGCAGACATGAACAGGGACGGAAGAAGTGATATTGTTGTGACGGTCGCCTCTGGGGCTGCCGTGGCGGTGCTGCTGGGAGACGGTCATGGTAACGTGGCGGCGAAAGTGAGCACTTCCGTCAATACAGGCGCATGGTGGCTGGCAGTCGGCGACGTAACCGGAGATGGCATCGACGATGTAGTGGCCTCGAGCTTGTGGGACAGCAGGGTGACGCTTCTCCGCGGGGACGGGACGGGCAAATTGGAGCTAAAGGCCAAGGTGGTTACGAGTGGGATTCCGAGTTGTGTTGCCGTGAGCGACCTGAATGCTGACGGAAAGCAGGACGCGATCGTGTGCAGTGGGAAGTCGGGTCAGCTGAGGGCTCTGCTTGGGACCATAGGTGGCCTGAAAAGGGGGATAAAGCGGGAGAGGACAGTTGGCCCCGCGGAGGTTGTGGCGCTGGGTGATGTGAATGGCGACGGGAGAGTAGATTCAGTTACGGGAAGCTGGTGCGGGAACCTGGCTATCCTGCTGGGAAACGGGAAGGGTGGGTTTGCCGGAAGTTGGGAGAGGAAGTGCGGAGCTGAATACGGTAATGCGTTGGCTGTGGGCGACGTGAACGGGGATGGGCGGATCGACTTGGTTACGGGTGGGCGGCCAGAGCACGTAGGGAAGCCGGGGCTGAAGATACTGCGCGGGAGGGGAGACGGGACATTCCGGCGACCGAAGGTGAGTGGGCGGAATGTCATTTGTTCGGACGTGGCGATGGCGGATCTGAACAGGGATGGCCGGATCGACGCCGTGGTAGGCGAAGCCCAGCGGGATTGTGTGATCGTGATGGCGGGTAGGGGTGGTGGGCGGTTCAAGAGACTGTTCGAGGTGGCGCTAGTGGTGTGAGTCATAGTTCCAAAGGATTATCAAGGAACACGGTAGGTCGTGC
>DYIW01000119.1:0-5680 GCA_020723465.1 Phycisphaera mikurensis
CCCGTCCGGATGGGGCCAGAGCCCGATGCCGGCGATGACGCCGCTGGCCGAGGCGTGCAGCGGCACGGAGACCCAGCCGTCCGCCTCGGCCACCTTGTCGCCTCGCGCCACGCGGTCGCCCGCGCGCACGATGGGGCGGGCCGGCTTGCCCGTGTGCTGGCGCAGCGGCAGCACCAGCTCGTCCGGGTAAGGGAGCCGCCGGAGCTGCCGCCCCGCCGTCAGCTCCTTCAGCTCCGGCGGGTGGACGCCGTGCCGGAAGTTCAGCGGAATCGTGGGCATCGGCTTACTTGTTGAACGGTTCGGCGCGCTTGATCAGCTCGTCGAGACCCTTCTCCTTGGGGTTCTGCGGCGTGCCCGGGTGGATGATCCCGACCGGGCAGCGCTCCGCGGCCATCACCAGGTGCTTGTAGGGGCCGCCCCGCGGGTCCTTGACGTAGGCCTGCTTCTTGTCGTTGTAGGCGAAGATCTTCTTGTTCAGGTTGGTGCACTCGTTGCAGGTGGTGCAGCGCGCCGACTCGATGTACGGCTCCATCACCAGCCCCTCCGCGGCCGCGGGCGCCGCGGTCGGGGCGGCCTTCGCGGCCGCGGCCGGCGCCGGCTCGGCCACGGCGGTCGCGGCGGAGGCCGGAGCGGCGGCGGCGCCCGCCCGGCTCTGCGCTCCCACCGGGATCGGGTCGACGCCCATGATCTCCATGGCCTGCGCCGTGCTCAGGAGCTCGGCCACGGTGCGCGAGCCGTCGGCGCGCAGCAGGCCCTCCGCCATGCGGCGCGCCACCAGGCTCGGGTAGGAGGCCTTGAGCTCGGCCAGCTTGCCCTCGTACTCGCGGCGCAGCTCCTCCATCTTGGCGTCGAACTCCTGGCCGAGCGTGTCGGAAACGCGGTCCTTGACCGTGTCCGTGACGAGCACGCCGGCGAGCTGGCGCAGCTGCGACCAGTAGAGCAGGCGGTCCTCGGCCAGACGCACCACGTCAGCCGACGCGGCCAGGCGCTCCAGCCGGCGCTGCGCGTCGATCGTGTAGATGAACGGGGTCTTGCCTTCGCGGTCGGCGGGGGCCAGGTCGAGGTACTCGTGGAAGGGCACGAGGTCGTCGCCGCCGTCCGCCTTGACCGGGGTGAAGTGCTTCTTGAAGCGCGCCTCGGTGCACGCCCAGTCGGCGACCGTGAGCGGCAGGGTAAACGACTGCCCCTTGCCGTCGTCACCGACGAACTTCAGCTCGTAGGTCGGCCAGCGCTCCTCGACGTCGGGGTTGCCGTCCAGGTTCACACAGTCGGCGATGGACGCGCCCTTCTCCGGGTCATAGACGAAGAACGGGTAGGCGCGGCTCTCGAGCGACAGGCGCGCCGCGCGGAAGGCGGAGTCGTCGCCGATGCCGTGCTCCGGCGCGCACGGGCAGTGCAGCAGGAAGAGCGCCGGACGGCGCTCCTGCAGCCCCCTGAGCACGCCGCCCAGCAAGTGGGAGGGCGACGCCTGCGAGGACTGCAGCACGTAGGTGTTGCGGTGCGCGAGCGCGACCAGCGCCAGCTCCTTGCGCGTCTCCTCCTTGCCGCGCTGGCCCTTGCCGAAGGCCGCCATGTCGGAGATCTGGCTGGTGAAGCCGCTGGTGCACGCCTGCCCGCCGGTGTTCGAGTAGACCTGCGTGTCGAGCACGACCACGCGGATCGGCTTGCCAGAGGCCATCATGCGCGACAGGTTCTGGAAGCCGATGTCGAACATGGCGCCGTCGCCGCCGACCGCGATCATGGGCGGGCACAGGTCGAATTCCTCGTCGGAGAAGTCGAGCCAGGTGAGCTTCTGGAAGGCCGGCTCGTGCTGGGCGGCGTCGTACTCGCCGGCCAGCTCCAGCTCGGCGCGGCGCACGGCAAGGAAGCCGTCACCCATCTTGCGCATGTGCCCCTCGAAGATGCCGATGGCCACCGAGGGGGAGTCCTGGAACAACTGGTTGACCCAGGGCACCGGGTAGGGGTTGAAGGGGTAGGTGCTGGCCCAGACCGACGAGCAGCCGGTCGAGTTGGCGATGCCGCAGAGCGCGCGGCCCTTGCCGCTCGGGCCCTTGGTGTAGCGCCAGAGCAGGTCCTTCAGGTCGCGCAGCACGCGGTTGATGCGCTCGATGGCCGCCGCCTGGTCGCCCGGCACCGGCACGTCGACCTTGGCCGCGCCGCCGCTGACCTTCTCCAGGTCGGCGCCGGCAACGAGCAGCGTGCGCGCCTTCGCGTCGAGCTTGGCGATGAGGTCCTGCAGGCGCAGGACGTGCTTCTCGACGCGCGGCTTCATCAGGGCGTTGACCGCGCCCAGCACCAGGTGCAGCACCGTCTTCTCGGCGCAGCCCATGCACGCGCCGTCGCCGCCGACCATGGCGCGGTAGGCGTTCTTCTTGAGGAGCATGGCCGGCAGGATGCCGATGCCCTGCTCATAGCTGGAGATGTTGATGTAGCGGTCGTCGGTGTCCGGGAGCTGCTTCCACAGCTTCCAGTTGCGCCGCAGGGTCTCGACCGTCTCCGGCTCCTGCTTGATCGTCTTCAGGGCGCCGTCCGGGCAGACGTCCACGCACAGCATGCAGCCCTTGCACGTGTCCGGGTTGACCGTGATGGAGAGCAGCGCGCCGCTGCCCTTCTCCTTGCTTTCCGGCACGTCGAAGAAGGGCGCGGTCTTGGCCAGCGGGAAGTCGGTGAGCGCCGTCCGCACCGGCAGGAACTGGCGGTCGAGCATCTCACGCTGCTCCGGCGACGGAGCCGCCTTCTCCAGCACGTTCTTGTAGGCCAGCGACAGGACCTCGGTGAACTTGGCGAACGGCCCGCCGCCGGCGATGCGCTGTGCCTCCCGGGCGAGCGGCTTGATGAGCTGGCGCAGGCGGTCAAACGGCGTGTTGCCCTCGGCCGAGCGGATGGCCGCCTCGAGGAGCTGGTCGATGGGGGTGACCAGACCGGGGATGGCGCTGTCCGGGCACTGCGTCCAGCACTGGCCGCAGCCGGTGCACCTCTCGGCGATGAACTGCGGCACCTCGAAGCGCACGTCCGTCATGTCGCGCGTGACCGTGGTCACCGCCGGGATGGCGGAGATGGCCACGAACGGGTCGGCGAGCGGATCGGAGCCGCTCTTGTAGACGTTGGTGATCTGCTCCCAGAAGCGGCCCTGGTCGCCGATGCCCGGGCGCACGTCCTTGACGTCGAGCTCCTCCGGGATGACGCGCAGGCCGCCGCCCTCGGCGCCGGTCAGCTCACGCGCCGAGACGTCCAGCTCCTGCAGGCCCTCGAAGCCGCGCTCGATCACGCGCATGTTGTCCTCGACGACCTTCTCGCCCAGGCGCCCGAACTTCTTGCCCATCTGGGCGCGGATCCCGGCCATGAGGCGCTCGCGGTCCAGCTCGCCGCTCTGCATGAACGGCGACACGCGGAAGAAGGCGCCCATGAAGGCCGTGCCCTGCATGCGGTAGCGCAGCTCGGCCTCGGAGGCCTCCTGCATGGCGATCTTGAAGGCGTCGATGTAGTAGACGCGCAGCTTGTCCTTCTTGATCCGGTCCTGAGCGGAGCGCGGCAGCATCTGCCACAGCTCGTCGGCGCCCTTGTCCCACTGGATGACGAACACGCCGCCCTCGGGCAGGCCGGCCAGCGGGTTACTGTGGCGGAACACGTTCGGATCGGGCGACAGCACCACGTTGACGTGCCGCAGCTCGCAGTTGAGGCGGATCGGCTCCTTGGCGAGCGTGGCGTAGAACGTGGTCGGCTGGCCCTTCTTCTCCGAGCCGTACTTGGGGTTGGCCTTGATGTACAGGCCGAGCAGCTCGGACGCGGTCATGGCCACGTTCTTGCCCATGGTGATGGCGCCCCAGCCGCCCACCGAGTGGATGCGCAGCGAGACCGAGCCCTTGGGCATGAGGTTGGCCGTGTCGGTCGCCTTGAGGGCGAGCTGCGCCAGGTGGGGATACCCTTCGAGCAGCTGCTGCTGGTGGATCTCGAGCTTCGGCAGCTTGGTGCCGGGGCGGACGAAGTCGATGCTCAGGTAGAACTGCCGCTGCCGGCCGCCGTTCTCCAGCATGTTGTCCACCGCGGCGATCAGGTCGCCGGGCTGCAGGTCGCGGCTGCCCATGCCAAAGCAGCCGGAGAAGAACTCGGGGACCTCCTCGGCGCGCAGCGGCTCGACGCCGCGGTGCGGGCGCGCGCCCTTGGCGCGGCCGTTCTCCAGGCCCTTGGAAATGGCGGCGCGGATCTCGCGCACGAGCGGCAGGTCCACGGCGAGCGGCTGGTCGACGCGCTCCAGGACGGTGGCCGCCTTCTTGCCCTTGAGGATCCTGGTGATCAAGTCGGACGGGAAGGGGCGGAACATGGTGACGTTGATCACGCCCACCTTGAGTCCGCGCTTCTCGCGCAGGTAGTCGCACACCGCCTCGGCGTTGGCCACCACCGACCCCTGGCCGATGATGACGTACTCGGCGTCATCGGTCCGGTAGCCGGTGATGCGGGCATAGCGCCTGCCGGTCAGCGCCGCGTACTCCGCCATGGCGCGGTCGGCGAGCTCCTGCACGTGGTCGAAGTAGAAGGGGCGCTGGGCGGCGACGCCCTGCGCGTAGCTGTCCTGGTTCTGCACCACGCCGACCATGGCCGGGTAGTCGAAATCGAACATCTCCGGGATGCGGCGGCGCTTCGCGCCAAAGACCATGCGCTGCGCCGGCGTGGGCGAGTCGATCATGTCCGACGGGTCGCCCAGGTATTCCTTGACCAGCTCCGGCTCCGGCAGGTCCATCGTCTCGATCACGTGGCTGGTGAGGAAGCCGTCCTGAGCGGAGATGCCCGGGTTCAAGGACAGCTCGGCGATGCGGTGCGCGATGAGCGTCAGGTCAGAGGCCTCCTGCACGCTCTTGCTGAACACCTGGAAGAAGCCGGTGTCGTCGATGGCGTGGTAGTCGTCGTGCCCGGCGTGCACGTTGAGCGAGTGCTTGGTCATGGCGCGGCAGGCCACGTTGAGCACGTAGGTCAGGCGCTTGCCCACGGCCGCGTACAGCGACTCGTGCATGTAGGCGATGCCCTGGCCGCTGGAGAAGTTGGTCGAGCGCAGGCCGGTCATGCTCATGCCGGCGGTGACGGCGGCGGCGGCGTGCTCGCCCTCGGGCTCGAAGAAGATCAGCCGGCGGCCGTTCACGTTCGTCTTGCCCGCTGCCACGGCCAGGGCCCAGCCCTCGCCCATCTGCGTCGAGGGCGTGATGGGGTAGGCGCCCGCGGCCTCGGAGGCGGCGGTCTCCATGGCGACGACGGCCTCGCTGCCGTCCATCGACATGCGCACTCCCGGATACTTGCAGGAAGAAGAGCTGGTGCTCTTTGCCTTGGACATCATCTACTCCTTGCCGGCGCCAGCCGGCTGAGGGCCGGGAACTGCGCGCCCTCGACCCACACGATCGCCTTGGTCGGGCAGCGCGCGATGGCTTCCCTGCCCGCCAGGTCGTTCTTCTCGTAATCGACCCGTGCCAGACCGTCCACGATCCTGATCACGCCCGGCCGGGCGTCGGCGGCGCAGCGGCCGCAGCCGGTGCAGGCGACGGCGCAGAGCTTCTCCGCGACCTCGCCCTCCAGCAGACTGCGGCACTGCACGATCAGCTTGTGTTCGATCGGCATGACAACGAAGAGATTCTTGGGGCAGGCGGCGACGCAGTCGCCGCAGGCGGTGCAGCGCGCGGGATCGACCAGCGGC
>DYIW01000119.1:5718-16416 GCA_020723465.1 Phycisphaera mikurensis
GTCGCCCAGGCCGATGCAGCCCCACTTGCACGCCTTGCCGCCGCCCGCCACGGCCGCGGCCGCGCCGCAGGTCGGCAGGCCGCGATACTCGGCCTGCTGCAGCGCCACGTCGCTGCCGCCAGCGCACAACAGGCGCGCAACCTTCTTCTGCGCCGCGCCCGCGGCCACGCCCAGGTAGGCGGCGACCTCCTCGATGCCGTCGCCGCTCAGCACGTTGCAGCCGGCCGGCTGCACGGCGCCGGCTACGAGCTTCTCGGCGAAGGCGCGGCAGCCCGGGTAGCCGCAGGCGCCGCAGTTGGCGCCGGGCAGGAGGGCCACGGTCCCGTCGATGCGCGGATCCTCCCACACCCTGAGCTTGCGGAAGGCCAGGGCGATGAGCGTGCCGAAGACGAGCCCGACTCCGCCCAGGATGAGAGCCGAGACCACGATCGTGGCGATGTCGTCCATCTCGGTCGCCGGTCCTCTCAGAGACCCTGCAGGTCCGCGCGCTTCAGCAGCCAGGCGGCCAGGCGCTCCACCTGGGCGCCGGCCGGCCCGTTCGACGCGGCTCCCGCCGCGGCCGGAGCCGGAGCCGGGGGAGCGGTCGCGATCTCCTGAAGCTGGCGCAGGCACTCGCGCTGCCAGGAGGCGCTCAGGCCCTCGAGACGGATCACGGCGTCCTCCTGCGGCAGGCGCGCGACCTTGAGGCGGTCCCAGGAGCGCGCACCCGCTTGCGGATCATGCGTGAACAGGGCAGCGGACTCTGGCACCAGCGCGGCGATACCTGGGCCTTGATAGGCCGCGAACGCGGCCAGTGCCACTGGCTCGGCGGCCTGCACCACGAACACGCCCGGACTGACGAGCCGCGCCAGCGGCGCCGGCGGACACTTGCCCTGGGCGACGAGCACGATCTTCTGCCGGCCGTCGAGGAACTCCGCCAGCCCTTCGGCGCGCAGATCCTGGCCGGCGACTTCCACCACCAGCGGCGGGGCGATCTGGCGCTCGCTCGAGCTCCAGAGCGCGTACGGGTACTCGCGCAGGAAGCGTTGGTGCAGCGAATCCTCGTAGCGGTGCGAGCGGGACAGTCCCACGACGCGCGCGGCGCCGAAGGCGCGTCCGATGCGCCCGAGGGCCGCGGCCACGGCGTCACGCAGGACTGCGCCCGGCTCGACCTTGACTCGCACCACGCCGTCCTTCTGGTCGGCCAGGTCGGAGAGGAGGTCGAAGATGCCCTCCAGGCGCGCCACGGTGGCGGCGTCCACCGCTTCTTCCACGGCGAGCAGCGTGGCGAAGCGCTCGACGTCGATGCGGCCGGCCGCGAAGCAGCCCAGCTCGGCCCGGCGCTGCTCGCCGCTGTCGGACTGGGCCGAACGCCAGGTGGAGAGGATGCCGCGCACGTCCTCCACCGCGCTCGCCAGCGCGGAGCGGAAGGAGCTGATCGGTCCGGCCAGCTCCTTCAAGGTCCGGGAAACCCTGTCGTCAGACTGCATAGCGATCCAGCTCCGCGTTGAGGATCTCGATCTTCTCTTCCGCCGTGTACTTGGGCAGCGCGCGCGTCTCGTTGTAGCGCGGCCGCGATGCGTCGCGGAAGAACAGCCCAAGCCGGAACTTGCCGTTCCCGCCCTCGGCCAGCCGCCGTGCCTCATGCAGGTCGGCGGGGTCGTGGCTGATGTGGTTCTTGTAGAGCCCTTCCGCGTCCGGGTCGCAGATGCCGGCCGGGTGGGTGAGCAGCTCGACGTTGTCCGGGTGGCGCACCGCGTCCTGGTAGATGCCGGCGGTGAAGACCGGGCAGCGCTGCAGCACGCGCACGAAGGCGAAGCCCTGGTGGTGGAAGGCGGCCTTGAGCGTCTGGAAGAGGTGGGCCGGCACCCAGTCGGCGGTCTGCGCCACGAACGAACAGTTGGTGATGCCGAGCGTCGCGGTCAGCGGGTTCAAGGGCGGCAGGAAGCTGCCCTGCTGCTGCGTGTTGCTCTTGTGGCCCTGCGGGGTCGTGGGCGAGGTCTGGTTCTTGGTCAGACCGTAGATGTTGTTGTCGAGCAGCATGGCGACCATGTCCACGTTGTAGCGCACGGCGTGCAGCCAGTGCGCCAGGCCGATGGAGCAGCAGTCGCCGTCGCCCATGATGGCGAAGACGTGCAGGTCGGGCCGCGTCATCTTGATGCCGGTGGCCACCGGCAGGGCGCGGCCGTGCAGGCCGTGAAACCCGTAGGTCTTGAGGTAGTGGGGGAAGCGGCTGGAGCAGCCGATGCCCGAGCAGAAGACCGTCTTCTCGCGCTTGAGCTGCTCGGACTCGAGCAGGCGCTGCATGGCGCCGAGCGCCGAGTGGTCGCCGCAGCCCGGGCACCAGCGCGGCACCGCGGACGAGTAGTCCTCGATGGCCAGGTGGCGCTCATCGGCGCAGACGTCGCCGTCCAGCAGGGAGTACTCGGGACCGCTCATCGCTTCTCTCCTTTCGTGAACATGCGCTCGATGCCGCCAAGGATGTGGTCCGGCCGCAGCGGCTCGCCGTAGCAGCGCGACCAGCAGTCCACGTCCACCAGGGTGTGGGCGCGCAGCAGCCAGCAGAGCTGGCCGAGGCGGCGGTTCTCCTTGGTGATGAACGGGTCGTTCGGCTCGTCGCTGTGGTTGATCTCCACGGTCATGACCTTCCTGAAGCGGCCGAAGATCTCCTTCAGGCCCGGCTGCATGGGCGCGAGGAAGGTGAGGTGCGTCGAGGAGACCTTCAGGCCCTTGGCGCGCGCCCGGTCCACCGCCTCCTCGATGGCGCCCTTGGTGGAGCCCCAGCCCACGACCAACAGGTCGCCCGTGGCGTCGCCGCGCACCTCGGGCGGCCGCAGGGTCTCGCTCAGCACCGCCATCTTGCGGCTGCGCATCTTCAGGCCGAGAGCGTTGGTCGCGGCCACGTAGCTGACGCGACTCGCCTCGTCGTGCGACAGGCCGGTCGCCACGAACATGCCCTCGGGCTGGCCGGGAATGAAGCGCCGCGACAGGCCGGAGCGCGCGTCCCACTCATAGGGACGCGTGTCCTTCGGCACCGGCCTCTGATCGGGCTGGCGCACCTGCCAGCGCGGATCGAGCTTGGGGCGCGGGAAGGGCTGCACGCCCGTCGCCAGGTTGGCGTCCGTGAGCACCATGACCACGCAGCGGAACGCCTCGGCGATGCGGCGCGCCGTGATCATGCTGTGGAAGCACTCCTCGATCGTGGCCGGGGCGATGATGACCTTGGGAGCGTCCCCGGGCTGGCCGAAGAGCGCGGCCAGGAGGTCGGCCTGCTCGACCTTGGTGGGCAGGCCGGTGGACGGGCCGCCGCGCTGCACGTCGACCACGACCAGCGGCGTCTCGGTCATGGTGGCCAGGCCGATGAACTCGGTCTTCAAGGCCAGGCCCGGTCCGGAGGTGACGGTGAACGCCACCTTGCCGGCGAAGGACGCGCCGATGGCGCAGCCCGCGGCCGCGATCTCGTCCTCGGCCTGATGGACCACGCCGCCCATCTTGTGGAAGGCCTCGGCCAGGTAGTGCGAGACCGAGGTGGCCGGGGTGATGGGGTACATGGCCATGAAGTCCATGCCTGCGGCCATGGCGCCCATGCCGACGGCCTCGTTGCCGTTCATCACCACCATGGGCCGGTCGCTCTCCGTGGGCGGCACCTCGATGCGGAAGGGCAGGTGCTCCTCGGCCCAGCGCACGCCCAGTTCCACCAGCGCGATGTTGCGCTCGCGCACCTCGTTCGACTTGGTGCGGAACTGATGCTCGATCTGGGCCTTCACCCGGGCCATGTCGCGCTGGAAGACGGTGCACAGCAGGCCGAGCACGAACATGTTCTTGCCCTTGCGTGCCTCGTCCACGACCGTCAGGCAGATCTCCTCCATGGGCACGCGGATGATGCGGTAGCGGGCGCGCGACAGCTCCTGCAGCGCCGCCTGCCACTCGGCGCGCACCTGCTCGTCCTCGTGCTTCTCCCACATGTCCTCGAGGAAGATGATCGCGTCCTCGGCCAGCGCCTCGAGCCGGTGGCGCGCCAGGAGCACCTGCTCGTTGAACGCGACCACCACGTTCGCCCGATCGCCCCAGTTGGTCACGGTGTGGGTGCCGATGCGGATGCGGTTGCCGGACGCGCCCGCGGGGCTCCTGGCCGGCGGCTGGATCTCGGCCGGGATGATCTCGACCGTCCACACGCCGTTGCCCATCTTCGCGGACACCGCACCGAAGATCTGCCCGCACTTCTGGGCGCCTTCCCCGGAGTCGGAGACGATCTCGACCGTGTGCTCCGAGCGGCGCAGGATCTCTGGTTTCGCGCCTGAGGCGGGCGGAGCGGACTGAGACTCGGAAGGTGTGACGGAAGGAGTGCTCATGTCAGTCGCTATCCGGAATGAAGGGAAACTGGCAGGTTACCCGATCCAGGCGATTCTATGGAATGCGCGCCCGCAAGAAGAAGGAGAGAACGCGGAACTTGTTTCAATTCCGGCGGCGCCAGGGCGCAGGGCGCGATGCAAGCAGCGTGCCGCTCGTCGCGCGCGCGGCCAGGGCGGGCGGCGCGAGAAGCAGCGTTGATTCTCCTCATTCAGCGCGTCTATGCCGGAGCGCGCCCGTCCGCGCGCACGGCACTGCGAACGCGGCGCAGCGCCGCTCAACGCACCTTCACGTTCTCCGCTCCCACCAGCTCGGCGAACGCGTCCAGCGCCTCTTCGGTGACCTTGACCTGGAACTTCGCGCCGCAGCGGATGAGGTCATGCCCGGCCTGGGCGCGCGGCAGGAGCAGGTAGACGGGCACGGAGCCGGCATTCCTCTTGATGCAGCTTTGAATGCGCGCGAGCAGCTCGTCGTCCGGCTTTGGCACGGTGAGGATCACGCGCTCGACCCGCCGCGAGAGGATCTGCTGGAACGGCTCCACCTTGACGACGCGCAGCGTCGGCTCCTCGCGCGTGGCGTCGAGGGTTCCGGAGAAGAGGCAGATGGCATCGTCCGCGAGATCCTGAGCCGCGCGCCGGTAGTCCTCGGGGAAGCACACCGCCTGCAGGGGCGGCCCGTCCAGGCCGGCGATGCGGAACAGCGCCATCTTCTGGCCCGCCGCGCGGCCGCGCCGGGTGGTGCGCGTGCGCAGGCCCTGGACCATGCCGCCGACCGTGATCTCGTCCTGGCTGCTTGCCGCCGGCAGGTCGTCGAGACTGTGCGAGGAGAACCAGCCGAGCGTGCGGGCGTGGCTGCGGAGCGGGCTGCCGGACAGGTAGAAGCCGAGCGCCGCCTTCTCGCGCGCCAGCTTCTCGCGATCCGGCCACTCCGGAACGTCGGGGAGGCGCAACCCGGCCGCGGGCGCCGCGACCGCGCCGAACAGGGTCAGTTGGCCGGCCTTGCGATCGCGCTGGGCGGCCTGGCCGATGCGCAAGAGCAGGTCCAGCGCGGCATCGACGCGCGCGCGCGGCTGATTCGTCCAGTCGAAGGCGCCCGCGGCGGCGAACGCCTCGTACACCGCCTTGCTCGTGCCGCTGGCGTCGGCCTCCTCGAACACCTCCAACAGCGCGCGGAACGGCCGGCCCAGCCGCCGCCGCGCCGCCAGGACCGCCTGCACCGCCTTCTCCCCGACGCCCTTGATGGCCCCCAGGCCGAAACGGATCGCCCCGCCGTCGATGGTGAAGTCGAGGTCCGAGGCGTTCAGGTCCGGGAGGAGCACGGGGATGTGCTGCAGGCGGCACTCCTCGAGCAGCGCCGCGACCTTGTCCGTGTCGGCGCGCTCGACGGACATGCTCGCGGCCAGGAACTCGCGCGGGTAGTTGGCCTTCAGCCAGGCGGTGCGGTAGGTGATGATGCCATAGGCGACGGTGTGGCTCTTGTTGAAGCCGTAGCCGGCGAACAGGGCCATCCTCGTCCAGATGTCCTCGGCGGCGCCGCGCTCGATTCCGCCTGCCACCGCTCCCGCGACGAACTTGGACTGGTACCTCTCCATGACCTCGGGCTTCTTCTTGCCCATGGCCTTGCGCAGGTTGTCCGCTTCCTCGAGGGTGAAGCCGGCCAGGACGTTGGAGATGCGCATGATCTGCTCCTGGTAGACCATGACGCCGTATGTCTCCTTGAGGATCGGCTCGAGCGAGGGATGGGGGTAGTCGATGGCCTCCTGCAGGTGCTTGCGTTTGACGAACGATTCGACCATGCCGGAGCCGAGCGGGCCGGGACGGTAGAGCGCGAGGATGGCGACGATGTCCTCGAACACGTCCGGCTTCATCTTCTGCAGCAGCTCGCGCATCCCGCCGGACTCGAGCTGGAACACGCCGGTCGTCTCCCCGCGCTGCAGCAGCTCATAGGTCCGGCGGTCGTCGAGGGGCAGCTCCTCCAGGACGACCTCGCGGCCCGAGGCGCGGATCAGCTCCACGGCGCGCGCCAGGGTGGTCAGCGTCTTCAGCCCGAGGAAGTCCATCTTCAGCAGGCCGATCGACTCGAGGTCGTTCATCGAGTACTGGGTGTTGACTTCGTCCTGCACCCGGCACAGCGGCACGTGCTCCTCGAGCGGGCGGTCGGTGATCACCACCCCGGCGGCGTGCGTCGAAGCGTGGCGGTTCAGGCCCTCGATGGTCAGCGAGATGTCGAACAGATGGCGCGCCTCGGCGTCGGTCGCGCAGAGCTGCTTCAGCTCCTCGTCCTGCTCGAGCGCCTCGTGCAGCTTGGTGTTGACCGCGGGCGGCACCTTCTTGGCGATGGCGTCCACCTTGGCTAGGTCTATGCCCAGCACGCGTCCCGTGTCGCGGATGGCGGCGCGCGCGGCGAGCGTGCCGAAGGTCACGATCTGGCAGACGTTGGCCCGGCCGTACTTCTCCTGCACGTAGCGCAGGATCTCCTCGCGCCGGTCGCGGCAGAAGTCGATGTCGATGTCGGGCATGGACACGCGGCCGCGGTTCAAGAAGCGCTCGAACAGCAGGTCGTAGCGCAGGGGATCGACGTCGGTGATGCCGAGGGCGTAGGCCACGATCGAGCCCGCGGCCGAGCCGCGCCCCGGGCCGACCGGCACTCCGGTCTCGCGCGCGTGGTGCATGAAGTCGGCGACGATCAGGAAGTAGGCGACGAAGCCCATCTCCTTGATGACCGCCGTCTCCTGGCGCAGGCGCTCGGCCATGGTCTCGTTCACGCTGCCGTAGCGGCGCGCGCACCCTTCCCGGCAGAGGCGGTCGAAGTACTCTTCCATGCCCTCCCCGGTCGGGACCTGGAAGCGGGGCAGATGCATCTGGTCGAAGCGCAGCTTGACGTTGCAGCGCTCGGCCAGCGCGAAGGCCTCCTCGCACAGGCGGTCGGCGCCGCGGAAGAGCGTCGCCATCTCCTCGCTGCTGCGGAAGTGATGCTGGTCGGTGTCGAGGCGCCGGCGCGTCTCGTCCTGGAAGGTCTTGCCCGAGGCGATGCACATCATCACCTCGCGCGCCGCGGCCTGCTCTTGTCGCAGGTAGTGCACGTCGTTGGTGAGGACGGCCGGCGCGCCCGTGCGCGCGGCGAGCTCGAGCAAGCCGGCGCGCTGGCGCGCCTGCAGCGGGAGGCCGTTCTCCATGATCTCGAGGTAGAAGCCGCCGTGGCCGAAGATCCCGCGGTACTCGCCGACCAGTCGCGCCGCGGCGTCCAGGTCTCCGGCCAGCACCTTGCTCGAGATCTCTCCCGACATGCACCCGGAGAGCGCGACCAGGCCGGGCGCGTGCGCCGCGAGCAGGGCCTTGTCCACGCGCGGCTTGAAGTAGAAGCCGTCGAGGTAGGCGCGCGTGGCCAGCTTGATGAGGTTGCGGTAGCCGGCCTCGTTCTCCGCCAGGATGGTCAAGTGATGCACCGGCTGGTTCGGATCGCGCGAGGCGTGGTCGCGGGCGGCGACGAAGAACTCGCAGCCGATGATGGGAGTCACGCCGCGCTGCTCGGCCGCGCGGTAGAACTGGATGGCCCCGAAGAGGTTGCCGTGGTCGGTGAGAGCGATGCGCGGCTGGCCGCAGCGGGCGGCGGCCGCGCACAGGTCGTCGATGCGCGCGTTGCTGTCGAGCAGGCTGAAGTGGCTGTGGCAATGCAGGTGAGCGAAGCGCACCACGGGCGTCATTCCTCGGCCGGCATGGCCCCGCCGCCGGCCGTCAGGCTCGAAGTTAGCCGCGCCGCGCCGCCGCCGCAACGAGGCCGTGCTCCGCGCGCGTCCGCCCGCTCTTGACGGCGCGCCCGCGCTGCTGCTACGGTCGCCCGGACCGACATGGAGAAGAGTGCGGTGCTGGCTGCGCGAGCGTCTTTCCCTGTCCTTGTCGCCTGCCTCCTGGCGGGCTGCGCGCGCGACCCGGGCGCGGCTGCGGGCGGCGTCGCGCCGCCGCAGGACCAGCAGCTCGAGAGCTGGTGGGAGCTGTACCGGGCGCGCGATCCAGCGTGGCCCGAGGCCCGCGACCGCTGGTACGCCCTGGGCGGCAGGGCGCGGGAGCGGCTCATCCTGACCCTGGTGCAGGAGCTGGTGCACAAGGCGCAGACGTCCGAGCGTGGCACGGACGGAGATGTACCCGGCTGGAAGCGCCCGCAGGAGCAGCTCCTGGCGCTTGGCTCCGAGGGCACCGTTCCGGTGCTCATCGAGGCGCTGCGCGTCGGCCGCGACGCCGCCTCGCTCGAGCCGCTGGCCGACGCGCTCGCGGGACACGGCGCGGTGGACGAGCTGCTCTCCGCCCTGGACCAGCCGCGCGCGGGCGACTCGCGCCTGTTCCCGCGCTACGCGCTGCGCGCCCTGGTCAAGGCGGGCGGCGTGAACGCGATCGACCGCGCTGGGGTGGAGCTGCGGGCGCACGCCGACTGGGAGGTGCGCGCGGCCGCGGCCGTCGCCCTGGGCAGCGCGCGCTACTCGGACGCTGCGCGCGCGCTGGAGGCGTTGCTGCCCGGCCTCGCCGATCAGGATCCGTTCGTGGTGGAGAAGACCCTGGAGTCGCTGGTGCGGCTCGAGCGCCCGCAGGCGGCACCGCGCATCGCCCTGCTGCTGGATGAGGCGCGGCGTCGCGGCGACACCGCGCGGGCGGCCGCGGCGGCGGCCGCGCTGCGGCGTTTGACCGGCACGACCGTGAGCGGCGATGATCCCGAGCTGTGGCGGCTCGCGGCCGAGGAGGCCGCGGAACGGGCGCGCCGCGCGGCAGGCCCGTGAGCCGGCCGCTTGCCCGCGCCGGGATCATCTTGACTCGGGCCGCGCCAGGGGGTGTCCTGACGGCACCGGCGCGGCCGGCGCAAGGAGTCCGTCCGGGCGAGGAGCACGATCCCGTGGACTACGCGATTTCGAGGAGCAGCGGCCAGTGCCGGCGCTGCACGCACGAGTTCGCCGGCGGGGAGCGTTTCTACTCGGTCATCCGCCTGGAGGAGGAGGCGCCCGCGCGCCTGGACTACTGCGCGCTGTGCTTCGCCGGCAGCGAGCGCGACTCGCAGCGCGACTTCGCGTTCTGGCAGGCGCGCAAGACCGAGGGCCAGCGCGCGCGGCAGGCGGTGGACTTCAACGCGCTCCGCGAGCTGTTCTTCCGCATGGCGGAGCACGGCACGAGCGAATACCAGAAGCTCACCTACCTTCTTGGACTGCTGCTCATCCGCAAGCGCGTCCTGCGGCTCGAGCAGTTCGTGACCGAAGACGGTGCCGACTACCTCGTGGCGACGACCCGTGAGCGCACGGAGCCGCTCAAGATCGTCGCGCCGGAGCTGGGCGCGGAGGAGATCGAGGAGCTGAGGGGCAAGCTCCGTGCGCTCCTGGAGATCGACGACGAAGAGGAGCACGCGCCCGCGGGAGAAGACGCTCTTGCCGGAGGTCCGCCAGAGCCGGCGGTTTCGCCGCCCGGGGCCGCAGACCCGGACTGAACGCGAACCTGGTGCAATAACCTATTCTCCTGACTTGACTTAGAACGTGTTCGCGGAGATCCAGGCGCCGCGACACGACCGGGCGCGCACCGTATCGGCAAAGTGGCGCGTTGTGGGGAAACAAGGAATCTGCGGACTTTCTGGAAGATCTCTCCACAAGCGCGCCGAAGGCCGATCTCGCGCGCAAACCAGCATGTCCACAAGACATTTGAATAAAACGGTTTACTTGTTTCACACCTTCTGCACACAGGTTCCTGTGCGATTTCGCTGCAAGGGCTTGACGGAGAGCGGCCACGGGATACGATTCCGCGCCGGTGGTGCAAAGTGGAGGTGCGTGTCGCGTGGGCTTCTTCGGCAAGTACAGGCACACGCTGGACGCCAAGGGACGCGTGTTCGTCCCGAAGAAGATCCTTGCCGCCCTGCCCGAAGGGGAGCCGCGCCACTTCATCGTGACCAAGGGCTTCGAGGGAAGCCTCCTGCTCTACACGGCGAGCGCCTGGCGGCGGACCGTGGAGCAGGTGGTCTCCAAGGATCACGGCGAGCGCGAGAAGCGCGACTTCAAGCGCCTGATGTTCGCGTCGGCTGCCCAGGTGCCGATCGACGGCGCCGGCAGGATCCTCGTTCCTGAGGAGCTGCGCCGCGAAGGGGGCCTGGATCGCGAGGTCGTGTTTCTCGGGATCGAGGACCAGATCGAGCTCTGGGACCTGGACCGCTGGAACCGGTACGAAGGGGAGGTGAAGCCCGGGTTCGAGTCGTCGGGAAGGGGGATGCTGTGACGGCGTGCCGAGCCGGAGGAGCGCTGGCCACATCGCGGCGGCGCCGCAACCAAACGTGTCCGTGCTCACTGGTCGGGTCCGGCCGGCGCCGCCGCGAGCTCGAAGTTCGAAGTCCGAAGTTGGAAGCCGG
>DYIW01000120.1:0-13209 GCA_020723465.1 Phycisphaera mikurensis
GATCGTGCGCGGCGCGCTCGAGGCGGGCGGGGCGTTCGCCGCGGGCTACCCGGGCACGCCGTCCTCCGAGGTCACGGACTCATTCGCCCGCGTCGCGCCGAAACTCGGCGTGGTCTTCGAGTACTCGATCAACGAGAAGATCGCCCTGGAGATGGCGTTCGCCGCCTCGCTCGCCGGCGCGCGCTCCATCTGCGCCATGAAGCACCTCGGCCTCATGTACGCCGGCGATCCGATCTCCACCATCCCATACGTGGGCGTGAAGGCCGGCATGGTCATCGTCAGCGCCGGCGATCCCTCCTGCGCCACCAGCCCGAACGAGCAGGACCAGCGCCACCTCGGCGCCATGCTGCATCTCCCGATCCTCGATCCGAGCACGCCGCGCGAGGCGCACTCCATGACGCGCCTCGCCTTCGACCTGTCGGAGAAGAGCCGCCTGCCGGTGCTGCTGCGCGTCACCACGCGCGTCTGCCACTCGCGGGCCCCGGTGCGCTGCGGCCGCCTCGCTGAGCGCCGGGTGACGGGCTTCGAGCGCGACCCCAGGCGCTACACGCCCATCCCGGTGAACGCCCGCGCCATGCGCCTGGAGATCCCCGGCCGGCTGGAAGCGGCGCGCGCCTTCATGTCCGAGGCCGGGCTCTTCCGGCGCGAGGGCGCGGGCCGCCGCGCCGTGCTCGCGACCGGCGCGCCGGCGGCGACCTGCCGCGACATCCTGCGCGAGGACGGCCTGCAGGACGAAGTGCTGCTCGCGGTCCTGGGCGGCGTCTATCCGCTGCCCGTGCCGGAACTCCGCGCCCTGCTCGCCGAGGTCGAGACCCTGCTCGTGGTCGAGGAGCTGTCGCCCTTCGTCGAGGACGCGCTGCGCGCGCTCTGCCACGAGCACGGCCTCAGCGCCCGCATCCTGGGGAAGCGCAGCGGCCACCTGCCGGTCGAGTTCGAGTACACGCCCGCGGTCATCCGCCGCGGCCTGCGCGCGGCTCTCGGCCTGGAGGTGCGCGCGCCTGCCGCGGCCCGAGCCCCCGACCCGGTGGTGCCGCGGCCGCCGAACCTCTGCGCCGGCTGCCCGCACCGCTCGACCTTCTTCGCCGCGCGCGCCGCTTTCGGCGCCGACCACCTCTACTTCAACGACATCGGCTGCTACACGCTCGGCTACGGCGCGCCGCTCGACACGGTGGACGGGCTGCTCTGCATGGGCGCGGGCTTCACGCTCGCGGCCGGGGTGGCGCGCGTGACGGGCAAACGCACCGTGGGCTTCCTCGGCGACTCGACCTTCTTCCATTCGGGCATGGCGCCGCTGCTCAATGCCATCAAGGAGGACGTGAACATGGTCGCGGTCATCCTGGACAACCAGGTGACCGGCATGACCGGCTTCCAGGAAAGCCCGACGGTGAGCGTGGAGCAGGGCGCGCCCGCGCGCAAGGTCTCGATCGAGGGCGTGGCGCGCGCGCTCGGCGCGCGGCACGTGGAGACCGTGCGGCCCTCGGACCTGGCCGCAACGATCGCGGCCTTCGAGCGGGCGCGCGCCGCGCACGGCGTGAGCGTGATCATTGCCGAGGAGCCCTGCCCCATGTACCTCGGCCGGCTGCACGGCGGCGCGCGGCGCCAGGCGGTGACCTACACCGTGGACCACGAGCGCTGCCAGACCTGCGGCCGGGAGGGGTCGGGCCAGCGCTGCCGGCAACCGCGGAGCGCCGGCCAGGAGCGCGGCATGGCGCGCAGCCGGGCGCTCTGCACCAGCCCCGAGGGCGCGTCTTGCGGCGCGCAGCCGGCGCGCGTGGCGCCCTGCGCGCTCGCCTGCCCCCTCGGGCTCTGCGTCCAGGGCTACGCCGCGCACATCTTCGCCGGCCAGTATCGCGAGGCGTTCGAGTTGATCGCCAGCCGCTGCCCGCTGCCGCACTCGGTGTGCCGCGTGTGCCACCGTCCCTGCGAGGACGCGTGCGTGCGCGCGGGGAGCGGCGAGCCGGTCGCCATCAACGACCTGAAGCGCTTCGTCGCGGACTGGGCAGCGGGCGCGGATGCCGGCGCGCTCGCGCCGCCGCCGCCGCCCGAACGGAACGGCAAGAGCGCGGCCGTGGTCGGCGCCGGGCCCGCGGGCCTGGCCGCGGCCCACGACCTGCAGCTTCGCGGCTACGAGGTCGCGCTCTTCGACGCGGCGGAGGCGCCCGGCGGCCTGCTGCGGAGCGGCATCCCGATCTTCCGCCTGCCGGCCGAGGCGCTGGAGCGCGACGTGGCGCGCATCCTGGCTCTCGACGTGCGCTTCGAGGGCGGCAGGAGGCTCGGCCGCGACCTCTACCTCGACGACCTGCTCGCCCGGCACGACGCCGTGCTCGTGGCGCTCGGCGCGCACCGCGCGCTCGGGCTTGGCCTCGCGGGCGGCGGGGGAGACGGCGCGCCGCGCGTGAAGGACGCGCTCGCCTACCTGGAAGAGGCGCGCGCCGGGCGGACGCCGGCAACGGGCGCGCGCGTGGCCGTGGTCGGCGGCGGGAACGCGGCGCTGGACGCGGCGCGCACGGCGCTGCGCCTCGGCGCGCGCCAGGTCACGATCGTGTACCGCCGGCGCCGCGAAGAGATGCCGGCGCTGAAGGACGAGATCGAGGAGGCGCTGCAGGAGGGCGTGGAGATCCGCACGCAGCTCGATCCCGTGCGCCTCGTGCCGGCGGCCGGGGGAACGGCGGGCGGCCTGGAGTGCGTGTGCACCGAGCCGGGCGAGGCGGACGCCTCGGGCCGGCGGCGGCCGGTGCGCGTCGCCGGCTCCGAGATCCTGGTCGAGGCGGACCAGGTGATCGCGGCCGTGGGCCAGGCGCCCGAGACCGAGATGCTCTCCGTGGCGGGAGCGGCGCTCGCGCGGAAGAAGGACGGCAGCCTCGAGGTCGATCCCGAGACCGGGCGAACCTCGCACGCGCGCGTCTTCGCCGCGGGCGACGTGACCCCCGGCGAGCGCACCGTGACGAGCGCCATCGCCGCCGGGCAGCGCGCCGCCTGGGGCCTGGACGCTGCCGTGCGCGGCCGCGCGGTCGCCGATTCGCGGCCGCCGCCGGCCCTTGCGGCGGGTCGTGGCGCCGAGGAGCCGCAACTTCTGCGCGTCGATGAGAGCGCGCGCCAGCATCCGGCGGAGCTGCCGCTCGAAGAGCGCGGCGGCTTCGCCGAGAACGTGGCCGCGTTCAGCGAGAGCCAGGCGCGCGCCGAGGCCGGGCGCTGCGCCGCCTGCGGCATGTGCGGCAACTGCCGCGCCTGCCTCGACCTCTTCGGCTGCCCCGCGTTCCACGTCGAGGAGGGGCGGATCGAGATCGATCCGCTTCTCTGCAGCGGCTGCGGCGTGTGCGCGGAGTTCTGTCCGAACGGCGCCATCGTGCCGAGGAGCGAGCCGTGAGCCGGCAAGGAAGGGACGGCGGCGCTGCGCGCCTGCGCATCCTGCTCGTGGGCGTGGGCGGGCAGGGCGTGCTGACCGCGGCGCGCCACATCGGCGAGGCCTGCCTGCAGGCGGGGCACGAGGCCGTGCTCGGGCAGCTCCACGGCATGTCGCAACGCGGCGGCAGCGTCGAATCGACCGTGGTCGTGGGCGGCGCGGAAAGCTCCTTCATCGAGGACGGCGAGGCGGACGTGGTCCTCGGCCTGGAGCCGCTGGAAACGCTGCGCGCGCGGCCGCGCATGCACGCCCGCACCAAGGTGGTGACGAGCACGGCGCCGATCGTGCCGCACCTGCTGTCGCAGATGGGCAAGCCCTATCCGCCGCTCGCCGAGATTCTCTCGGCGATCCGGGCGGTGGCAGCCAGCGTGGAGGCTCTCGACGGCGCGGCCATCGTGCGCCAGGCCGGAGCGCGCCAGGCGCTGAACGTGGCCATGCTCGGGGCGCTCGCCGCCCTCGAGGTGCTGCCCTTTCCCGCCGAGGCCCTGTGGAGCGCGGTGGCGGCGCGCACGCGCGAGCGCTTCCTCGGGGGGAATCGCCGCGCCTTCGAGCTGGGACAGGCCGCGGCCCGCTCGCGCGCGCGCGCGTGACGCGGCGCGGCAGCCCCTGTCGGCTGGGAATGGACCAGGAAAGGGTCCGGCCCCACGTCTGCGGTCTCCAAGGCACTGGGGTGCGAGCGAGATGCTCCTATATCCCCGCAAGCCTCGGCAGCGCGCTTGTTCCGGGTACGCTCAGGGGCGAGGCCCATTGGATGAAGTTCGCCAATCCGCCGCGCGGCTACCTGGCAGACCTCAGCACTTCCACCCAATCGAGAGTTGCTGGGCCGCTGGGTGGATGAAGCCGGTAGTGCCAGGGATTCGGCCTGGAGTGCACGGATAGCTGTACGACAGCCTTGTGATCCCTCATCAAGGAGACCTCCAGGATGCGGTCCTTCGGCACAGATCTCATCCCACCCTCAAGTGTCGCACTTCTGTCGGATGATATCTTCTTGGGAAGCAGTCGGAGAAGTACTGCCTCAGCCGATCCCCCGATCTGCAGCCGAAGGCGATCACCCTCGGCGAAGTCGGTCGGGGACAGGAGGTCAAGCCAGGAGCTGCCCCACTCACTGGAGTGGCTGAGTGTACCTTCCAAGCGCACCCAAGCCTCTGCAGTCGACAGCTCCGACGCGGAGTCAAGGGTATCTTCCGCGGTGACCTCCGGAATGCCTATCGAGCTTGTTGAATCCCCTTCAGAGCAGCCGGGCAGGGCGAGCGCCAGGGGCAGAGTCACGGCCGCCAGCCTCTGAGGCGCCGGGAAGAAGCATGGTCGTCGCATTGGTCACCTCACGGATATCGTGCGTGGGCAGCGTCCGAGAAGGCCCGCTTGTATCGTGACGCGGCAAGAGAACGGAGATTCCCCGACAAGCGCTATCATGGACCGCCCGCCCTGCTCACTCTCTGAGATAGAGCGACATGACGAGATCGTCCTCCTCCGGGCTCGTAATGAATCGACCACCCTGTCGACCCCGCCACAGCTCTCCATCAACGAAGAGCCCCGACTTGAGAGTCGTCATTCCATTGACATTGAACGGATTATCAATCTCCCGTGACCACATCGAGTTCTGATCCAGGACAATGAGCCTCAGCTTCAGGCCTCGGTCCACGGTCTGAATCGCCACCTTCACCCTGTCGCCTCGCTCCCACCAACTCGAACCCCCCAACCCGTAACTCTCGTCCTGGTCCTTGCCCAGGATCCGGATCGCAAGCGTCCGGAAAGCAGGGTCTTCCGTGAACTCATAGACGAACCAGTCAATACCCAAGACCTCCGACAAGTCGCTTGTGGTCGGCACATCGTTGACAGTATCCCTGTCACCAGCGACCAGCCCGAGCAGCAGGGCAGTGACACATCCCACGCTCCGCCAGTCCAGCAGCTTCAGCAGTTGCGCAGCCACCGCACCTACTCCTTTCGGCGCTTAAACGTGCGTACCTTCAGTCAGTCATGCTACTCGGTTGCCCCGTCACCATCAAGACTACCGTTCTCTGCGTGGCTTAGCACCATCCGGTGATGGGCCATCTTGATGTAGGCGGCGCGATCCGCTCAGTCCGGCGCGGTGAGGACGATCTTCTCGACCCGGCCGCTTCTGGTGAACCAGAAGGAGACGCCGCAGTCGAAGCTCCAGAACGGAGCGTCGGGATCGTTGTTCGGCTTCGAGCCGTAGGCCTCGAGGACCTCCGCGCGCGTCGCGCCGTGACGGATTCCGCGGGATGTCCTGCCGCCGAAGCTGGGGCGCGTCATGATCGTGTTGAGGGCCCCCTCATCGTACACGTTGCAGGTCAGCCCACCGGTGTAGGAGACGTTGCTCGCCGCCTCGCCCGCGCGTGTCGTGTCGAGCGGGTCGCCCAGCTTTCGCCGGATGTCCGGCTCCCTGCTGCGGCCGATCTCGAGACCGAGGACGCCCGCGCCCTCGTTCAGCACCAGCGACCGGGACGCCGGGTCGATCCACGGTTCAGCCATGCTCTCCTTCGGCGGCGTCTCGGGCAGGTCGAATCCGAACTCGGGGGAGCGGACCGAGAAGGAGCCATCCTCTGCCAAAGTGACCGAGAGCGACCACTTGCGCGAGTTCGAGAACCGCACCCGCTCGTAGGTCGTTGGATCGGGTCCGTAGGGCTCAAGCAGCTTGTACAGGGACGTGGCGCTGAATGGCCAGTCGCGGCCAGTGCACTGCCCCGGCACTTCGCCGAAGCCGATCTCGTACTCCTTGGTGATCTCGCGGCGGTGGCAGCCGCTCAGACCGTACCGGCCGTAATGCTCGTCCCCGCCACCCTTGACGGTCCCGCAGATCGTCTTGAAGACTTCGACCTGATAGGTCACCGTCGTGCGCGGTTCGCTGTCTCCCTCTTCGTCGTACTCCTTCACCGTCTTCTTGATCCGCTGAATGAGGTAGGGGCGATCCCCGAAGGCGTTGTCCACCGTCTTGCAGAACAGGAAGAACACCGTGCCGTCCCGGCACGCGGCGATCACCAGCGGGTGATCCGGTTCGGTCACGTCGACGCCAACCGAGGATGCGACCTGCTGCAGCTTGGCCGTGTCGGCCGGCAGGCCGTCGGCGATCGGCACCAGGCGCAGCTCGAGCGTCGCCTTCTCGCTCGCGCCCGCGAAGAGAAGGAACAGGCTGGCGATCCCAGCTTTCAGCATGGCGTTGCAGGTCTCCTTTCTCGCGACGATGTCCCGCGTCCAGTCTATCCGTCTCCGGACCGACCCGAGCGCGTCCCGAAATGAACGCGCCGGCATGCGGGGCGTGTCGCCCGGCTCACCCGGAAGTGGGAGGGCCAGGATGAGCGCCAGGAGAGCCCTCGCATGCGCGAGCCTGCTTCTCGCCACGCCCGTGCCCATGGCCTGCCGCCGCGAGGTGCGTCCCCACCTCACGACAGGGCGTGTCCGAAGGAGCAGATACCGCCCGCGAACACGATCGCGTGTCTTCTGGTCAGGTTGTTCTTCAGACCGCGCATCCCTGAACGCCGCGGAGCAGGCGCGGCGGCTCTACGCGCCCACCAGGACCTCGAATCCTCCGTAGCACATGCGCTTGCAGTCGAAGGGCATGGACTTCGGGTCGCACATGCTGGCGATGCGCGGGTCCTTCATCACCTTGGCGTTGACCCGGTCGCGGTGGGCTCGGTCCTTGTACATGATCCACGAGAACACCACGGTCTCGCCGGGCTTGACCTTGATCATGCGCGGGAACGGAATGCCCAGCTTCACCTTGAGGTCTTCGCCAACGCACTCCTTGTAGTCGAGCGCGCCCAATTCCCGCCAGATCTTCTCCGCCTTCCTCGCCATGCGGCGGTAGGCCTGGAGGTTCTTCTTCGGGACAGCCAAGACGAATCCATCGACGTATCGCATAGTCGCTCCTGCGGTGACCTTGATGGCTCTCGCTCTCACCGGCGACCGCCATTCAGAACTTCGGTTCGAGTGTAGTAGCGCGCGACTCCACTGAAGGCCCGCTGAAAAGCGTGGACTGCCACCCTGTTTGCTAAGGCGACGATCAGGGACGCGACCGCGGCGAGATCGATCAGGGTCATGTCGATGTCACGCCGGATGAACGACCGCGACGGACCCGTCGAGACTCCGCTTCACCTCGATCCGGGCAGGGATGCGCCGCCGCAACTCCGGCACGTGCGAGATGACGCCCACCAGCCGTCCCTTCTCCCGGAGCTCCTCGAGCGCGCGGATAGCGTCGTCGAGCGTGTCCTCGTCCAGAGAGCCGAATCCCTCGTCCACGAAGAGCGAGTCGAGCCGCAGGCCGCCGGAGCGGCCGAGCACCACATCGGACAGACCGAGGGCGAGCGCGAGGCTCGCAAGGAAGCTCTCGCCGCCGGAAAGGGCACCGACCGGGCGGTCGGTGACGCCGGTCCAGGCGTCCTCCACGACGAGCCCGAGCCCCGCAGCCTGAGACCTGTGCACGACCGTCGTGTCGTGCCGCAGGCGGAAGCGTCCCTTCGACATGACGAGGAGCCGCCGGCTCGCCGCCTCCGCGACCTCCTCGAGGCGGGCCGCCAGGACGAACCGCTGGAGGCTCATGTTGAGGCCGTTTCGGCCGCCCGCTACGTCGGCGACGTGGCCGACGACCAAGAGCTTGCGCTCAACCTTCTCCAGCTCGGCCGCGAGCGCTGCAACGCGCTTCTCGCGGGTCTCGACGTCATCGAGCTTGTGCTCGAGCTTCACGACCTCGTCGCGCGCGAGGCGTGCGGCGTCTGCCGCCACGTCCCGCGCCTTCGTCAGGTCGGCGAGATCGGGCCGCGAGAAAGCGTGAAGCTCCTCGTCGAGCGCGGCGACGCGCGCAGCGGCGGCCAACGCCGCGACGGTGCGCTCCTCGACGGAGGCGGCGAGCTGGGCACGGTCCTGCTCGGAGAGCAGCGCAGCTTCGCACGCGGCGAGGCTGTCGAACCCCGCGGCTCCGCAGGCCTGCGCCGCGTCCTCTTCGGCCACCCGGAAGCGCTCTTCGGCCGCGGTGCGCTCCGACTGGCATGCGACGAGCCGCGCAGTCGCGCCCGCGGAGTTCGACTCGGCATTCGACCTGGCGGAGCGCGCCTTCGCGAGCGCGCTCTCGAGGCGCCCGATCTCCTCCGAGTGCCTCTCGAGCTCGCCGCGCGCGTCCGGACCGGCGCCCGCGGCCTCGACCTGCCGGTGGATCTCGTCGCGCCGCGCCTGCGCCGCCGCCAGATCGGTTGCGGCCGTCGCGGCGGTCTCCTCCGCGCTGCGAGACGCCTCCCCTGCCGCCTCGAACTGGTTCCGCGCGGTCTCGATCTCGGCCTCGATACCAAGGAGCTCCGCCGAAGCGGCGCGAGCCGCCTCGAGCGCCTCCCTCGCCGCTGCGAGGTCGCTCGAGAGCTGCGGCGTCGGCCGCTCCTCGGCCGCGCGCGCGTTGGCGACCCGTGCGCGGAGGTCGCCGAGCTGGGTGGACGTGGTCGCCAGCTTCGTCTTCATCGCACCCGAGCATTCCTCGAGCTGCTTGGCCGTCGCGCGGGCGTCGTCCACCTCCTTCTTGTCGGGGACGCGCTGCACGGACCGAGCGGGCGCGGGGTGTTCGAGCGATCCGCACACGGGGCACGGCTTACCCGGGGCGAGCGAGGCCGCGAGCGACACCGCCATCCCGGCGTCGCGGGCTGCCGTGAGCGAATCCGCGGTCGCCCGGGCGTTCTGCGCGGCGTCGCGCGCGGCGGTCGCCTGGCGTTCGATCTCGGACGTTTCGCTCTCGAGCCGCTTCGCCGCGGAATCCAGGCCGTCGCGCTCGAGCGCGGCCTTCAGTGAGGTCTCGAGCCTCGTCGCCGCCTCGGCGCGGGCGCCCTCTTCCGACGCGAGCGGTCGAAGCTCCCTGGCCCTGGTTGCGAGCGTGGCCACCCTCGCTGCCGAGGCGTCGCGTGCCTCGTGTGCGACGCGCAGGGCCTCCTTCGTCGAGGCCTCCGCCTGCCTCGCCGAGACGAGGCCCTGCTCGGCCACGGCGAGCCGCTCGAGATCGGGGAGGGCGCGCTGCAGCACATCGCGGCGACGGGTGAGTTCCGGGATGCGCGCCGCCTCGGCCTCGGCCCGCGCGAGGACCGTCCCGGCGGATTCCAGCTCGACGCGGGCAAGCGCGGCGGCCTCGCGCGCACGCTCCTCCTCGGCGCCGCGCGCCGCGCGGTCGCTCTCGGCGGTCCTTGCGAGAGTCAGCTTTTCCCGAACCCGCTCCGCGCGGTCGGTGCGCGCCAGCCGCTGGCGATCCGTTGCGAGCGCGGGGGCCGCGTCCTGTGCGCGGCGGACCTCGCCCCGGGCGGCGTCCAGGTCCCCGAACCGCGCGTCGAGCTTCTTCCCCTCGGCAAGAGCCACCTCCGCGGCGGCCCGCCCGGCGTCTCGCTCGATCGCCACCTCCCGAGTCGTCGCGAGCTCCCGTGTCATCGCCTCCCGGCGCGCGGCGAGTGCCTCGACCGTCTCGCCCTCGAGGACCTCGTCCTGGCGCTGGCGGAGCTCCTTCGCGTTCTGCTGGAGCGCGCCCTTCTCGTCCTTGAGCCAGCGCTCGACCTCCTCGTACCGCTCCGTCCCGAACAGCTTCTGGAGCAGCTCCTCGCGCTCGCGCGCGTCCGCGACCAAGAGCTTCTTGAAATCGCCCTGCGGAAGCAGCACGACCCTCTCGAACTGGTCGGGGCCCATTCCCAAGAGCTCCTCGACCCGTTCCGAGACGGCCGTCGCCTTCACCGCCAGGGGCTGGCTCTCGCCTTCCCGCCACAGGGTCGCCGAGCCGGGCTCGAGCGTGGTGCCGTCACCCCTCTTCTTGGGTCTGTTCCAGGCAGCGCGCCGCTCCACCTTATAGATGGTGCCGCCGAGCGAGAATCGGAACACGACCTGCGGCGCGACGCCCGGTTCGGCGCGATCCGCGCGGAGCCGGTCTTCGCGCCGGGTGCCGGGGACGCGGCCGTACAGCGCGAACATCATCGCGTCGAAGAGCGTCGTCTTGCCCGCGCCGGTCGGGCCGTGGATGAGGAAGAGCTCGCTCGGGCCGAGCGCGGTGAAGTCGATGGTCTGCGTCCGGGCGAACGGACCGAACGCCTGCAGCTCGAGAGAGAGCGGCCTCACGCGGAACGCTCCTTCCTGTCGACGGCTGCGAGCGCGTCAGCGAAGACCCGGCGCTGCTCGGGAGAAGCCTCGCCACCCCCGACGCTGCGGAAGAAGCCCTCGAACAGCTTCATGTCGTCGTGCCCGGCGCCGGCGACCTGCTGCCCGAAGGACCCCTGGTCGGGGGCCGCGGCGAGCTCTTTCCGGACGACGCTCACGACGTGAGGGAATCGCTCCTGCAGCTTGCGCTTCGCGTCGAGGACGTACCCCTCGTCCTCGAGCGTCGCCTCGACGAGGTCGCTCCGGTGCTTCTCGAGATCCTCGCGAGAGAGGAGCTCCTGCAGCACGCCCTGGATGCGTACGACGTCGCGCTTCGCGTCGAGCGGGATCGACCGCGCGGTCACGCGCCCGCGCTGCACCTCCGCCAGGACGGCCCCCTTGGCGTGGGCGGCCTCGGCGAACGAGTACTTGAGGAGCGACCCAGAGTAGCGGACCCCATCGGAGACGGCCTGCGGGGCGTGGAGGTGGCCGAGCGCGACGTAGTCGAAGCCGGCGACGGTCCCCGAGGGGACGCTGCCCGCCGTTCCGACGATGATGGGCCTCTCGCTGTCGGGCGTCTGCGTCGCGCCTTGGACGAAGGAGTGCGCCACGAGCACCGTCGGCAGCAGGCGCGACGCCGCGTCGGCGCGGACGCGCGCGAGGAGGCGCTCGGTCGCGGCGGCGTGACCGCGGATCTCCTCGTCCCCGAGGAGCCCGCGCACGACGTCGGGGTCCACGAACGGCAGCGCGTACACGAAGCCCTTTCCCGGGATCTCGACCGGCTCATGCGCCTGCGCGACGGCGCCGCGCAGGTGGACGCCGCGGCCGGCAAGGAGGCGCCCGCCGAACGAGAGCCGCTCCCCGGAGTCGTGGTTCCCGGCGATGATCACGACGGGCACGCGAAGGTCCGCGAGCCGGGTGAGCACGTCATCCAGAACCGCGACGGCCTCCGCTGGCGGTATGGCGCGGTCGTAGACGTCGCCGGCGACCACGACGGCATCCGGGCGCTCGTCCTTCGCGAGCGTGACGAGCTGATCGAGCGCCCAGACTTGGTCGTCGAGCAGCGGCTCCTCGTGGAGGGCGCGCCCGAGGTGCCAGTCGGCGGTATGGAGGACACGGAGAGTCACGGGGGCATGATAGCTGCTGGTTGGACACGGGCCGAAGTGCGACGCCCCCTTCCTCCCGCCGCCCTCGGGAACCGATCCGCCGCGCCCGCAACCTGGTGGAGGCGGCGGCCCGCGCGCGCGCGCCCGCGTGACGCCGCGCGGAAACGACGCAGCCGAGGCCGCCCGGCTTTCGGCCCTGCACCCTCGCCGCGCTGGCTCCTCGAGGGCACGGGGTCCGGCAGGACGACTTCGAGCCGAAGGTGGCCTGCGACGCGCCACGGTTCCCCGCGTGCAAACGCCAGGGCGCGGGTTGGAGACGGTGTCCCTTGGCTCTTCCCAGGACGTTCCGCTGATGCTCGTGGATTTCGGACTTGACTTCCTGAGCCGCGCAGGCTATTTTCTGCCCAATCAGATGGGCAGAAAGCGACAGCCCGTTCTGATCCAGCAGCAGCTCGCCTTCGCCCGGCGCGGCGGCAGGCGCCCCGGCGCCGGGCGGAAGCCCAAGGGAGAGCGGGCCGGCGTGTCACACAAGACGCGGGGAGCGCTCGCGGCGCGCTTCCCCGTGCACGTGACCGTACGCCTCGATCGCGGGCTGCCACGCTTACGCGACAAGCGGACCTATCGCGTGCTGAGGGACGCGTTCGCGGCGGGGTGCGACCGCTTCGGGTTCCGCCTGGCGCAGTACTCGGTGCAGACGAACCACCTGCACATGATCTGCGAAGGAAGAGACAAGAACGCGCTGGCGCGCGGCATGCAGGGGCTCCTCATCCGCCTGGCGAGGGCCCTGAATCGGCTGTGGGGGCGCCGCGGCCGGGTGTTCGCCGATCGCTACCACGGCCGCATCCTGAGAACGCCGCGCGAGGTGAGGAACGCTCTGTGCTACGTGCTGAACAACGCGAGGAGGCATGCCGTGCGATTGGGCAACGCCCTGCTCGATCCCTTCGGCACGGGCTTCTGGTTCGACGGCTGGAAGGAGACCGGCGGCCGCGTGCCTCAGGGCCTCACCGGCAGGGAGGAGGAAGCACCGCTGGCTCGCGCCCGGACCTGGCTGCTCGCCATGGGCTGGCGCAAGCGCGGGCTTCTGGGAATGCTCGAGATTCCCGCCGCCGGGGCTTCGTAAGCGTCTCGGAGCCGGCGGGCCGCGGCGGGACGCTCGCCGCGGCCGCGCGTCACTCCGGCCGGATGCGGCCGTCGTCCGCGGCGTCGGCGCGGTGCCTCTCGAGGCGGCGGAACATGTCGCGCAGGTTCCGGAAGCCGCCGATGGTGAACCAGACCATCACCACCGCGCCCGTGCCGAGCACGAACCAGGTCCAGCCGCGCCACCAGGCGAGCCACGTCCGATCCGAGACGTCGGTCAGGACGTTGTAGGCCGTGCCGAGCAGGAACACGACCGTCCACACCAGGGGCCAGGCGAGCGTGACGAAGGTCACCCACTTGTCCGCGCCGCTGAACTCGTTGGTGAAACCGAGCTTCTTCAGCCAGGATGCGTGCTCGGTCCCGTGCTCCACGCGGTCCTCCTCGACCTCGTAGCGGCCGCGGTGCAGGAGCTTGTCGAGATCGAACTCGCGCCGCGCCCGCACCAGGTCTCCCTGGAGC
>DYIW01000120.1:13219-16402 GCA_020723465.1 Phycisphaera mikurensis
CGCGGGCCGATGAGCGACACGAGCACGTAGGCGCAGACGGCCACGGCGATGGCGATGAAAGTCATGACCTGGCCGGTGATCCAGGGATTCTCGTGGATGGAGAGGCAGAAGCGCGCGAGCGGCGCGAAGACGCTTCCCGGCGCGCAGGCGGCGAGCCAGTCGCCCACGAACTGCTGCTTGATGATGATGCCCAGGCCGCTGGTGACGAGCCCGAGGATCATCGCGCTCCAGGCCGCGGCCGTGGTGCCGCGCTTCCAATAGAGGCCGCCGATGATGGCCGAGCCGGCGCCGCCCACGAAGACCGCGCCGGTCAGCGCCAGGAACATGGCGATGTACTGGCTCGGCTCGTACCAGGCGCTGAAGCAGAAGGCGAAGACCGCCACGCCGCAGATGGCGGCGCGCAAGAGCAGCAGGTGCCGGGCGGGCGAAAGCGGCTTCTTGCGGAAGGGCAGGATCACGTCCTGGACGAAGATCACGCCCCAGGAGTGCAGGTAGGTGTCGTGCGTGCTGATCGAGGCCGCGAGCATTGCGGCGCAGAACAGGCCAAGAAGCCCGGCGGGGAGCAGCAGGGCCGTGGCATACGGCGTGCGCAGCTCGGAACGCAGCGCCTCGGTCGGGAGCGGCGCGAGCGCGTCATTCACGGCCGCGGCCTGCGCAGCGTACTCGGGGTGGACCATGAGCGTGCGCACGCAGATCGGCAGCACGATGGTGATCAGCATGAGCACGCGGAAGCGCCAGCCGTTCAGGATGTTCGCCATCTGCGCCTCGTGCGCGTTCCGCGCCGCGGCGTTGTAGCCCTGGTCCCCCTGCCAGGCGCGCATGCCGTAGAAGAGCACGACGATGCTGATGACCCAGTACCAGAAGTTGAAGTTCTCCTCGCCCTGCAGGCGGAAGGGGTGGACCATCGATTCCCCGGCGGCCGGAGCGGAGAGGAGCGTGTCCGCCACGTGCTCCCAGGGAATGGCGATCAACAGGAAGAGGATGACCGTGAGGAACACGAGGTGGGCGAAGATCCCCTGCAGGAAGTCGGTCACCATCACCGCGATCTGGCCGCCGAGGAAGACGAGCATGAGCGCGACGCCGAGCAGCACGGCCATGACCACGGGCAGGGTGGCGAGCGTCAGGCCAGAGAGCTGGAAGCGCTCGGGCAGGCCGCACAGCGCGATGAAGAAGCGCGCGCCCACGCCCGGGAAGATGCCGTAGTTGATGATGCCCGAGACGAAGGCCACCACGCCGGCGAACACGCGGAAGCGCTTGCTGTAGCGCATCTCGAAGAACTGGGCGAGCGTCAGGGCGCGCGTGCGGCGGAAGCGGTACACGACCCAGCCGGTGAGCGCGATGACGATCATCGCGGGGCCTTCCATCAGGCCCCACCAGATCGACGTGTAGCCCACGTCGTAGTTCTGCTGGAAGTACCAGACCAGGGTGATGACCCCGAGCTGGGCCATGTTGAAGGCCACGGAGATCAGGTAGCGGCCGGCGCAGCGATTGGCCGCGAGGAAGCCCGCGACACTGGTGCTGTAGCGCCGCGTGCGCATCGCGGCCGCGGTCAGGATCGCGAGCAGGCCGGCGACGATCGCCCAGTCGACGGGTCCGAGGTTCATTGCGCCGCGCGCTCCGGCGGCGCGAGGTCGATCCTCAGCGTCAGGATCTCGAAGGGCCGCAGGGTGACGGCCGTGGCCCGCGCCTCGGGCCAGTGTTCGAGCGCGCGCTCGAGCGGCTCCTCGAGCAGGTTCACCGCGCGCACCGACGCGACCGGCAGGCTCCAGTCGAGGCGCAGGCGCGTCAGGCCGCCGTGCCGTTCCACCAGGCGCAGGATCACGCCGTCGCCGTCCTCGGCGGGCTTGAAGCAGGCGATCTCGGCGTCGCCGCCCTCGCGCACGGACAGACGGAAGGGCGGAGGAGGCGCGGTCGCGACGCCGCCCAGCGGTACGACGATGGGCGGCTCGGCCAGCTCGTCGGCCTGGCGCGGGACATGAGCCGCGCGCCAGTCGCCCCCGTGCGGCAGGAGCGCGGTGCGAAACTCGTGCTCGCCGAGGTCCGCCGAGGCGTCCGGGAAGCGGGGGCCGCGGAGCAGTGTGAGGCCGAGCACGTTCCCCAGGCACGAGCGGCCGAACTTGCAGTCGTCGAGGAGCGCCAGGCCGAGCCCGGGCTGCGACAGGTCCATCCAGCGCTGCCCCGGCACCTCGAAGCGCGCCTCGTCCCAGGAGGTGTTGCGGTGCGTCTCGCGCAGGAGGTGGCCGAACTGGATGCCGCAGGTGAAGTGGCGCGCGCGCACGTTCGCGGCGTTGAGCGTCCGGAGCACGGTGCGTTCCTCGCGCCAGTCGATGCGCCACTCGATGTCCAGGCGCCGCGCGCCTGCCTCGAGCACGTAGCGCTCTGTGATGCGGCTTCCGCGGAAGCGGCGCGTGACCTCGAGCGCGCCGCGCGTGGGGCCGCTCTCGACCAGCTCGATCGAGTCGGCCGGGCCGTCCAGGTACTCGGGCTTGTCCGTGTAGTCCTGATCGAGGTTCCAGGCTTCCCAGCGCCGCGGCCGGTCCTCGTAGGCCACGAGCTGGTTCAGCGGGCAGAGCGCGCCGCCTGGGAGGACCGCGTTGACCGGCAGCGGCGCGCCCTTCTCGCGCAGCTCGGCCACGCGGCCGGCGTCGTCGAGCGTCACAACGAGGTGCGCGTTCTCGAGCGTGCGGCGCCCGGCGCGCACGGCGGCCTCGCCCTCGGCCTCGCGCGCGCTCGTCGTGCTCACGATGCGCGCGCCGAGTGCGGGCAGGTCCTCGATGAACGCCAGGCGGCCGCCGAGCGCCACGGCCGCGGAGCGCGCGTGGGAGCAGGGGTTGAAGACCAGGAGCGGCTCCGCGTCGTCCGCGCCCGCGGCGCCGGGAAGCGCCCGCGCCGCGACTTCGAGCGCTGCCCGCATGTCCTCTTCCAGGCGCGCATAGGCCGCGCGCGCCTCGTCGTAGACCGCGGTGATCGAGGAGCCGGGCAGGATGTCGTGGAACTGGTGGAGGAGGACGGTCTTCCACATGCGGTCGAGGCGCGGCAGAAGCGCGCGGGCCGAAGACCCCTGCGGCGCGCACGCGATCAGCGCCTCGATGGCGCGGAGCCTGCGTTCGGCGCGGGCGTTCGCGCTCTTCAGCCAGGCCTGCGACGTGAGCGTGCCGCGGTGCCGTTCCATGTAGAGCTCCC
>DYIW01000121.1 GCA_020723465.1 Phycisphaera mikurensis
GCCGTGCCGAGCACGAGCACGTCGGCCAGGGCCGCGGCGAGCGGCGAGCCGGGGTTGTCGGTGATGCCGATCACGCGCGCGCCGGCTTGCTGGGCCAGGAGCGCCGCCTCGACGGTTCGCTGCGTCCTCCCGGACACGCTGGCGCAGACCACGAGATCGGCGGGCGCGAGCAGGCGGCGCAGCCAGCGCAGGTCCATGGACCGGAGCGCGCGCACCTCCACGAGGGAGAGGTGCGGCGCGAGCGCCTCGACCTGCGCGGCGGCGAAGTGCATGTCCCCGCAGCCAGCGAGCCAGAGGCGCCGCGCCGGACGGCCCTCCGCCAGGCGATCGACCGCCTCGTGCCAGCGCGGCAGGCAGCGCTCGAGGAGTTCACCCTGCTCCTGGATCTCCGCCAGCATGACCGATTCTGCGTCCTGTGCGCTCACGGCAGCTCCTCGCGCGGATGCCTCGATCGAGCGGGAGAGTAGCAGCCCGTGCTCGGTTCCGTCCACCGGCGCGGCACGGGGGAACGCGCTCCGCGGCTCAGGCGTCGCGGTGCTTGCTCCGGGTCGGGAGCCGGAGGCGCCGGCGGGCAGGATCTCGCGCATGACCTCCTCGAGCGCGGCGGCGTCCAGGGGGACGCATCCCGGTGAACGCGGGGCCGAACGACTACGACCTCATCCTGGAGCAGATACTCCGTCAGCTCGACGAAGGTGAGACACCCGATCCCGAAGAGCTGAGACGTCGCTTTCCCGGCTCCGGGGAGAGCGTTGAGAGGCCGGTCGCCGTCGCGCCGAACAGGATCTCGGCTCGAACGTGCCCGAGCGAGAGGTCCTGGCGCCCGGCACAGTTCTCGGCGACTACACGGCGGTCGATCTCCTGGCCCGCGGGCGACTACCGGGGCCCAGGCGGGCAGGCAACAGCAATCGCACGAACTCAGCGGCGGCCACCGAGCACGGCTTCCTGCCTCACGGGAGCGGCGACGGCGCCGCCGGCGGCGGTTTGAATTGACGTTGCGGCCGGCCGCGGGATAGTGTCAGTAACAGAGTGAGCCGCCGTGACGGCTGCGTTTCAGTCCCAGGGAGACAAAGATGAGACTCCGATCCTGCTGCTTTGTCATGGTTCTGCTTGCCGCCTGTCTGGCAACGGCCGGCTGCACGAGCCACGAGGGCAGTCTCGCGCTCGTGTCGACGGTCACTCCGGACTACGCCGGCATGGCCTCGGCCAAGCTGGTGCGCGGCGTCGAGGCGTCGGAGTCGCGCATGTGGTTCCTGTTCATCCCGTTCGGAACGGCACCGTCCTTCGAGGAGGCTATTGTCCAGCTTCTCGATGAGTACGACGCCGACTTCATGGTGAACGCGCGCTTCTACACGACGGGCTGGACGGTTCTGCTCTTCAGCGGCGGCTCCTGCGAGGTCGTGGGCGACGTCGGGAACTCGCGAGGGTAGCGGGACCCGACCGGACGGCCACGACCGGCCCGGAGCTCTGTCGCGACGAGCCGGCGAGCCCATGCGCTGGCCGGCCACCTGTCCCTGCGGTCCGTGCCCAGTGCCACGCGCATCCACAGGCCAAGAATCGGAGCAGGACACGAAACCCCATCAAACGGTCCCGGCGTTGGCGACTCGCCTTCTCGCAGTCCTGTTCTTCTTCGTCGTCGGCCTCGGCCCTTTGCGAGCGCAGGAAGACGACAGGACTCTGCGCGTGTTCGTCTTCGCAGGGCAGTCCAACATGGTGGGAGCCGATTCGAAACTGGGGGACGTGGCGCTTTTTCCGCCGTTCGCGGGCCTGGACAAGCCGCAGGCAGGCGTGAGATTCTCCTACTGCATTGGGCGCGAGGACAAGCTGACGTCGTCTGGATGGGAGGACCTGCGAGCATTGAACGGCATGGTCGGGCCGGAGTTGAGCTTCGCGCGACAGGTCACGCGGAACATCAAGGCCCCGATCGCCATCATAAAGGTCGCAGCGGGTGGCACCCACCTGGGCGGTGACTGGAACCCGGACGCGCCGATCGGCTTCAAGCTGTACCCGCTGGCGCTGGATTGGGTGCGCACGGCACTCGCCGACCTGGACCGGCGGAAGATCGCCTACCGCATCGAGGGCTTCATGTGGCACCAGGGCGAGAACGACATGTTCGAGCCGGACTACATGCAGAACTACGGCAAGAACCTGAAGAACTTCGTGGCCTGCTGGCGCCGCGATCTCGGCACTCCCGAGCTGAAGTTCTACATCGGCGAGCTGTGCACGAAGACCATCTGGGGGATGGACTTGCGGCCGAGCATGTACGCGATCAGTCTAGGACAGCGCGAGTTCACCGATGTCGATTCGCGCGCCGAGTTCGTCCCGACCTCGCACGTCGGCGTGGAGATCGGTGATGGCGCAGGCCTGCACTACCACTATGGGACGCTGGGGCAACTCGAGCACGGTGTGAACTACGCAGATGCGTACCTGCGCAGCATCGGCAAGGCGCCTCGAGCCGCTCGCCCGCTCAAGGCCTGGCCCTATGCGCAGGGCAGCGTGGTCAAGCTTTTCATCCTGGCGGGGCATCGCAACATGGAGGGTGAGCGCGCCTTCGTTCTGCAACTGAAGTCGTTGCCGGGCAAGGACGCACTGCGCAAGGACGACCCCACGATCGCCTTCAAGTACAGCCTGGGCGGCGGCTACAAGGTTTCCGCGGGCTGGGAGCCATTGGGCCCTGCGGGCTGCTACGACACCTTCGGTCCGGAACTCAGCTTCGGCGCCGCGCTCAGGCGCAAGTCGCCGGACAACGTGGCCATCGCCAAGTTCACACACAGCGGCACGCAGATCATCGACTGGACGCCGGCCGGCAGCGAGGCCAAGTCGCGCAACATCTACCCGCGTTTCCTCGCGTTCGTGCGGGAGTCGATGCAGGAACTGGAAGCGCAGGGCAACCAGGTGGAGCTGGCCGGGATCTTCTATCACCTCGGCGAGAACGACATGTCCTTCGGCCCCTACCGCGAGCAAGCGGTTGCGCGCCTCGCATCGCTCGTGGCGCAGAGCCGCCTGGATCTTGGACAGCCCCAGTTGAAGTGGTTCGTCAGCCAGCAGCCGCCGACGGACGACGAGAGCGTCAATGGCATCGAGGTCACCGAGGTTCTGCAGCAGCTCGCCGCCGCGGATGCGAACCTGATCCACATCAAGGCCTTCGATCTGCCCGGGCAGGAGCAGAAGCTCGTGATCACGACGGCCGGCATCGTTGCCTTGGGCGAGTTGCTTGCCCGCAGCTACCTGAAGCAGCGGCCATGACAGGCCTGGGGGAGGATGCTCGCCCCTTGGGGAAGAACCAGCCACTCTGGAGTCGATCCTCGCGTTCGCCCTCGTCGCGTCCCTCGATTCCGCGCGAGCGAAGCCGAAAGGTGAAACAAATCGGCGATCCGAGGAGAAGGCGAGGTCGGACCGGCCCGAGCAAGGATGGCGACCTCGCCCTCTATGATGGCGACCCGCACGAGTACACCAGCCACTGCATCGGCGTCATCATCGACGGCGAAGTGGTGAGTGAGGAGGCGAGGTGACGAGCCCCGGGAGGCATGCGATGGCGCTCAGGGGATTGCCTGCGGCCGCCGTCCTGGCCGGTCTGTGCGGCGGCGGGTGCAGCCTGACGGACCGCCCTTCGGGGGAGCTGATGTCCATGGTCGGGCAACCGAATCCCTCCTCGCAGCTGCTCCGGGAACGCCTGGGCCAGTTCGAGCTGCGCTTCACCTCGCTCGTCGAGCGCGCGGTGGACGAGATCATCCGCGTCGAGACCAACCCGGCCATCCGCAAGCGCGCGCTCCTCTGGCAGCTCCGGGCCAACCTGACGGTTCAGGAGTCCCTCGACCGCGCCACCTCCCTCGATGCGTTCCTCGACGCGTGGGCTCTCTGCGTGCAGGCGCGGGAGTACCTGACGACCGGCGCCGGAAGGGAGGAGTTCGGAGCCGGACAGCAGCACGCCGTCGCCGCGGCCGAGACGCTCCTCGCCGACATCGAGGGCATCGGGACCACCTTCCTCTCGCAGGACCAGATGCAGCTCGCCAGGAAGGACGTGACCGACTTCGCCAGGGAGAACCCGATCCAGCTCGGCCTCGGCCGCCCGGCCCTGCTGACGCCGTCCAGCGGCCAGAGGAAGCCGGGCACGTTCGCCTGGATTGGCCAGATTGGCCTGGCGCCGTTCCGCGCCATCGACATCGGCGGCGCCGCCGACGCCGCCCGCGACGTCGCCATCGCCGGCGACCGCTTCGCCGACGTCCTGGAGGAGCTGCCCGAGCGGACCCGCTGGCAGTCGGAGCTGCTCCTGCTGGAGATCGACCAGCAGGAGAGCGTCCAGCGGGCGCTCCTCGGGCTGGAGAAGGTGACGGAGCGCGCCGGGAGGCTGACCGCCCTCTTCGAGCGCCTTCCCGCCGAGCTGCGCGGCGAGCTGACCGTTGCGCTCGACGACATCGACCGGCGCCAGTACAACCTGCAGGCGACGCTGGCGCAGGCCGACGCGCTGGTCGCGAGCCTCGACCCGGTCCTCCTCCGCACCGAGACGACCGTCCGCTCGGCGAAGGACCTGGCGGAGGGGATGACCGCGGCAGCCGACGCCTGGCGCGCCACCGCCGAGTCGATCAGCGACCGGTTCATCGTGCCGTTCCAGGATCCGCCCGGCGTCGAGCCGCCGCAGGACGGCGCGGCAGCCGGCTCGGGCTTCAACATCAAGGACTGGGAGGCGACGGCCGACGCACTGACCCGGGCCGCGGACGCCGTCACCCGGGCGACCGCCGAAGCGGCCCGGGTGAGCGAGGAGCTCCTGCGCCTCACCGAGCCGGAGCGGTTGAAGAGCAGCCTGGACCGGATCGACGCGTCGTCCGAGGGCCTGGTCGATCGCGTCTTCCTGCGCGCGATCCAGTTGCTCTGCTGCCTGTTCGCCCTGCTGCTGATCTACCGGTTCGTGGCGCCGCGTCTGGCAGGCGGCAAGAGCCGGCAGTGACCTCCGCTCCCCGCTACTCGCGGCGGGCGCTGCCGGAGACGCCGTTCGTCCGCCGATAGGTGAAACAGGCCGGCGATCCGAGGAGAAGGCGAGCCCGAAACGACGCGGCGGTGAACGCCTGGTTACGGGCCTTCACGTCCTCTGGCGCCGAGGGCGCGGTCAGGGAGCACGCGGCCGGCTACCGGGTGTATCCGAGCTCGCGCAGGAGCTCGATTCCCTCCGGCGACAGAACGACCGGCAGCGTCTCGGTGACGCCCGTCTCCAGCCACGGCGCGGGATTTCGTCCTTCTCTGGCGAGGCCGGCGACCTTTCCTCCTCGCCGTCCAGATCCGCCTGCTCGCGGATCTCCGCCAGCATGGTCGATTCGGCGTCGCGTGCGCTCACGAGAGGTCATCGCGCGGATGGCCCGCTCGAGCAGGAGGGTAGCGGCCCGCGCTCGGTCCCGTCCACCCGGCCGCGCCGCGGGCGCGGCTCAGGCGTCGCGGCGCAGGCACGCGCCGAGGCGGGCGAGCACGGCGCGGCGGATCTCCTCCCTGCGCCGTTCCAGAGGAAAGCGCACGATGTTCCCGCACCCTGGAACGAAGCGGTCTTGCCCGAGATGTTCAGGGTGCCGCTCGCCAACTTGACCACGAAGCAACCGTCGCCCGCGGTCCTGCCTCTCACCTTGAGGCCGAGCGAGGCGTTGCCGTCGAGATCGTCGAGAACGAGGCCGGCGGCTACCTCCGCTCGACCGCCGGCGCGCTGAAGAGCGCATCGTCGAGGTCGATGTTCCGCTCGAAGCTCTCGAACCGGAATTCGGCGCGGCCGGTCATCTCATTGGCCTTGACGATGCGAAACGGCAGCCGCAGGCCGAAGACATCGCGGTAGTCGGCGTACAGCGTCGTCGTCAGGACTCGCGCCGGCCCGCGCACGACCACTGTTTCGGCGCGCAGCACGTCGCCGGTCTCGGCGTCGACGCGGACCGTGACATCGGGTGCCTCGTGCCCCTTCAACAGAATCACGTGAACGTCTCGTCCGTCCAGCTCGTCGTCGTGCAGCAACAGAGCCTCGGCGTAGTACTCCCGCCAGTCGCCGCAGACCGCGGCGACGTCCTCGCGGCGCGCCGCCTCGAGCGCCGCGCCGCGACACTCGTCGATTCTGCCGTGCGGCGACTCGGTCCAGCCGACCGCGCCGTCCACGGCAGTGCGCGCCCGGCCGAACTGCCCGAGGTCCATCTCCTGCACATGCCGGTCGGGGCCGGCCGACGTCCAGCAGATCTTCCCGGACAGCCCGGCCTGGGGGAAATGTACCGATCCGCTCAGGCGGAAGGGCCAGACCTCCGCCAGAGCAGCGCGCCGATCTCCCGTCCGGCGCAGGTTGGCGATCTCGTCCGCCGTCGACGTCTCCCCCAAGTCGGCGACCCGCCGGTAGGTCGACTCGTCGCTCACGCCGTGATACGTCACCGATTCGATCGCGCCCGCACCGTCCTCCTCGAACGACACGCCGAAGCGGTCGCACGCCCGAAAGCGCCATCTTCCCTGCTCGTTCGGCGCGCGCAGCTCGTAGGTCTTCTGTCCCGGGATCTCCAGCGCCAGGCAGTTGTTCTTGATGACCATGATCACCGTCGCGCGGTCCTCGTCCGACCGGTAGCGGCCGAGGTACCTCTGCAGGTCGCGAAGCGGAACCTCGGGCACGATTTCGACGCCGGTGCGCGGCAGTTCGTACACCATGTCGCCGCGCCTGAAGCTCATGGCGACGATCCGGCCGGCCTCGTCCCGCAGGAAGCGCACGCCCAGGGCGTCGGACATCGTGCTGTTCCACCAGCCGCCGGCATCCGGGGGCGCCAGGTCGATGGCCGTCCGGCCGGCGAGGTCGAGAACCAGGTGATCGTCCTCGACGGCAACCTCCAGCTCGGTGTCCCTGAACGAGCCGAAGTTGGCGATGTAGCCGCCGGCGTACGGCCGCAGGTCGATCGGCGCCTCCGGAGCCCTTGCCGCCGCTCCGTCGTCGAGGATGGCCTCGAACACCATGCCCACCGAATCCTGCAGCGCAGTAGTGCCGCCGACGTTGGCAAGCAGAACTAGACCGAGGTTTGCCGCGGGCAGGAGCGCGACGTGCGCCGTGAAGCCGTCGATGCCGCCGCTGTGGTCGAGCAGCAGCTGCCCCTGCCAATCGCGCAGCATCCAGCCGAAGCCGTAGCCGACGCCTCCACCGACGTCGACGTGGCGGCGCCAGGTCTCGCCGTGAGCGGATTCGCTGATGAGACGGCGCCCCTCGAAAGCGCCGCGTCCGAGCTGCGTTCGTAGCCAGTTCGCCATGTCGCCGGCGGTCGAGTTGATCGAGCCGGCCGGGCCGATGTTGTCGACGTTGCGCGGCTCCAGTCGGCGGAAGGCGCGGCGGTCCGACTCCCACTCGTACCCGGCGGCCAGGTGCTCATCGTCGCTGCACCGACGAATCGATGTCGACGAGGCGGTCATCCGCAGAGGCCCGAGGATCCGCTCGGCGACGAGGGCGTCCCACGTGGAGCCCGCCGCCGCGCCGGCCGCCTCGCCCGCGGCCAGGTACATCACGTTGCTGTAGCACCAGCGCTCGCGAAAGGCGGCCTCGGGCTGCGCGTCAGCCGCGGTTCGGAGGATCGTCTCGCGCGACGCCTTGCCGCCGGCGACCAGAACGCTCATCCGGCCGAAGCCGGTGCGGTGGCACAGGAGATCGCGGATCAGGATCTCGGCGCCCGGGTCGCCGCCGGCGACCGCCGGAGTGAAGTACGGCAGGTGCCGCGCAACCGGGTCATCCCAGCTCATGACGCCGTCGTCGACCAGCATGCCGATCAGCGTGGCGGTGAACGCCTTGGTGGTCGAGCAGATCGGGAAGACGGTCTCGGCGGTGGCCGGCCGCCGGCTCTCGATGTCGGCAAGGCCGATGCCCCGCGCCAGGACGACCTCGTCGTCCTGCACGATCGCCACGGCCAGACCGGGGATGTGCTCCTCCTCGCAGAGCGCCTCGAGCCGTCCGACCAGGCGTTCAAGCCGAGTGTCGAGCGCGACGGTTCCGTCCCCGGCGGCCGCCGCGCAGGTCAGGAACGTGACTGTCGACAGCAGAAGGGTGACGGCTCTCGGGATCGAATTCGGCGCGCTCATGGCTTTCTCCAGGAACTTCAGGCCGGGCCCGTGGTGGTTCATGACTCCAGGGCATTCTGTTTCGAGTGGTTGCCTCATGCTCTCCAATGGCGGTCATGCGCTGTTCCGCGCGCTCTGGCCGCGTGTCTCACGACCGTCGGTCCGGAGGCGGCCGTTCGAGCGCAGATGGATCAGGGGGGGCACGCCCCCCGAGAGCGCCAGCACGACGAGAAGGGCCGCGAGGAGCGGCGCCGGCGGCTGGAGAAACTGACAGCCGGCGTAGCCGAACACGACTCCGAAGCCCGAGGCGATGGAGATCCGCGCGCGCGAACGGTCGCCGACCGCGGCGCTCGTCATCGCGCCGGCCAGGCACGGCAGGCCGGCGACCAGCGGCAGGTAGAACCAACCCTCGTGATGCCCGTTCCACGGCTCCGCGCCGGGGCGCCCGGCGTCCAGCCACGACTTGAGCAGGAGGGTGCCGAAGAGGAGCGTGAGGATCGCCGTCCCGCTGATCAGGGAGTGCAGGTAGACGCCGCGCAAGAGCGTCTCGCGACGCAGCGGGAGAACCGTCCACGCCGCGCAGAAGCTGCCGTTCCTCGGCGTGACGAAACCCAGCGCCAGCTCCCTGGCGATCAGGTTGCTGCCGAGCGGCCGCATGGCCACGAGAGGGACCATGCAGGCGAAGACTCCGACTGACACTGCGTAGAAGCCGGTGCGTGGAAGACCGTGGAAGACGTCCACCAGCAGGACCACGGTCTCGATCGACAGCAGGATCGCGAGAGCGGGTAGAGGTCTCAGCCACAGGTCCCTGAGCAGTCGTGACTGCGGAGGACCCGACGCGTGTCGGTGGGATACTGGTCTCGCCGCGCCCGCCGGACCGCGGAACAGAGCCCGCGACTCCCGCCCGGTCCACCACAGAAACAGAGCCGTGAGCAGGACGGAGACGGCGACGAACTCTCCCGGCCGCGTTATCGTGCCCGCCTGGATGGCGGCGGCCAGCCCCACGATGGTCCCTGCCGTGACCACACCCCTCGGAGCGCCGCCGCGCCCCTCTCGTACGAGCAGTCCAAGGCCCACGAGCAGCGGCAGCGCCAGCAGGGCTCCGAACGCCGAATGAGACGGGGCCATCGCGCCGGTCGCGAGGAAGGGCAACTGAGCCACGAGCACCGCTGTCAGGACGGCCAGAGCCTCCGCGAGAGCGCGCGTCCTCGGTCCGATCGGCAGGGCGGGCAGCGGGCCGATCATGTACGCGAGCCGAACGCCCCGGCTCGCGCTGCCACCGACCGCTCGGGCCGCGAAGGCCGGCCAGCCGAACATCCAGAGGAAGGTGAGAACCGCGGGCGGCGATGCGCGCTCGGTGCCGAACGACCAGGGACCGGCCCAGCGGCCCGGCGCCGGCCAGAAGACGAGCGTCGCCAGCGCGCAGCACAGAAGCATGGCCAGCGACACCGGCGAGCGAATCGTCCAGACCAGGCGAATCCGGCAGTGCGTCCAGAGACCTCGCATCATGCCGCCCCCCATTCCAGCAGCGCCTCCTCGAGCGTGCGGCCTTCCCCCACCAGCTCGTCGGTCGGCCCCTCCCGGACGACTCGTCCCTCGTGGATCACGATCAGCCGGTCGGCGATCCGCTCCACGTCGCGCAGCAGGTGCGAGCTGACCAGCACGCTGCGTTCCGGGTCGCGCACCACCTCGAGGACGCTCTCCAGCAGAGCCCGGCGGCCCGAGAGATCGAGCCCGGCGGCCGGCTCGTCGAGCAGCACCAGTCGCGGTCGAAACGCCAGCGCAGTGACCAACCGGATGCGTGTGCCCTGCCCGCGGGAGAGGCGGTCGACGTGCTGCCGCGGATCGAGCTCGAACCGCGCGAGCAGCTCCTCGGCGAGACCTGCATCCCAGGTCGAGTAGTAACCAGAGATCATCTTCAGCATCGGCGCGATGCGCATGCCGAACAGCGGCATGTCGTCGCTCATGAAGCCGAGTGCCGAACGGACCTCGACCGGCGACCGCCAGGGATTCCTGCCGAACACGCGGATCTGTCCGGGTGCGGCCGGCCTGAGCCCCGCCAGCGCCTCGAGGAGCGTGGTCTTGCCGGCACCGTTCGGGCCGACGACTCCGATCACCTGGCCCGGCTCCACGCGCCAGTTCGGAATGTCGAGCGTGAACGCTCCTCGGCGGATCCTCAGTCCGTTCACGACGATGAGCTCAGTGGTCTCCATCCGCGTCTCCCTTCGACTGCAACGACCGGTCGAGCAGCGAGCGAATCTCCGTGGCGTCGAGACCGAGCCGCCGCGCGTGCGCGACGACCTCGCCGAGCTTCACCGCAACCTCCAACCGCGCCTGCCGCGGTGACGTCGCCGCGACGTTCTCGGCCACGAACGTTCCCTGCCCCTGCCGCCGGACGATGCGGCCGGCCGCTTCCAGGTCGGCGTAGGCCCGCCGGATCGTGATCAGCGACACCACGAGCTGGCCGGCCAGGTCGCGCACGGACGGCAGGCGCGCTCCCGGTTCGAGCTGGCCGGTCCGCACCGCCAGCGTCACCTGATCGACGATCTGGCGGTAGTACGGCACGCCCGAGGCATCACTCAGCTGCACCGGAAGTCGCGCCATCTGGCCTCCATTACTGTGTATATAAATATACACACAATCACAGTGATCGGCAACGGAATCTTGGAGAATCGGGCGAATTCGCGGATGCCGTCCGTCCCGGCGCTGCCCGGGTACCGGCATTCGGGCGCTGTCCCCGTGGCAGCCCGCGCTCACCCCCGTCCACCGGCGCGGGACCGGGGAGGGCGCTCCGCGGCTCAGGCGTCGCGGCGCTCGCGCAGCGCCTGGTGCAGGCGGGCAGCGGCGCCGGCGCCGAAGACGGCGCGCAGCCGTCCCGTGTTCGGCAGGCCGCGCTCGCGACCCAGGAAGTCGCAGAAGGCGATCAGCTCGGCAAGCATCCTGCCGGCGTCCTCGTCGCCGCCGGAGGCACCCGTGGGCAGGATCTCGCGCATGACCTCCTCCAAGCCCGCGGCGTCCAGCGCCCGCGGCGCGGCGGGAAGGCGGTCCAGGAGGTAATTCAGGGACAGCCCCAGCCAGCGTGGCCGGATGCCGCGGGCGCGCAGCGCATGCGCCTCCTGCGAACGTTCGAACAGCTCGACCAGGCGCGCGGCGTAGCCGGGGGCGGACGGATCCTGCTCCAGATCGAAGGGCGCGGCCGGCGGCTCGCTGTCCGAGGCATACTGGAGGTGCAGCCACGCCACCGCCCGGCCATGGGCTGCCCAGGCCGGTGCGAGGAACTTCTCGATGATGCCCGAGGACGCTTCCGGCTCGCTGTCTCCGCGCGCGAACGCCTCCACCTCCGGGCTCTCGCTGCGCGCCAGGCAGAGGAGGTCGCGAGCCGCCTCCTCGTCGCCGGTGAGGAACCGCTCCAGCACGTGTCCCCAGAGCAGGAGTCCCTCCTCGCCCTCGGGTTCGTCGCACAAGGCGTCGCGCGCCCCGGCGAGGTCGCGGCGGCGCAGGCACGCGCCGAGGCGCGCGAGGACGGAGCGGCGGATCTCCTCCCGGCGCCGCTCCAGGGGGAAGCGCACGATGCTGCCGCCCTCGGCGTCAACGCCACTTCTCACTGCCGCGGCTCTCCGGCTCGGTCCATGCCTCCGAGTGTAACCGGAGGCGGCCCGCCAGAGAAACCGCAGCCGGACGCGTCATTTCAAGAGCTTCAGCGTGGTGACCTTGCCCTGGAACGAAGCGGTCTCGCCCGAGATGTGCAAGGTGCCGCTCGCCGACTCGACGATGAAGTAGCCGTTTCCAGAGGTCCTGCCGCTCACCTTGAGGCCGAGCGAGGCGTGGCCGTCGAGGTAGTCCGGCGGCAGGCGCTGGACGCCGGTGAAGCGGCGCGTGGCCGTGCCGGCGTTGTGATCGGTGTAGAAGCCGCCGAACACGTGATGCGGCGTCAGGTAGATCGAGGGCAAGTCGCTCGCGTCCTGCGCATCGTCCTTCAAGCAGAGCATCACCACGTTCAGGCCGGGCTGGATGGAGAGCACCGCCTTCCTGTCCTTGATCGCCTTGGGCTTCTCGCCGTTGCGCGTCAGCGTCCCGCTCACCAGGCTCTTGAAGCGGAAGGGCGCGAAGGCGAGCCCCACCAACCCGGGCGGGGAGTAGCCCGCGCCGATCTGGCCCAGGTCGCCGCCCGCGGAGCTCATGATGCGCCCGCCGCCCGTGTCGCACCCGATGTAGTAGTTGCCGTCCGGACCGCGGGCGAGAAACTCCGGCCCGTTGAGCGGCACGGCGCCGGCGATGGCGCCGTTGCACCAGCCGTTCGCGTTGAAGTGGTACACCTCGTTCTGGTTCCACGAGGTGACGAACATCTGGCCCTTGGGCCCGAGGCACAGGCCCGCCGCCTGGGTCAGAGTCGATCCCAGCGCGAGCGACGTGCGCAGCAGCTCGCCGCCGGCTTCCATCTCGTGCAATTGGCCGTTCGTCTTGTCGGTGACGAAGAAGGTGCCGGCCGGGCCGAGGGCGATCGCCTGGATCGCGTCCCAGAAGGCGCTGTGGTCGATGGAGGTGTAGGTCACGCCGTGCCAGGCGATCCAGGTCACCAGCTCGGACTGCGCGTTGCAGATGTACAGGGAGCCGCGCGGGCCGAAGGCCAGCCCGCAGGGCATGGCCAGGCCGTAGCCGACCCTCTCGTCCACCTTGGCGCCCGCGGCGTCGAACACGATGATCCGGTGGGAGCTGTAGTCGCTGACCCAGAGGCGCCTGTCCGGCCCGAACGCCAGGCCGACCGGGAAGTTCAACTCGCCCGTGCCGAAGGTCCTGACCAGGTTGCCGTTCTGGTCGATCTCGTGGACCGTGCCGTCGAGGGGTGCGGACGCGAACAGGTGGTTCGCCGCGAACTGGCCGGCGTCCGCGCGGGCGGACAGCAGGCAGGCCACGAGAGCGGGAAACAAGCGCGCAAAGATCCTCATGGCGGTCGGCTCCGAAGGGAATCCGGGTCTTCCGTCCCTCGTCGGCGCGCGGCCAGGGAGCCCTTGAGGACCGAAGGGAGAAGGGTGCTCCGCCGCGCTCGCCGCGCGGGCCTGTTGCGCGGCGCGCGCTGAGGGCTCTACGATGCGTGCCCGCAACGTCGCTCGCGGCCGCGGGCCGCGGCGCGGCCGGAAAACGCCTGACCGAGCGGCGGCGGTTGTGCTATTCAACGCGTTTCAGCGCCGTGAGATAGGCGCTGGAGGCGGGTCTTCGCCAGGCGGGGACCGAAGGCCGCGATCCACGGAGCGGAAGGTCTGGAGGCGCAAGCATGGCAGCCATCAACACCGGCGTGTGCAGCGGGTGCGAGAAGCGCGTCCCCGCCGAGCACGTCATCCGCGAGGGCAAGGTCTTCCTGCGCAAGCACTGTCCCGACTGCGGCGACAACGACGGCCTGGTGAGCAACGACGCCGAGGTGTGGCGGCGCAAGCGCGAGATCTACCACTACGACCCCGACGCCAAGATCTCCTGCTCCCTGAAGTGCGACTCCTGCGCGATCGACCACCATCCGCGCCTGGTCTTCCTGGACGTCACGAACCGCTGCAACCTCAACTGCCCGATCTGCATCGCCAACATCCCGGGCATGGGCTTCGAGTTCCACCCGCCGCTCTCTTACTTCGAGAAGATCCTCGGGGAGCTGGCCACCTGGAAGAACAAGCCCCGCGTGCAGCTCTTCGGCGGCGAGCCGACCATGCGCAAGGACCTGTTCGAGATCATCGCCCTGGCCGACCGCCTGGGGCTGCCGCTCACCATGGCGAGCAACGTGCTGAAGCTGGCGGACGAGGAGTTCTGCAAGAAGCTGTGCGAGACCAAGACGCACCTGCTCATCGCCTTCGACGGGCTCGACCCGGAGATCTATCGCCGCATGCGCGGCAGCGCCGCGGCCTACGAGAAGAAGCTCGAGGCGTTCAAGAACCTGGCCAAGCACAGCAAGCTGCGCCACACCGTGGCGTGCACCGTGGCGCGATCGCTCAACGAACGGCACATGAAGGACCTCATCGACTTCGTGCATCAGCACCGCGCCATCATCAAGCGCTTCAACTTCCTGCCCCTCACTGAGATGTGGAAGTAAGGCGAGTACGAGCGCACCGGGATGACCACGCCCGAGGACGCGGAGAAGATCGTGGCCGCGGCCATGCCGGACAAGGTCGAGTTCATCCCGGCCGGCATCTCCGGCATGGTGGAGCCGGCGTACAAGTTCTTCGGCAAGCATCGCCTGCGCTTCGGCGGCGTGCATCCCAACTGCGAGTCGTTCACCTACTTCTACTCGGACGGCGAGCGCTATCGCGCCCCGAGCGCCTACCTGAAGCGCCCCCTCGACGAGCTGGCCGAGGAGTTCGTGGTGCGCGCGCGCCAGGTCAATCCGGTGCTCGACCAGCTCGATCCTGCGCGCTTCTGGCAGCGCTGGCGCGGGCGCCTGCTGGTGCTGAAGACGTTCGGCGGCCTGCTGCGCGCGCTCGACCTACAGAAGATCTGCGGCGGCAGCCCCTTCTGGGGCATCGTCAAGATCCTGGCCGGCATGATCGGCGGCGGCAGCCTCAAGAAGCAGGTCCTCAAGCACACCATGATCAAGGACGGGCTGCTCGCCGTGATCCTGCCCTTCGAGGAGCCGCACTCGATCGAGTCGGCGCGGCTCGAGGGCTGTTCGGTCGAGTTCGCTTATCTCGATCCGGACACCGAGGAGCTGAAGCTCGTGCCGTTCTGCTCGTGGTGCTTCTACCGCAAGGAGACCATGCGCCGGATCGCGGAGAAGTACGAGAAGGCGGAAGCAGAGGCCGCCGCCACCTGAGCGGTGGAAGGCCTTTCCGCCGGCGGCGTGACGAGTCGATGTTCACCAGGAAGTTCGAACGACGCATCTACATCGCCGTGGCGGTGGTCGTCTTCTCCCTGACGATCGGCGTCTCGTTCGGCACGTACGCGCTCTGGCCCGCTAATCTGGAGGTCGGTTATCAGCCGGCCCAGCCGATCGAGTTCTCGCACGCGATCATGGCCGGGCAGTTCAAGATCGAGTGCATCTACTGCCATTCGCGCGCGGAGAAGGGGCCGCACGCCACGATTCCGCCGACCTCGACATGCATGAAGTGCCACACGGAGATCCAGACCAAGGACGCGCACGGCCAGATCAAGGCGGGCATCCAGAAGCTCCTGAAGTACTGGGAGGAGAAGGCGCCGATTCCCTGGGAGAAGGTGCATGACCTGGCCGACTTCGTCTACTTCGACCACAGCCGGCACCTGACTCCGGTCGCGAACCTCGACTGCGTGGACTGCCACGGCAAGGTGGAGACCTTGGACCGCGTCGAGCGCGTGTTCTCTCTGAAGATGGGCTGGTGCCTGAAGTGCCACAGGGAGCCGCCGCTCGCGGGCAGCCCGGCAGGGCAGACGACGCGCGCGCCGATCCACTGCTCGACGTGCCACCGATGAAGCGCGCGGAGCCGGGCCGATCGATGAAGAGCGAGCGTGGCGACGAGCCGCCTGCGCCGCGGTCCGAGGTCGACCGCCGCACCGCCTTGAAGCTCCTGGCCGCGTCCGCCGCCCTGTCCGCGGGCGCGGGCTGCGACCGCAAGCCGTATCGGCGCATCGTGAGCATGGCGGAGACGCCGGAGTATCAGCATCCCGGGGAGCCTCTCGACTATGCCTCCACCTGGACCGAGGGACAGATTCCCTACGGCATGGTGGTGCGGGCGCTCGACGGCCGGCCGGTGAAGATCGAGGGCCTGCGGGGCCACCCCCTGAACCGGGGAGCGTCGAGCGCGGCCATGCAGGCCTCGATCCTCTCGCTCTATGAGCCGGACCGCCTGCGCGGGCCGCGCCGCGGCGGCGCGCCGGTCGCCTGGGCGGAGGCGGACCGGCAGGTGGCGGAGGCGCTCTGCGCCGCGCGCTCCGTGGTCCTGATCACGCGCGCGACGCTCGGCCCTTCCGAGCAGTCATTGATCCGGCGCTTCCTGGCCGCCTGTCCGGTCGCCCGGCATTTCGTGCACGAATCGGTGCACGACGCGCCGCGGCGCGAAGCCTGGCGCGTCGCCTATGGCGCGGACTGCGTACTGCGGCCGCGCCTCGAGCGCGCGCGCGTGATCCTGGCCGTGGACGCGGACTTCCTGGGAGCGGACGGCGCGGAGGGCGCGGCGCTCGAGGCCATCGGTGACTTTGCCGCGAACCGGGTCGTGGGGCAGGGTGAGGGCGGCTCCGAGGGC
>DYIW01000122.1 GCA_020723465.1 Phycisphaera mikurensis
GCCTCCTGGCGCAGGCGCGGGCCGAGGGCGGCGAAGTAGCCCGCGGCCTCGCCGCCGCGCGGCGCGAGCTCGAGCGCCACGATGCCGCCCGTGCGGCGCAGTTCCCGCACGCCGGGCGCGCGCGCCGCGGCCGCCAGCCCTTCCTCGATGGTGCGGCCGATGCGCTCGAAGCGCGCGGGCACGTCCTCGCGCCGCGCGATCTCGAGCGAAGCCAGGCCCACGGCGCAGGCGATCGGGTTGGCGGTGAACGTGTGCCCGTGGCAGAAGGCGCGCGCGCGCTCCGTCGAGAGGAAGGCGCGGTAGAGGTCCTCGGTGGCGAGGGTCGCGGCGAGCGGCAAGAGTCCGCCGGCCAGCCCCTTGCCCAGGCAGAGCAGGTCAGGCGCGATGCCGGCCTTGTCGCAGGCGAAGAGCGTGCCCGTGCGGCCGAAGCCGGTCAGCACTTCATCGGCGATCAGCGGCACTCCCGCGCGGTCGCAGGCGGCCCGCGTCGCGGCCACGAACGAGGGCGGGTGCATGACCATGCCGGCCGCGCCCTGGACCAGCGGCTCGATGATGACGCCGGCCGTCCTGTCGCCGAGCTGCTCGAGGCCGGCCTCGAGGCTCCGTTGATCCGGCGCCACGCGCAGCACCTCGAACAGCAGCGGCCGGAAGGGGCGGAAGAACGGCTCCGGATCGCCGACCGCCATCGCGCCGAAGGTGTCGCCGTGGTAGCCGCCGGTAAGAGCCACGAAGACCCGGCGCTCGGGCTCGCCGCGCTGCACCCACGCCTGGTAGGCCATCTTCAGCGCGACCTCCACCGCAGTCGAGCCGTCGTCGCTGTAGAAGACGCGCGTCAAACCGGCGGGCGCGGCTTCGACCAGGCGTTCGGCGAGCGCCACGGCCGGCTCGTGCGTGGCGCCGGCAAAGAGCACGTGGTCGAGTTCCGCGGCCTGGCGCGACAGGGCCGCGACCAGCTCCGGCCGGCCGTGCCCGTGCAGGCAGGACCACCACGAGGAGATGGCGTCGATCAGCTCGCGGCCGTCGGTCAGGAAGAGCGAGGCGCCCTCTGCGCGCGCCACGGGCAAAGGCGCGGCCTCGACGCCGTGCTGCGTGTACGGATGCCAGCAGGCGCGCGCGTCGCGCGCCACGAGCTCCTCGCCGCGGCCCCGTGCGTCGCTCATGGCGCGAAGATCCCGGAGAGGTCGTGGCGCGCGAGCCAGCGTTCGAGGCTTTCTCCGTCGAGCGGCTCGAGATGCGGCAGCTCGAGGATCGGCTCGATGCCGGTGAGATCGCGCAGGGTCGCGCAGTTGGCCGGATGGGGTTCTCCGACCAGGAAGAGCGCGCGCGGCTCGAGGCCGCGGCTCCGCAGCGCCTCGAGCGTGAGCAGCGTGTGGTTCAAGGTGCCGAGGCCGGAGCGCGCCACGAGCGCCACGGCCGGTCGCGCGCGTGCCAACCAGTCGGCGAACAACGTCTCGTCGTTCAGCGGCACGAAGAGCCCGCCCGCGGGCTCGACCACGAGGCAGGCGCCGGGGTGCGCGAGCCGCATGCGCTCGAGCGCCTCCTCCAGCGCGCCAAGCTCGATGCGCGCGCCCGCGGCGGCCGCGGCCTGATGCGGGGAGGCGGGCAGCGGGAAGCGATGGAGCGGCGGCAGCAGTTCCTCGGCCGGCGCCTCAGCCAGGCGGCGCACGGTCTCGGTGTCGTTTTCGCTCCCGGTCTGCACCGGCTTCCAGTAGCAGGCCGTCCCCTGCGCGCGCGCGGCCCTGAGGAGCAGCGCGCTGACCACGGTCTTGCCCACGCCCGTGTCCGTTCCCACCACGAACAGGGTCGCGGCGCGGCGCGCCGTTTCGGCCGCGCCAGGCAGAGCGCGCGGGAAGCGCGCGAGAGCATCGATCAGGCGCTGGCACTCGGCCTCGCTGTTGTGGGCGTGCACCGCGATCCGCAGCCGCGACGTGCCGTGCGGCACGGTCGGCGGGCGCACGGCCATCACGCCGAGACCTTGCGCGCGGCAGTGCGCGGCCGCCTCGAGGGCGCGCTCCTCGGCGCCCAGCACGAAGGGGAGGATGGCCGCGTCCGGCGGCGGCAGGCCCACGGAGGCCGCGAGGCGGCGCGCCCGCTCCAGCACGGCGCGGCGCGCACCGTCCGCTTCACGCAAGATCTCGAGGGACGCGAGCAGCGCGCCCGGCACGGCCGGCGGCGGCGCCGTGGTGTACATGAAGGTGCGCGCGACGTTGACGACGTGGCGGCAGAGGATCTCGCTGCCGGCGACGAAGGCGCCGGCGGCGCCGAGCGCCTTGCCGGCCGTGACGATGCGGCAGGCCAGGCGGCGCGCCTGCTCGGGCGGCCGGCGGAGCGCGGCCCAGGCGCCGGCGCCCTCTGGCCCGAGCAGGCCGGCGGCGTGCGCCTCGTCCACGATCAGCCAGGCGTCGTGGCGCTCGCACAGCTCATGCAGGGCGGCGAGCGGGGCGAGGTCGCCGTCCATGCTGAAGACGCTCTCGGTCACGACCAGGCGCCGCCGCGCGCCGCGCCGCGCCCGGAGCAGCGCGTCAAGCTGTTCCAGGTCGAGGTGGCGGTAGACGCAGACCTGGGCGCGCGCGAGGCGCGCCGCGTCCACGAGCGAGGCGTGGTTCAGGGCGTCGGAGAGGATCGCGTCCCCGCGGCCGGCGAGCGCGCACAAGACGCCGAGGTTGGCCTGGTAGCCCGAGGGGAAGAGCAGCGTGGACTCGCAGGCGAGCCAGCGCGCCGCGCGCGCCTCGGCCTGCGCGTGCAAGGGTGAGCCGCCGCCCAGCAGGCGCGAGGCGCGGCTGCCGGCGCCGTGTTCGAGCGCGGCGGCCGCGGCCGCGGCCGCGACTTCCGGGTGGCGCGCCAGGCCGAGGAAGTCGTTCGAGAGGAAGTCGGCGAGGTCCGGCGCCTGGTCGGGTGGGGCGAGGGCGCGCAGCAGGCCGCGCGCTTCCAGGCTGGCGAGCCCGGCGGCCAGCTCGGCCTCGAGCCCGCGCGGCGCGGCGCGGCCTGGCCCGCTTTCGGAGGTCACGGCTGTTCCGGCCTGAGCCCGAGCTTCTCGAGGAGGAGGGCGTCGCGGCGGGGCTCGGCGTTGCGCGCCGTGAGCAGCTCGTCGCCGATGAAGATCGAGTTGGCGCCGGCGAGGAAGCAGAGCGCCTGCGCCTCCTCGGTCATGGCGGCGCGGCCGGCGGAGAGGCGCACGTGGGAGCGCGGCATGAGGATGCGCGCGGCCGCGACCGCGCGCACCACCTCGGTCCAGTCGACGGGCGGCTCATCGGCGAGCGGCGTGCCGGCCACCGGGACGAGCGAGTTGATGGGCACGCTTTCCGGATGGGGGTGAAGGGCCGCGAGCTCGGCCAGGAGCTCGGCGCGCGCGCGGCGCGTTTCCCCCAGGCCGACGATGCCGCCGCAGCAGACGTGGAGGCCGGCCGAGCGCGCGGCATCGATGGTCTCGAGGCGGTCGTCGAACGTGTGCGTGCTGACGATCTTCTGATAGTGGCTGCGGCCGGTGTCGAGGTTGTGGTTGTAGAAGTCGAGGCCGGCGCCGCGCAGGCGCGCCGCCTGCTCGCGGCTGAGTTTCCCGAGCGTGACGCAGGTCTCGAGGCCGAGCTTCTTGACCTCCTCGACCATCTTCAAGACCAGGTCGAAGTCCTTGCCATCGCGCACCTTGCGCCAGGCTGCGCCCATGCAGAAGCGGGCCGCGCCGTTCTCCTTGGCCTGCCGCGCGGCCGCGAGCACCTCGTCGACGTCGAGGAGCGGCTCGGGCTCGATCCCGGTCTCGTGGTGCGCGCTCTGCGCGCAATAGCCGCAGTCCTCGGAGCAGCCGCCGGTCTTGATGCTGAGGAGCTGCGAGCACTGGACGGCGCGCGGGTCGTGGTGCTCCCGGTGCACGCGCGCCGCCTCGAACACCAGGTCGAGGAGCGGCCTCTCGAGCAGCCGCTCCACCTCCTCGACGCCCGGCGCCGGGGCCTTCTCGGTCTTCGTCATCTTGGCTTCGAACATGGACCGGGCATTCTACCGCCCGCCGCGGCGGGCGCCAGGCGCGGAGCCGGCGGCCGTGGGCGCGGTCAGGTCCCCGGCGTCGACTCCGAAGTTCCTACCGGCCGAGACTCCCGGCTTCTAGGATCACGGGAGCGGCCGTCGCCGAGCGGCTCCATGGGGCGGGGAACCGGCACTCACCGGCGATCGGTGGCCCGGGGGTCCCCGGATCCCGTGCCTGGTTGCCTCTGCGATGCGGTCGGCCAGCGAGCGCCGCCAATGCCTGTGACCGAAAAGCCCGATCCGCACCGGAGGGCCAAGGACCGTGGCAAGGAACCCGGGATGCTGCACCCTATGGACCAGTTCCCCTGGTTCTGGACGGACGGCCGGTTCAAGGCGGAGCGCGTGAGTGACGTCCACCTGACGAGCGCCGAGGAGCGGGCTGCCCGCGCGAGAGGAGAGGCAAGGTGCTGAAGCGATTGTATGTCGACAACTACAAGTGCCTCGTGAACTTCGAGGTCTCGTTCGGCGAGCTCGGGCTGCTGCTCGGGCCGAATGGCGCCGGGAAGTCGTCCGTACTCGATGTGATGTTCGCCCTGCGTCAGATCTTGAGCGGCGCGGCGATGCTTGCGGACGCGGAGATTTTTCCGGCGTCGACGCTGACCTCGTGGCAGTCCCGTCGGGTTCAGACGTTCGAGATCGACGTCGAGCTGGAGGGCGATCTCGTGCGCTACCGGCTCGAAGTGGAGCACGTTGCCGAGGCCAGGCGGGCGAAGGTACGGAGCGAACAACTGACGGCCGGCGGCAAGCCTCTCTTCTCCTTCGTCGAAGGAGAGGTGCAGCTTTACCGGGACAACCACTCAGAGGGGCCGCGGTTCTCCGCGGACTGGTTCATGTCCGACCTGGCACGTGTGCCGCCTGGCAAGGACAACAAGAAGCTTAGCCGCTTCCTGGACTTCGTGCGCAACATCATGGTGTGCGGCCTGTACCCGCGGAGCTTGCTCACTGAGTCCAGAACCGAGGACGCGGTGCTGGCGCGCGACGGGGCGAACTTCTCGGCCTGGTATCGGCACGTTCTGCAGGAGCGGCAGGATCTCGTGCCGGCCTACCTCCAGGCAGTGTCTGAAGTCATCCAGGGCTTCAAGGGGATCCGGCTGGAGAAGGTCGGACTCGACGCTCGTGCATTCGTGGTGATCCTGGAGGCCCAGAGCGGCCGCTACGAGCTGAAGCTCGATGAGATGTCCGACGGAGAGCGGGCGCTCGTCGTGCTGTACGCGATCCTCCACCTCGCTTCCGGCCAGGCGAGCGCCGTGTTCCTCGATGAGCCGGACAACTACGTGGCACTTCCGGAGCTCCAGCCCTGGCTTCTCGCCTTGAAGGACGCCCGTGGAGGGACCGTGGCGCAGGCGATCCTCAGCTCCCACCACCCCGAACTGATCGATTACCTGGGTGCGGACGCGGGCATCTGGTTGAAGCGGGGCGAGAATGGTCCGACGCAAGTCGTCAGCCTTGCCGCTCCAGCGGAAGGGTCGCTGAAGCTGTCTGAGCTCATCGCACGGGGCTGGCAGCCGTGAGCCGCCGTCTGCCCCAACTCGTGCTCTTGTGCGAGGACCCTCAGCACGACGCCTTTTGCCGGGATTTCCTCTATGCGGAGGGCTGGACGAGGCATCAGATAAGAATGGAGAAGTGCCCGAAGGGGAAGCAGGCGGCTGAGCAGTGGGTGCGCGAGAGATACCCCATCGAGGTGAGGACGTTGCGGGCCCAGCCGCACATCTACCGCGCCCTGGTCGTCGTGCGGGACGGTGACCTGGCGGGAGTCGCGGCTCGCGAGCGGGAGCTGGACCAAGCGCTCGTAGCCCAGGGCCTCGCGCAGCGTGCGCCCGGCGAACCGATTCTGGTGGTCGTCCCGTGCCGGAACATCGAGACGTGGCTGGCGTATCTCGGGGGAATCCCCGTGGATGAGGTGACGAAGCACCCGAGGCTGGCTCATGAGCGGGAGTGCAAACCGAAGGTGGCCGAGCTGAAGAAGATGTGCGACCGAGGCGCGCTTCGCCAGCCGGCCCCGCCATCGCTCGAGCGGACCTGCGATGAGTACAAGGCGCACATGGCGAGGGACGGGGCATGACGGCGACCAAGGCTGGCGCACCGACGAGGGTCTTGGATGCTCCCGTCAGCCTCGGATCGATGCAAGCAGCCGGGTTTGGTTGCGGCGCCGCCGCGATGTGGAGCGGCGTGATGAAGCGCGTGCTTGCTGGACTGCTGGCGCTGGCGTGGGGGCCGCTCGGCCTGGGGCAGACGGCCGCCAGGCCGGCGATCGTCGCGCAGTGCACGCCGACCACGGTCTCGATCGGCGGCGCGGCGCGCAAGAGCACGAACCCCATCGCCTCCGCCCTCGAGCAGGCCGGGCCGGGATCGACCATTCTTCTCGAGGCCGGGGCCTACCCCGGCTTTTCCATCGGCGTGGGCGGGACGTCGGCGAACAACGCGCGCACCAGCGGCGGCCTGCCCGGGCAGCCGATCACCATCGAGGGGCGCGGCACGGTCTGGATCCGCTCGGGCGCGGGCGCGGACACCATCCTCGTGTCGCAGCAGGTGAAGAACGGCCACTTCCTGTTCAAGAACCTGAACATCGAGCCCGGCTATCGCGCGGCCGTGATGTTCGCCATCGGCGGCGTGCACGAGGGCTTCCGCTTCTGGGACTGCGACATCATTGGCGGCTATGACCACGCCTCGCGCCGCGGCAAGGCCTCGAAGTGGGGCGTGTGGGGCAGCCAGCTCAAGGACTTCGAGTTCAAGGGCACCGCGGCGCGCGCCCAGGTGCGAAACATCCGCGACGAGCACGGCTTCTACCTGCAGAACTGCCGCGGCGACGTCACCATCGAACGTGTCGAGGGGCTGCAGCTCGGCCGCACCTTCTGCCAGGTCACGGCGCGCTCGCGCGAGGGGCCGCCAGGCACGGGCACTGTCCTGATCCGGGACTGCGAGGTGCGGGACGTCGCGCTCGCGCCGGGCGACGGTTTCAAGGGCGGCTTCGCCTTCACCTTCGGCGGCCGCCACGGCGGCACCATCCGCCTGGAGCGGAACGTCTGCCTGGTCGGCTTCAACAAGTCGCTCAAGCACCTGACCACCCCGGGCGCGCCCTACGGCACGGGCGCGCTCGTCATGATCGACGGCGGCGAGGCCGAGCTGAACGCCGCGCTCATCCTCGAGGACAACGAGTTCCGCTTCGCGCCGGACTGCGGCGACCGCGCCGTGGTGTCGATCGGCGGCTGCCGCGACGTGCGCATCTTCGGCTGGAACCGCTTCGAGGCAGGCGCCTACGGCGTGGCCCTCGATCTCGATCCGCTGGAGAACGAGACCTCGGGCCCGCTGATCAGCAAGCCGAACGTCTCGGTGCACCTGGCGCGGGAGACGCTCATCAAGGGCGCGGTGCGCCTCCAGGGCAAGCCGGCGAGCGAGGGCGACCTGGCGCGGCTCGCGCTGGGGGGCTGAGGCAAACCGGCCGGCCGGGGCGAAGCGGCCGGGCGCTGCCTACAGTGGCTCCGTCCCCTCGGCGAGCATCGAGACGTAGCGGTCGTACACGAAGAGCCGGTTGCGGCGCCTGCCGGTCAGTTCGCGCGCGATGCAGAGCTCGACCAGGACACCCATGGCCGAGGAAGCGGCTGGAAACGACAGGCCGGTGTCTTCGCAGATGGCGGTCAACGAGAGGATGGGCCGCGCCTTGAGCACCTCGTGCACGCGCAGCGCCGAGCCCGCGCGTCGGCCCTTCTCCTCGATGCGGCGCCGATTCTCCTGGAATAGTCTGCCAAGCTGCTGCGCTGTGATCACCGCGCCCGCCGCGGTCGCCCGCACGCCTTCGAGGAAGAACGCGAGCCACGCCTCCCAGTCCCCCTCGCGGCGCACGAGATCGAGCAGCTCGTAGTACTCGGCGCGGTGCTGCTTGAGGTGCAGGCTGAGGTACAGCAGGGGTTCGTGCAGGACGCCGGCGTGGCACAGGAGAAACGTGATGAGCAGCCGGCCGACACGGCCATTCCCGTCCAGGAACGGGTGGATGGTCTCGAACTGCAGGTGCGCGAGCGCCGCGCGCACCAGCACCGGCAGGCCGTCGTCCTCGGCGTGGAGGAAGCGCTCGAGTGCGGCCATGCACTCCTGGACGGCGGCGTGGGGCGGCGGGACGAACCTCGCCAGGCCCGGCCGGGCGCCGCCAATCCAGTTCTGCGAGCGCCGGAACTCCCCGGGATTCTTCTCGCTGCCGCGCCCGCGCGACAGCAGGACGCCGTGGATCTCTCGAATCAGACGGCTCGACAGCGGGAAGCCCTCGCGCAGGCGCTCCAGACCGTGACGGAGCGCCGCGACGTAGTTCGAGACCTCGACGACCTCGTCGAGGGGAACGCCGGGCGCCTCGTTCAGTTCGAAGAGCAGGAGGTCCGAGAGCGACGACTGAGTGCCCTCTATCTGCGAGGAGAGCACGGCCTCCTTGCGCACGTAGGCGTAGAGGAAGAGCGACGGGTCCGGGAGCAGCGTCGAGACGCCGTCGAGGCGGCCGAGCGCCAGCACGGCGGTCTCGAGGGCGCGCTGGAGCCCTGCGTCGAACGAGAGCGGCGGCACGGGCGGAAGCGGGGCGGGCACGAAAGCGCGGACCGATTCCGCGCCAACCTTGGTGACCTCATGTCTGCCTGTCCAGCCGCGTTTCACGGCTTCCGGATTCTCCTGTTCAACTGAGCTGCATGAGCACGCAGACTACTAAAAGTTACCCATGTAAGTCTAAACAGTGCCAGCCCTCGGAGCGACCCATCGCGCCGGGGGCCAGGGCACGCGGCCAGGGTTGTCAGGGCGAAGGGCAAGATCAGACGAGCGCTGTCGTCCTGTTGCAACACCGTAAGTTACATCCAGCAGAGACGTTAGTTTGCCTGGGAGATCCGGTTCGCTCAGCGGTCCATCCGTTCTGAGCGGCCGCGGGCGGTCATGGCAGGTCGAAGGGAAGACCAGACGACGATGCCGCCGGCCGCGCCGCGGCAGCGGCTCCTGGGCGCGAAGTCTTCACTCCCCGAGCAGGCCGCGCGTCTCCTTGGCGATGTCCCCCTGCCACAGGTCGTCGCGCGCCTGGGGCGGCGCCGCCTTGCCCTGCCGCGCCGCGCGCTGGCGCTCCACCAGGCCGGCGTGCGTGGTGAAGTAGGGCAGGCTCTTGCCGACGATGTCCGCCACGCCGCGGAAGCCGTGACGTTCCATGAAGGCGGCCAGGCCGGCGCACAGTCCCTCGATGATCTCGTAGCCGTGCAGCATGGCGCCGGTGCACACCTGCGCGGTGTGCGCGCCGAGCAGCAGGAACTGCACCGCGTCCTCCGCGGTCTCGATGCCGCCCATGCCCGAGATGCCAGCGCCCGGGCAGGCGCGCGCGATCTCCATGACGTGGCGCAGCGCGATCGGGCGGATGGCCGGGCCCGAGTAGCCGCCCGGCGTGGAGCAGCCCTCGACCGTGGGCAGCGGCCGGAGCGTGTCGAGATCCACGCCGATGACGCACAGCACGGTGTTGATGGCGGCCAGGCCGTCGGCGCCGCCGCGCACGGCGGCGAGCGCCGCCGCGGTCGGGTCGGTGACGTTCGGCGTCATCTTGGCGTAGATCGGCACGCGCGCCGCCTGCTTCACCCAGCCGGTCACCTCCTCGACGATCTCCGGGTCCATGCCCATGGCCGCGCCCATGCGCCGCTCGGGCAGGCCGTGCGGGCAGGAGAAGTTCAGCTCGAGCGCGTCCACGCCGGTCTGCTGCACGCGCTCCACGATCTCCACCCAGGCGTCCTTGCGGTACTCCTCCATCACCGAGGCGATGAGCACGCGCTCGGGGTAGGCGCGCTTGCACTCGGCCAGCTCCTCGAGCCAGGCGGCAAACGGCCGATCGGAGATCAGCTCGATGTTCTCGAAGCCGATCACCTCTCCCGGCCGCCCGCGCGCGGTGAGCTTGCCGTAGCGCGGCACGGTGTTGACCACCTTGCTGCTGTCCAGGCTGAGCGTCTTGCACACCGCGCCGCCCCAGCCGAGCGCGAAGGAGCGCTGGATGACCTTGCCGTTGGTGCCCGGCGGCCCGGAGGCCAGCAGGAACGGATTGACGTGGCGGATGCCGCAGACCTCGATGCCCAGGTCAACCATCACGTACCTCCCCGCACCACCGCCTCGAACGACTCGCGCAGCACGGCCAGGGCCTCGTCCACCTCGCTCGCGCCCACGGTCAGCGGCGGGCTGATGCGCAGCACGTTGCCGGCCAGGCCGCCGCGGCCGATGAGCAGGCCGCGCTTCTTGGTCTCCTCGAACAGGCGCAGCACCGCCTCCGGGTAGGGCGTGCGGTCGCGCGCTAGCTCGTTCCGGACCAGCTCGAGAGCCTGCATCAGCCCCATGCCGCGCACCTCGCCGATGATCTCCGGGTAGCGCTCCTGCAGATCCTCCAGCCCGGCGCGCAGGCGCCGGCCCTGAGCCTGGGCGTTCCCTGCCAGGTTCTCGCGCTCGATCACGTCGATGGTGGCGTTCGCCGCCGCGCAGGAGAGCGGGTTGCCGCCGAAGGTCGAGATGGTGAGCTTCTTGAAGGCGTTGGCGATGCGCTCGCTGGCGATGGTGACGCCGAGCGGCAGGCCGTTGGCCACGCCCTTGGCCATGGTCATGATGTCCGGGCGCACGCCCCAGTGCTCGATGCCGAACATCTTGCCGCCGGTGCGGCCGAAGCCGGTCTGCACCTCGTCGCAGATGAAGACGCCGCCGTGCTTGCGCACGATGTCCACGGCCATGGGAAAGTACTCGGGCGGCGGCACGATGAAGCCGCCCACGCCCATGACCGGCTCGGCCAGGAAGCCGGCCACCGCGCCGAGGGTGGTGGTCTTGATCAGCTCCGCGAGGTCCGCGGCGCAGCGCACCTCGCAGCTCGGGTAGGACTGGCCGAGCGCACAGCGGTAGCAGTACGGGGCGAGCGCGTGCTTGACGGCGGCGACCTGCGTCGGCACCGCGCGCCAGGCCGAGTGCGCGGTCAGCGCCTGGGCGAGCAGCGAGCGCCCGGAGTAGCCGTAGCGCAGGGCGATGATCTCGTGCGCGCCGGTGAAGACTTGCGCCAGCATGACCGCGGTCTCGTCCGCCTCGGTGCCGGATGCGGTGAAGAAGCTCTTCTTCAGGTCGCCGGGCGTGATGCGCGCCAGCTTCTCCGCCAGCTCCACCGCGGGCAGCGTGGGGTAGAGCGAGGAGACGTGGCCGAGGCGGTCGATCTGCGCCTTCAAGGGGCCGGTCACGCGCGGATCGCAGTGGCCGATGGAGATGGTCAGGATGCCGCCGAAGAAGTCGAGGTACTCGCGGCCCGCCACGTCGCGCAGGCGCAGCCCGAGGCCGCTCTCCAGGACGAGCGGCTCCTGGTAGTAGTTGGCCACGGCCGGGAGCAGGAACTCCTTGTGCTTGCGGATCACCGCGTCCGCGGAGATGCGTCCTGCGGGACTGTCTTCCATGGGTTTGCCTCGCCTGCGCCCTGGGGGGCGCGCTTCAGATAGCGGCCGCGCCCGGGCTTGCCCAGGAAACGGCCGTTCTCGATGATCACCTCGCCGCGTGAGAGAACGGTCTCGGGCACGCCCGTCACGGTGCGTCCCTCGTACGGGTTGTAGTCAACGTTCATGTGGTGCGTGCGCGCCGAGATGGTGGTCCGGGCGCCGGGATTGAAGATGACGATGTCCGCGTCGCTCCCGGGCGCGATCGTGCCCTTCCGCGGAAACAGGCCGAAGATGCGCGCCGGCGCCGTGGCGGTCAGCTCGACCCAGCGGTTGACCGAGAAGCGGCCGGCGGCCACACCGCCGTCGTAGGTCAAGCTCATGCGCGTTTCGATGCCGGGCGCGCCGTTCGGGATCTTGGAGAAGTCCTCGCGGCCGAGCTGCTTGTCGCTGGCGAAGTTGAACGGGCAATGGTCGGTGGCGATGGCCTGCAGCTCGCCGTTTCTCAGGCCGCGCCACAGCTCCTCCTGGCGCGCCGCCGAGCGCAGCGGCGGGCTCATCACGTACTTCGCTCCGGCAAAACCCGGCTCCTCGTAGTTCTCGTGCGAGAGGAAGAGGTACTGCGGGCAGGTCTCGGCCATGACCTGCGCGCCCTCGGCGCGCGCCGCGCGCACCTCGTCCAGGGCCTCGGCCGCCGACAGGTGCACCACGTAGAGCGGCGCGCCCGCGAGCTGCGCCAGGCGGATGACGCGGCGCGTGGCCTCGGCCTCGGCGAGCGGCGGCCGCGTCAGGGCGTGGAAGCGCGGGGCGACGTCGCCGCGGGCGAGCGCCTCCTGCACCAGCGCGGCGATCACCAGGCCGTTCTCGGCGTGCACGCAGATCAAGGCGCCGATGTCGCGCGCGCGCCCGAGCGCGCGGAAGATCGAGCCGTCGTCCAGGTAGAACACGCCCGGATAGGCGGTGAAGAGCTTGAAGGAGGTCACGCCCTGGGCGACCAGCTCGGCCATCTCCGCGCCGATCGCGTCGCTGTACGCGCGCAGGATCATGTGGAAGCCGTAGTCCACCACGGCCTTGCCCGCGGCCTTCCGCTGCCAGGTGTCGAAGGCGCGGCGCAGTGTGCCGCCCGCCTCCTGGATGGCGAAGTCGACGATGCACGTGGTGCCGCCGAAGGCGGCGGCGATGGTGCCGGTCTGGAAGTCGTCGGTCGAGAAGGCGCCGCCGAACGGCATGTCGAGGTGCGTGTGCACGTCGATGCCGCCGGGGATGACCATGCGCTCGCGCGCGTCGAGGACGCGCGCGTCCGGGGCCTGGAGTCCGGCGCCGAGCGCGGCCACGGTCTCGCCGTCGATCAGCACGTCTCCCCGGAACGTGTCGGCCGCGGTGACGATCGTGCCGTTCTTGATGAGCGTCTTCATGGTCCGCTCCCTGGGGGAGTGAGGCCGCCCGTACGGGTGCGATCGTAGCCGGCGGCCACTCGCGCCACAACCGGAGCGCGCCGTGCCCAGCGCCTCGGGTATGGTAGGGCGCATGCCTGGCGTGAAGAGAGAACCGGGGCGGCGCACGCCCCGCTACCCGGCGGTGTTCGAGCTTTCCTCGGCAGACGCGGGCCTGCGCGTGGAGCGCTTCCTGCAGCGCCGCCTCGCGGCCGTTCCCGGCCACGTGGCGCGGCTGCTGCGCGAGCGGCGCGTGCGTTTCGTGGCATCGGGCGGCGCGCAGGAGGGCCGCGTCCTCGGCGCTGGGGAGATCCTCGAGGCCGCGGGCGCGATTCACGTGGTCGCGGCCGCGCGCTCACACAAGGCGGCGCCCCTGCCGAACCGCAGGATCCGCCTGCGCGTGCTGCACGAGGACGCGGATGTCGTGGTTCTCAGCAAGCCCGCGGGCCTGAGCGTCCATCCCGGCCCCGGGCACGGCAGCGACACGCTGTTGAACGCGCTCGTGGCGCGCTACCCGGAGCTGCTCGGTCTCGGCCGCGAGCTGGGCTTCGGCCTGGTGCACCGCCTGGACAAGGAAACCTCGGGCCTCATGGTCGTCGCGCGCTCGCCGGCGGCGTGGCGCGCGCTGGTGCAGGGCTTCGCGCAGCGGCGCGTGGCCAAGGAATACCTCGCGCTGGTCGAGCGTCTGCCGGGCGCGGCGCGCACGGGGACGATCGCCACGCCCGTGGACGGCAAGGAGGCGCGCACCGAGTACGAGGTGCTGGAGGAGCGCGGCGCCCTTGCCCTGGTGCGCGCGCGGCCGCTCACCGGCCGCACCCACCAGTTGCGCCTGCACCTGGCGCGCGCCGGAATGCCCGTGCTGTGCGATCGGCGCCACGGCGGCGGGCGCGGCGCGCTGGCGCGCGTCCTCTTCCTCGAGCGCCTCGCCCTGCACGCGCACCGCCTGGCCTTCGACCATCCGTCGACCGGGGCGCGCCAGGAGTTCGAGGAGGCGCTGCCGCGCGACCTGCGCCACGCCTGGCAGCGGGCGCGCGGGAATCGTGTTGGCGGCGCGCCAGGCTCCCGCGAGAATGGCCCCTCCGGCGGCCGCGCGGCGCACGGGCGGTCCCGGACGGGCGGAGGCGCGACATGGCGGAAACGGTCTTCAGCAAGATCCTGAGGGGCGAGATCCCCTGTCATCGGGTCTACGAGGACGAGCACGTGCTCGCCTTCCTCGACATCAGCCCCCTGAGCCGCGGCCACACGCTGGTCATCCCCAGGGAGGAGGCGGTCACGCTGGATCGCCTCTCGGACGAGGCCGCGGCCGCGATCGGCCGCGTGCTGCCGCGCCTCGCGCGCGCCGTGCTGCGCGCGACCGGGGCGCGCGACTTCAACGTGCTGCAGAACAACGGCCGCGCCGCGCACCAGTACGTGGACCACGTGCACTTCCACGTCATCCCCAGGTTCCCGGACGGCACGGGGCTGGGGATCGAGTGGCCGGCCGCGTCGCTCGGCCCTGAAGGCGCCGCCCTGGCGCGCGCGATCGCCGCCGCGCTCGAGTGAGCGCGCACCGCCCGCGCCGCGCGTTTCCACCCAAGGAGGATTCATGAGACTCATCCCGCTCCTTCTGTTCGTGCTCTGCGCCGCGCGACCCGCGGCCGCGGCGGAGGACGCGCCCGGCGCCGCCGCGCTCACCGCCAGCGTGGACGCGCGCGTCGAACTCTTGAGCATCATTTTCCGCCTCGCCGGCAACCCGGAGTACAACCAGCCGAACTCGGCGTCGCCCTACGCCGAGGCCGTGGCGGAGCGCTTCGGCGCCTTTCGCGACCATGCCGCCATCGAGTCGGCGGCACGCCTCAGGCGCGAGCGCGGGGTGAGCTACGACGCGGTCATGAGCATGGCGCTGCATATCGCGGACGCCGAGACCCTGGCCGAGCGCATTCCCTTCGATCAGCAGCCGGAGCGCCTGGACGGCCGCTGGCGCCTGGAGGAAGCGCGCGCCTTCCTGGAGGAGGCGGGCGCCTTCGCGCGCGACACGCGCTTCTCCGAGTTCTTCACCGAGCACGCCACGCTCTTCGAGGCGGCCGCGGCGCGCATGGAGGCGCGTCTCGCCGAGCGCCGCTACGTCGAGTGGTTCGACCGTTTCTTCGGCGCGCGGCCGGGAGCGACCTTCCACGTGCACGTCGGCATGCTGCTTGGCGGGGGCAACTACGGCTGCGGCATCCGCTTCGCGGACGGCCGCGAGGAGATTACTCCGGTGCTCGGCGTGTATGAGTTCGACGCCGCGGGTGTGCCCGTCATCGGCGCGGGCGTCGCCGGCACGGTGGCGCACGAGTTCTGCCACAGCTACACCAACGCGCTGGTCGACCGGCACCTGGGGAGCCTGCGGCCGGCCGCGGAGCGGATCTTCGCGCCGCGCGCGGGCCTGATGCAGCGCATGGCCTACGGCAACTGGCAGACCATGATGTACGAGTCGCTGGTGCGCGCCTGCGTGGTGCGCTTCGTGAGCGCCAGCGAGGGCGAGCGGGCCGCGGCCAAGGAGGCGCAGAGCCAGCACGCCATGGGCTTCGTCTGGATCGGCGAGCTGGCGCAGGCGCTGGCTCAATACGAGTCCGACCGCGAGCGCTACCCGGCCTTCGACGACTTCATGCCGGAGATCGTGACGTTCTTCGAGCGCTGGGCAGAGGAGCACGCGGCGCAGGACCAGGAACGCGCGGCGCGCGCGCCGCACGTGGCCGGCATGACGCCGCCAAACGGCGCCACGGACGTCTCCCCGGACCTGGCGGAGATCGTGGTGACCTTCGATCGGCCGATGCTGGACAAGATGTGGTCGGTCGCCGGCGGCGGCCCGGACTTCCCCGAGATCGCAGGCGAGGTGCACTATGACGCCGAATGCCGCGTCCTCACCATTCCCGTGCGCCTGGCGCCGGACAGGGAATACCGCTTCTGGCTGAACAGCGAGCAGCACGACGCCTTCCGCAGCCGTGAGGGCGTGCCCCTCGATCCGGTGGAGGTGACCTTCCGCACGCGCGCCAGGTAAGCCCTGGCCTGCCGCAGAGCCTGAGCAGGAATCCCCCGCGGCCGCAACCCGAAGGGCCGGGCCGAGTAGCTTCGCATGGCTGCGTTGCTCGTCGTCGGCGTGTCTCTCCGTTGACACGACTCCTCCTCGCGCCTTGCCCTGCTCGCTCCTCGACCCGGCGCGGCTACCGGTAGATACCTGCTCAGGCTCTTAGCGCGGGCTTCGCCCGCAACCCAAGAGGGAAGAGGATGTCGCCGCCCGA
>DYIW01000123.1 GCA_020723465.1 Phycisphaera mikurensis
TCAACTGTCCAAAGATCGTGGACGGCCGGTCGCAAAGACCGTGAGACGCCACAGCAGGCACACTGAGCGTACAGGTCGCCAGTCCGAAAGGATCCGGCGTGCAATGCCGTGTCTGTGTCTTGCCAACGAAGCATCATCCGGGTGGAAGGAGAATACACCATGAGGTGTCTCCCGAGCTGCACGAGCCCGTTCTGACGGGCGAAGCGGGCGTGGCAATCGTGCCGGGCCTGCCCGTCGGAATCTCGTTGCGTGCGTACGCATCCGCGACCGAGGGAGCGTGGTATTCATCCGAGCCGATTCAGCTCGAATACGGGCAGACGAGTTACACGAGGATCGAGGTGCCCGGGGAGGAATCGCTGGCGATCGGGGGAATGGTGCTGGACCCGACGAACCAAGGCGTTCCGGACCTGACCGTGGCCGCGTGGCCAGCAGGCGGTGCGCCGCGCGTCACAGGGTGGGAGTGTGCCACGGATCCTGCGGGGCGGTTTCTTCTCCCGGTCGGCGAAGACTGCGCGGAATGTGACCTGGAACTCGTTGACGAGCGGCGTGCATTCGCGACCGTCAGGCTCACCAAAATCAAGGTCGGTACCGGTGGTCTGGAGGTGCATGTTGTGCCCGCGCTGACGTCAACGCTCAGGGCAGCAGGGCAGAACCAGATGCTCCGTGGGTGGGAGGCGTGGGTGCTTCCAGAAACGGCGCTCGTTCCAGGGACGGCGCGGTTGAGGGATACCCTGACGGCGCTGAGGCACTGCTACTCGCGGGCGCTAGACTCGGACCGGGACGGACAGGAGAAGATCGAGATTCCGGACGGGCCGTTCTGTCTTCTTGTCAGTGCTGCGGGTTTCGAGAGGCGGGTCGCTGGTCCGTGGGCCCCTGGGGCGACTCCGAGGGACATCACCGTTGAGATGGCCGAGCTCCCGGTGCTGCGCGGCCGCGTCGTGACGAGCGCAGGTCCAGTCGGAGGTGCGATTGTCTCGCTTCATGACTTCATGGGTGGGAAGCTGCCCATGTACGCCGAGGGTATGCTCTTTCACGCCACTGAACCGTGGGTGGTGACGACGAGCGGGGAGGACGGAGTGTTCACTCTGAGGATGCCGAAGCTGAGGCGAGCACTCATAAGGGCGGAGAAGGAAGGTTGCCTGGGCCAGGTCATCATCGAGGATCTAGTGGCGGCGGCGGACGGTCGGGAGGTGACCGTGTTGATGGGGAGTGAGCGCGGAGAGGTAGAGGGACAGGTGCGGTCCAAGAAGGGCAGGAGTGTCGAGTACCGCGTGGTGGGGCTGACGCAGGGAGACGGATGGTTGTACACCACTCGATGTGACGAGAGGGGGCGTTTCCACTTCTCCAATGTCGCGGCGGGCAAGTGGCAGTGCAGAGTCGTTTCACGGGATTGGAGTCCGCAGTTTCCTGCGCTGAGGTTCGTGGCCGGAGAGGCCGCGGATGATGTGTCTCAACTGATGGTTGTTGGGGGATCGGTGACGCAGACGGACGTCTGGTGTGATGGGTGAGCGGAGGTGACGGATCGCCTTGGCCGGGAGGGGTGGTGAGGATTGTGTGGCCGCGCCCGAGTAGAGTCCTCTGGGGTCGCGGCCTTGCTGCTCGCCAGGCGGCCGCGGCGGCCTGAGCGGACGCAGGAGGTCATGCGTCGCTCTCGTGGCGCGGGTCCGTGATCAGGTTGCCTCTCGCCGCGAGAATGGCTCCGGAGCTGGCCGCACGTGACGAGCGCGGGGGCTCGCGGGCACGGGCGGGTGAGGCGCGCGCTGTGCGGGCGAGGGGCTACAAGGGAAGGGGCGGCCGCTCGGGGCGCCGGCGGGTCGGGGCAGCAGCGGCGAGGTGGGCGGCTATCCCCCCACCGTCTTCTCGACGAAGCCCACGAACCAGCCCGGCAGCACGCCGAGCCAGAGCACCAGCACGGCGCTGGCGAAGGACGCCACGGCCAGGAAGGAGTCGGTGCGCAGCATGCGCGGCTCGGCGCCCTCCTCGCGCGGGGTGAAGTACATGAGCAGGATGAGGCGCAGGTAGTAGAAGAGGCCTACGACCGAGGCGAGGACCGCGACCACGGCGAGCGCGTACATGCGCGCCTGCACCGCGCAGGAGAAGACGTAGAACTTGCCGAGGAAGCCGGCCGTGGGCGGCACGCCCGCGAGCGCCAGGGTGAACACGGCCATGACCGCGGCCAAGAGCGGCCGCTCGCTGCAGAGGCCCTTGAGTTCGTTCACGCCCTCCTTGCCCTGGCCGCGGTCGAGCACCACGGCCACGCCGAAGGCGCCGAGGTTCATGGCCGCGTAGGCGCCGAGGTAGAAGACGATGGCGGACGAGCCGGTGAGCGCGATCTCGCCGCCGTCCTCGGCGACGATGGCCGCCACGCCGACCAGCATGTAGCCGGCGTGCGCGATGGACGAGTAGGCGAGCAGGCGCTTCAGGTTCTGCTGGCGCAGCGCGCCCAGGTTGCCCACGAACATGGTGAGCACGGCGATCACGGCGAGCATGGACGAGCCGGCCTCGGGCCCCATGCCGGTCGCGATCACCGGAGCGAAGCGCAGGAGCAGGCCGAAGGCCGCCGCCTTGGTGGCCGTGGCCATGAACGCGGTCACGGGCGTGGGGGAGCCCTCGTACACGTCGGGCGTCCACATGTGGAAGGGGACGGCGGCGACCTTGAAGAAGACGCCGATCAGGAACATGACCACGCCGAACGCGGCGAGCCCGCCGTCGGTCCCCAGGCGCGCGATTTCGGCCGGGAGCGCCGAGAGCAAGGTGCTGCCCGAGGCGCCGTAGAGCAGGCCCATGCCAAAAAGCAGGAAGGCCGAGGCGAAGGCGCCGAGCAGCAGGTACTTGAGGCCGGCCTCCACCGAGCGGACGCTCTTGCGCTGGATCGCGGCCAGGACGTAGAGCGGGATGGACATCAGCTCGACGCCGAGGAAGACGTTCACCAGGTCGTTGGCCGCGGCCAGCATGGCCATGCCGGAGGCCGCCACCATGATCAGGGAGTGGTACTCGGGGGCGTCCACGTCGCGGCGCGCGGCCAGGTAGGAGCGCGACAGCAGCACGGCGAGCAGCGCGGAGAAGTGCACGATGACGGAGATGAGCAGCGCCGTGTTGTCCACGTTGAGCGTGCCGTGGAAGGCCAGACCGGTGCGGCCCTTCGCCAGGAAGAAGCCGCTGTAGAGCAGCGCCACCAGGGCTCCCAGCGCGCACAGCAGGAACGAGCCCTGCGAGCGCCGGCCGCCGGCCAAGAGCTCCACGCCGAGCAGGAGGAGGGCGGCGAGCGCCGGCAGGAGGATGGGGCCCGCGAGTGCGATGTCTTGGAACATGATCAGGTGTTTCCGAGAGCCGCGAGGATCGAGTCAACCGCCGGTCCGATGCGCTCGAGCAGGAAGCCCGGGGCCAGGCCGATCCAGAACATGAGGATGACGAGCGGCGCGAAGGCGAACTTCTCGGCGACGCTCATGTCGGAGAGGCGCGCCGCTTCCTCGCAGTTGGGCGTGCCGTAGCAGACGCGCCGCACCATCTGCAGCATGTAGATCGCGCCGAGCAGCACGCCCGAGGCGCAGAGGATCGCGAACACGGGCTGCGTCTTGAAGGCGCCGAGGAGGATGAGCAGCTCGCCGACGAAGCCGTTCAGGCCCGGCAGGCCGATCGAGGAGAGCGAGGTGATGACGAGAGCGATGCCCAAGGCCGGCGAGACCTTGACCAGCCCGCCGTAGTCGTCGAGCCCGCGCTTGTGGCGCCGCTCGTAGGCGCAGCCGACCAGGAAGAAGAGCGCGCCCGTGGACACGCCGTGGTTCAGCATCTGCAGCATGGCCCCGCGCACGGCCAGCGGTTCGAGCGCGAACAGGCCGACCATGACGAAGCCCATGTGGCTGACCGAGGAGCAGGCCACCAGCTTCTTCAGGTCGTCCTGCGCCCAGGCCAGGTAGGCGCCGTAGATGACGCTGATCGCGGCGAGCACCAGCACCGGCGTGGCGAAGGTGTGCGCCGCCTGCGGCGCGAGCGGCATGGCGATGCGCAGGAAGCCGTAGGTGCCGAGCTTCAGCATGATGGCGGCCAGCACGATCGAGCCGCCGGTCGGCGCCTGCACGTGCGCGTCCGGAAGCCACGTGTGCAGCGGCCAGAGCGGCACCTTGATGGCGAAGGCCAGCGCGAAGCCGGCGAACACCCAGTTCTGCGTGGCCGCGTCGAGCTGCAGGGAGCGCAGGTCCGCGATCGAGGCCGACCAGAAGCCGGTCGTCTGGTGGTGCTGGTAGAGGAGGAAGAGGATCGCCACCAGCATGGGCAGCGAGCCGAAGGCGGTGAACAGGAAGAACTTGAACGCGGCGTAGATGCGGTTGACGCCGCCGAACATGCCGATCAGGAAGTAGAGCGGCACGAGCGTCAGCTCGAAGAACACGTAGAAGAGGATGATGTCCGTGGCGCAGAACACGCCCACCATCCCCGTCTCCATGATGAGCAGCAGCACCAGGTATTCCTTCAGGCCGCTGCCGACGTGAAACGTCGTGGCGACGATGATCGGCACCACCAGGCAGGAGAGGATGACCAGCGGCATGGAGATGCCGTCCACGGCCATGCCGTAGCACACGCCGAAGGCGGGGATCCAGTTCAGGCGCTCGACGAACACCATCGTGCCGGCGGCGTTCACGATGAGCAGCGACAGCCCGAGGTTGGCGAGGCCGAACAGCAGCGCGGCGGCGCGCAGCACCTTGGGATTCTCGCGGGGCAGGAAGGCGACCACGAGCGCGCCCAAGAGCGGGAGGAAGGTGATCAGCGACAGGATGCCGAAGCTGTTCAAGTCGAGCGCTCCCATTCGTGGGCACTACAAGAGCGAGCAGACCAGGTAGACCGCGCCGGCGAGGAAGAGCAGGGCGTAGGTGTGCACCGCTCCGTTCTGCAGCAGGCGCACGAACGCGCCGCAGAGGTCGCACAGGCGCGCCAGGCCGTTGACGATGCCGTCGATGACGTAGCGGTCGAAGAAGCCGGCCAAGAGCGCGGTGCCGCGCATGGGGCCGATCACGAAGATGGCGTAGATCTCGTCCACGAACCACTTGTTCTCGAGCAGGAAGGGCAGCCCGCTCTGCGGCAGCGGCAGTTGATCGCCCGGTCCCTCTGCGAAGCGGTTCCAGGCCCACCAGGCGCCGCCGATGACCACGGCCAAGGACACGAGCATGAGCGCCACCTCCACGTTCACGGCGTGGTGCGCGTGCTCGCCGGCCACGGCGAGGGCGGACGCGAAGATCGGCCGCAGGTAGTCGCCGAGGAGGTCGAAGTGGGCGAAGGCCGGCAGCGACAAGGCGCCGCCGACGATCGACAGGAGCGCCAGGATCACCAGCGGCAGCGTCATGGTGGCGGGCGATTCATGCAGGTGCGCGCGCGCGTGGTCGTCGAGGCGCTCCGGCCCGGTGAACACCAGGCGGTAGAGGCGGAACGTGTAGAACGCGGTCATGAGCGCGGTGATCAGGCCGAGCACGCCGACCAGCGGGAAGAGCCAGCCGTGGCCGAGCAGCGCCTCGCCCAGGATCTTGTCCTTGGAGAAGAAGCCGGCGAAGGGGAAGATCCCGGCCAGGGCGAAGCAGCCCACGAAGAAGGTCCAGTGCGTGCGCGGCAGATGGGGCTTCAGGCCGCCCATCTTCATGGCGTTCTGCTCGTGGGAGAGGGCGTGGATCACCGAGCCGGCGCCGAGGAAGAGCAGGGCCTTGAAGAAGGCGTGAGTCACCACGTGGAAGACAGCCGCGCCGTAGGCGCCGACGCCGAGCCCCAGGAACATGTAGCCGAGCTGCGAGCAGGTGGAGTAGGCCAGCACCTTCTTGATGTCGCGCTGGCGCAGCGCGATGGTCGCCGAGACGAAGGCGGTGAGCGCGCCGACGATGGCCACGACCGCGGACGCGACCGGCGCCAGGGCGAAAAACACGCTGAAGCGCGCGACCATGTAGATGCCGGCCGTGACCATGGTGGCGGCGTGGATCAAGGCCGACACCGGCGTCGGGCCGGCCATGGCGTCCGGCAGCCACACGAACAGGGGAAGCTGGGCCGACTTGCCGCAGGCGCCGACGAACAGCAAGAGCGCGATCAGCGTGATGCGCCCGTCGCCGAGCGGGTACAGGCCCTGGGCGTGGCCGGCGGACAGGCTGCTCGTGACCGTGGCGATGTCCAGCGTGCCGAAGGTCTGGAAGATCATGAGCATCGCCAGGAGGAAGCCGAGGTCGCCGATGCGGTTGACGACGAAGGCCTTCTGCCCGGCGCGGGCGTTGTCCATGTCCTCGAACCAGAAGCCGATCAGCAGGTAGGAGCAGAGGCCCACGCCTTCCCAGCCGAGGAAGAGCAGCGGCAGGGAGTCGCCGAGCACCAGCGCCAGCATCGAACCGATGAACAGGTTCATGTAGATGAAGAAGCGCTTGAACCCGGGATCGTGGTGCATGTACCCGAGCGAGTAGACGTGGATGAGGAAGCCGATGCCGGTGACCACCAGCGTCCAGGCGCAGGAGAGCGGATCGAGACGCAGGCCGAAGGCGACCTCGAGCCCGCCGCCGGTCAGCCAGGAGGCGATGGTCGCGGTCACGGCCGGGACCTGCGGGGCGGCGCTGCCGATGCCGCGCCCGACCACGACCGTCAGCAGGAAGGGCACGAGCACCGCGCCGCAGGCGATGAGCCCCGCCAGGCGCGCCGGCAGCACCCGGTGCAGGAAGTACTGCACCGCCACCGAGGCGAAGGGGATCAGGATGATGAGCTCGAGCAGGTTCTCTTGCATGGGTACAAGCCGCTCCAGTGGGCCGCGCCGCGGCCGGACGCGCGGGCGCTAGCCGCGCAGGTTCGTGATCTCCTCGGCGTCGACCGTGGCCTTCAAGCGGAACAGCGCGATGATGATCGCGAGGCCCACGCCGACCTCGGCCGCCGCCACCGCCACCGAGACCAGCGCGAAGGCGGAGCCGCGCGCCAGGTCGAAGCTCTTGGCCGAGGCCACCAGCACCAGGTTGGCCGAGTTCAGCATCAGCTCGACCGACATGAACATCACCAGCACGTTCTTGCGCAGCAGGAAGCCGAGCGCGCCGATGGCGAACAGGATCGAGGCGACGACGTAGTAGTCCACGACGGTGATCATGCTTCGCCCTCCTCTTCTTCCTCGGGCTTTCTGCGGCGCGCCACCACGATCACGCCGACCATGGCGACCAAGAGCAGCAGCGACGCCATCTCGAAGGGGAACAGGTAGTCGGAGAAGAACACGTCCCCGATCTCCGCGCCCGAGCCGCCGCGCGCCGAGGTCTCGGGCCGGGCGGTGGCGTTGAGCGCCAGCGAGATGAGGCTGAAGAGCAGGACCACGCTCAAGGCGAAGCCGGCGATGCGGCCGAAGCCCGGCAGGTCGAAGGGCTCGCGCTCCAGGTTCAGGAGCATGATCACGAACAGGAAGAGCACCATGATGGCGCCCGCGTACACCAGCACCTGGATGGCGCTGAGGAAGGTGGCATTCAGCGTCAGGTAGAGCCCGGCCACCGCCAGGAAGGTCCCCACCAGCGACATGGCGCTCGCGACCGGGTTGCGGTTCACCACCACCAGCAGGGCGGAGGCGACCGCGATCACGGCCATGACGTAGAAGGCGACACGTTCCAGCACTTCCATGGATCAGCTCCCCGCCACCACCGCGCCGGTGACCAGCACGTTCAAGAGCGCCAGCGGCAGGAGCACCTTCCAGCCGATGCGCATGAGCTGGTCGTAGCGGAAGCGCGGCAGGGTCCAGCGCACGTGGATGAAGAAGAACAACAGCACGCCGATCTTCGCCAGGAAGACCAGCAGGCCAAGGATGGTGAACGGCAGCGTGCCCGGCTGCAGGCCGAGCGCGTGCATGCCAGGGAAGTGCCAGCCGCCGAGGAAGAGCGCCACCAGCACGCTGGAGATGCCCACCATGCCGATGTACTCGCCCATGAAGAAGAGCGAGAACTTCATCGAGGAGTACTCGGTGTGGTAGCCGCCTACGAGCTCCGACTCGGCCTCGGGCAGGTCGAAGGGCAGGCGGTTCGTCTCGGCGAAGGCCGCGATCAGGAAGATGACGAAGGCCAGCGGCTGGGCGAAGACGTTCCAGCCGGCCCAGTTGCCGCTCGTCGCGTCGAAGCCGAAGAACTGCGTCTGGCGGTAGACGATCTCGGTCAGGTTGAGCGTGCCGGCCACGCACAGCACGGCCAGCACCGAGACGCCCATGGCCAGCTCGTAGGAGATCATCTGCGCCGAGGAGCGGAGCCCCCCGAGCAGCGAGTACTTGCTGTTCGAGGCCCAGCCGCCGATGGCCAGGCCGTAGACGGTGAGCGAGGAAAGCGCCAGGAGCAGCAGGATGCCCACCGGCGAGTCGACCACCACGCCCTTCATCTCGCGGCCGGCCAGGGCGAAGGAAGGCGCCACGGGGATGAAGGACATGACCAGGAACGGCGGGATGCAGGTGAGCGCTGGCGCGATGGTGAAGAGCACCTTGCTGGCGCGCTCCGGCACCAAGTCTTCCTTGCACAGGAGCTTCACCATGTCCGCGAACGGCTGCAGCAGGCCGAAGGGGCCCACGCGGTTCGGTCCCCAGCGGAACTGCATGAGCGCGGACACGCGCCGCTCGGCGTAGACCAGGATCGGCACCAGGCCCACGGCGAGCGTGAAGACCACCAGGAGCTTGACGAGGTAGGCGAGGTAGTAGACCTGCGTGTCGCTCACGACTGCGCCTCCTTGGCCGCCGCGGCCAGGCGGATGCCGTTCTGCGGCAGAGCGGCCAGGGTGAGGCCGCCGCGTTCGCCGCCGGCGTCGGCCCAGGCGATGAACGCCTCGCCCGGCGTCTTCGGCAGGCCGCTCGCGCCGAGCTCCCGGCCGAGCGCCAGCAGGCAGTTGAAGTCGCCGGCGACCGTGGGAGGCGGCCTGAGCGCCGGCCGCACGCGCTGCGTCATGCCGTCGCAGTTGGTCAGCGTTCCCTCCTTCTCGGCGATGGTGCTGCCCGGCAGGACCACGCCCGCCTGCGCGGCGAGCGCGGAGCGCACCGCCTGCACGATGAGCAGCTCGACCTTCGCGTCCAGGCGCGTCAGGCCCTCGTCGAGCACGAAGAGAGCGCGCGCCGCGCCGAGGCGCGCCTCGAGGGTGCCCGCGTCCAGCTCCTCGAAGCCCTGCGCGCGCAGGCCGGCGACGTTGGCCGCGTTCTGGCCGGTCCGCAGGATGCCGTCCCCGCCTTCCTCGGCCACCTGGCGGAAGGCCAGGGTCACGCGCCCGCGCAATGCCGCGGCCTCGAGCAGCACCTTCTTCAGCAGGAACAGCTCCTCGTTGGTAGCGTTCGGCGAGGCGAGCACCAGCACGGAGCCGCCGGCGCGCGCCGCCTGCGTCAGGCCCTCGGCCGCGGCGCGCGCCGCCTGCGCCAGCTCGACCGCCTCGCCGCGCAGGCGTGCGCCCGCCAGGCGCTCCGCCGGTCGAAAGGCCTCGAGCAGGCCGAAGCGGCCCACGTCGCAGATGAAGTGGCCGTTCACCTCGGGATTGACGCGCGGCCGCACGCGCAGCACGGCGTTGTCGCGCACGTCGAGCGTGATGGAGCAGCCGCGCGAGCAGGAGGGGCAGACCGTGTCCGTGCCCTCGAGGTACCAGACGCGCGTCTGGAAGCGGAACTCCTTGAGCGTGAGCGCGCCGACCGGGCAGATGTCCGCCAGGTTGCCCTGGTAGCCGGACGAGACCTTGATGCCGGGGAAGATGTCGATCACCGAGTGCGCGCCGCGCCCCAGGACCGCCAGCTCCGCCTTGCCGGCGAACTCGTCGAGGAAGCGCACGCAGCGGGTGCACAGGATGCAGCGCTCCTGGTCGAGCAGCACGTGCTCGGCGATGTCCACGCGCTTGTTCCACTTGCGCCGCGGGAAGTCGTTGCGCCCCACGGCCGCGCCGTACTCGTAGGCGTAGTCCTGCAGCCAGCACTCGCCGGCCTTGTCGCAGATCGGGCAGTCGAGCGGGTGGTTGAGCAGCAGGTCCTCGAGCACGCCGGCGCGCGCGCGCGCCACGGCCGGCGACTCGGTCACCACTACCATGCCGTCGACGCAGGGCAGGTTGCAGGCCGTGGCCAGGCGCTTGGGGCCCGGGCCGTGCACCTCGACCTGGCACATGCGGCAGGAGCCGACCACGGAGAGCGCCGGATGCCAGCAGTAGTGCGGGATGTCGATGCCCTGCCCGCGCGCGGCCAGCATCACGGTCTGGCCGGCCGGGAACTCGACCTCCTTGCCGTTCAGGGTGATCTTCGGCATGGGGCTCAGGCCTCCTGGCTCGAGGCGGGCTTCTCGGCCGCCGCCTTGTTCTTCACCAGCCGCGCGAAGTCCTCGCGGAAGTTCTCCACGCCCAGGCGCACCGGCCCGGCGAGGGCCTCGGGGTAGACGCAGATGGTCCTGCCCACGGCGTGCTCGAGCGCGTCCAGCATGACGTCCAAGTCGTCGAGGCGCGCCGTGCCGTCGCGGAAGCGCGACACGAGCTTGGACGCCCAGGCGCAGCCTTCGCGGCACGGGGCGCACTGGCCGCAGGTCTCGTGCTCGAAGAAGCGCACGAAGGTCTCGACGGCCGGCACCAGGCCGAACGCCTCGTCCACCACGGTGATGCCGCCCGTGCCGAGCATGGTCTTGACCGACCGGAGCGACTCGTGGTCGAGCGGCACGTCGAGGTGCTCAGGTCTGAGGAAGCCGGTCGAGGCGCCGCCCGGGTTGAAGCCGATCAGGCGGCAGCCGTCCTGCATGCCGCCGGCGCACTCCTCGATCAGGCGGCGCGCGGTGGTGCCGAGCGGCAGCTCGTAGATGCCCGGCCGCTTGACGCGTCCGGCCACGGCGTAGAGCAGGTTGCCCGGGCTCTTCTCCGTGCCCATGGTGCGGTACCACGCGGCGCCCTGCAGCACGATGTAGGGCACGTTGCAGATGGTCTCGACGTTGTTCACCGTGGTCGGGCGCTGCCACAGGCCGGCCTGGGCGGGGAAGGGAGGCTTGGGCCGCGGATGGCCGCGCTTCCCTTCGAGCGACTCCATGAGCGCGGTCTCCTCGCCGCAGATGTAGGCGCCGGCGCCGCGGTGGACGTACATCTCGACCTTGACGCCGCTGCCCAGCACGTTCTCGCCCAGGAAGCCGCGCGCGCGTGCCTCGGCGATCGCCCGCTCCAGGGTTTCGGCCGGGTAGAGGTACTCGCCGCGGACGTAGACGTAGACCGTCTCGGCGCGGATGGCGTAGGCGGAGATGGCCGCGCCCTCGATCAGGCAGTGCGGGTCGCGCTCCATGAGCAGGCGGTCCTTGCACGTGCCTGGTTCGCTCTCGTCGGCGTTGATCGCCAGGTAGTGGGGGCCCTTCGGCGTCTTGGGCATGAAGCCCCACTTCACGCCGCAGGGGAAGCCGGCGCCGCCGCGGCCGCGCAGCCCGGAGGCCTTCACCACCTCGATGACCGCGTCGCGCTCCATGGCGAGCGCCTTCTTCAGCGCGTCGTAGCCGCCGCTGTCGAGGTAGTCGTCCAGGCCCACCTCGAGGCGCTCGCCCTGGCCGCGCTCGCGCATGCGCTTGGTCAGGTAGATCTCGTGGCCGGCCAGAGCGGCCGGGCAGTCCGGCTCCTCGCCGCGCGGCTCCTGCGCGGGCGCGCGGCCGGCGCGGATCTCGTCGATGATCCGCTCCGCCTTGGCCGCGTCGACGTTTCTGTAGTAGCGCCAGTCCACGGCCATGACCGGCGCCTCGGTGCAGCCGCCCAGGCACTCGAAGGTGCCGAGCGAGAACTCGCCGTCCGGCGTGGTCCCGCCGCACTGGATGCCGAGCTTCTTCTCCAGGCGGCTCACCACCTGATCGCCGCCGCGCGCGCGGCAGGCCAGGTTGCGGCACACCTCCACGTCGTGGCGGCCGCGCGGCTCGCGGTGGAACATGTCGTAGAAGGTGACCACGGAGAGCACGTCCGCGGGGGTGGTGTCGAAGCGCTTGGCCACGAACGCCACGGCCTCGTCCGGGAGCCAGCCGAGCTTCTCCTGGACCGCGTGCAGCGCCGGGATGAGCGCCGCCCGCTTCTCCGGGTAGCGCGAGACGAGTTCTGCGAACCGCTCGGCGAGGGCCTGGTCGCCCTCGAGGTCGGCCGCGAAGTTATTGCCAGTCAAGGACACCCTTCCGCCACGCGTAACCGAGGCCAAGGCCGAGAACGGCCACGAACACCACCGCTTCCACGACACCCGCCAGGCCGAGCCCTTGGATGTTCAGCGCCCAGGGGAAGAGGAACACGGCTTCGATGTCGAACAGGATGAACAGCACCGCCACGAGGTAGAAGTGGACGGAGAAGCGCTGCCGCGCGCTGCCCTTGGGGGTGACGCCGCACTCGTAGGAGGAGCTCTTGACCGCGTTCCGGGTCTTCTGGCCGAGGAGCAGCGGCAGCGTGAGGAGCACCGCCACCAGGCCCAGCACGATCAGCAGGTAGGGGATGAGCGAGACATGGTCGGCGAGCGCCGACGACTGCTGGAAGGCGAGCATGAGCATGGCGGCTCCTCGACTCTCCGGGGACGCGGCCCGAGCGCCGGCGCAAGCCGGATCCGTACGCTCAGGACCTCGTGCGAACAGAAGTTGGAGCCGAGCGTTATATCGAGCCCCGGGTACAGGGTCAATTCTCGTCGCCGGCCGGATTCGGCTCGTGGCCCTCCCGGTCGGTCCCGTACTCGAAGTCGGGGCGGAAGACGCGGGCGCGGCGCTCGAAGAAGCTGCTGGTGCGCGGCAGGACAGGCGCGATGGCCTCGAGGCCGAGGAACGGCAGCAGCCGGTAGGGGCCGAAGTACTGGCACCACGTGGACGGGCTGGGGTTCGTGGCCACGGTCCCGTTCAGGAGGCCCACGAGCACGTAGCGCCCCTCGCGCCGCGCGTACACCCCGGCCCCGGCGAAGTCGCGCGCGATGGACTCGCACGTCCGGAACCAGTCGTCCACGACGAGGAGATCGCCAAACTCCCCGTCTTCGTAGAGATGGGCGTCCACGACGAAGGGCCGGTGCTCGGGATCATCCGCCTCGACCAGGCCGATGTAGAGGTCCTCGCCCGGGAGCGGTTCCTGGGCGGCGAACTCGCTGTAGAGCAGGCGCGTGCTCTTGGGCCGGAGCAGGCCCAAGTCCTCGGTGCGCTGTTCCACCACGGCGTCGTCCGGTACGGGAGAGCCGCGAAACCACAGGACGATGGGCAGCTCGGCCAGGCCCAAGTCGTCGCCGTCCAGGGCGATGATGCCGTCCTCGGTGGCGAGGGCGTATCGTTCCGCTCCTGGAACGTCGAGCACGACCAGGTCGTTCGGCGTGGGCGTCGCGCAGGCTGCGAGCGTCGAGCAGAGCACGGCCGCCACGGCCGCAGACCACCGGGACCACATGGGTAGCACCCCCTCGGGCCGCGTCACGAAGCGGGACCGTAACGCGTCGCGCCCCGGAGTTCAACGCCCCGGGGGGCAGGGTTGGCGTTTCCTGGGGTTTTTCGGCGAACGGCCGGGCCGCTCGCGGCACACACTTCGCGGCGGCGCCTCACCAAATGGGTCCGAGCTTGTGGTTGGGTCCGGGCGGCGCCGCCGCGAGTTCGAAGTTCGAAGTCGGTAGTTGGAAGCCGGAGGACTCTTCGGCCCACTGGTGTCCTCCACGCGTTCGAGTGCCTCGGGTTCTCGGCGAAGAGGATCGGGATCTTCGTGCCATGCGATGATCTTGGCGGTCAGTGGCACGGATCGGCCGGGGCAGGTGACCCGAGGAGGCCAGGCGCAGGCATGAGCGAGCGCGCCCGTGAGGACGAGCTGCTGCGGCGCGCGCGCGCCGGCGACCGCCAGGCGTTCGGCGAGCTCTTGGCCCTGCACCTGCCCGGCGTGCGCGCCTTCCTCTTTCGCATGGGGGCGCGGAGCGATGACCTGGACGATCTGGCGCAGGAGGTGTTCGTCGCCGTGATTCGGGGGCTCAAGGACTTCCGCGGTGCGGGCTGCTTCTCGACCTGGACGCTCGGCATCGCCGTGAACGTGCTGCGAAAGGCGCAGCGGCGCCGGCCGGAGCTGCTCGAGATCGCCCGGCCCGAGGTCGATCCGGCGCCCGGGCCCCTGGATGTCGCGGCGCGGGCGGAGGAGTGTGGCCGGCTGGCGCGCGCGCTGCGGCTCCTGTCGCCGCCGCTCCGCGAGGCCTTCGTGCTGTGCGACGTGCAGGGGGTCGGCGCGGCCGAGGCGGCCCGGATCCTGGAGGCGCCCGAGGGCACGGTGCGCCGGCGCGCCCACGACGCCAGGGAGAGGCTGCGCGCCCTTCTGGCAGCTCGCGAGGTCACACCATGAACGAGCGGGACGACCTTCTGGAGCGCGAGATCCGTGAGTTCGCCGCGGTCTCTCCGCCGCCCGAGCGGCCGGGCCTGCGCGCGGACCTGCTCGCCGAGTTCGATCGCGGCGCGCGCGTCGCGCGGGTCTCGGGTCGCTGGCGGCGCCTGACCGCGCCCGCGGCCGCCGCCGTGTTGCTCTTCGCGGCCGTGCGTCTGATTCTCGTGCCTGCGGAGCCGCCGCGCGCGGGGGAGACCGCCGCCGAGCGCTTGGCCGCGCTCACTGCAGAGCTCGACGAGATCGCGGCCGGCGTGGCGCGCCTCCGCCTTGCCCAGGCGCGTGCGGCCGCTGCCGCGCCCGCGGCCGACCTGCAGCCCGCGGGCGAGCCGCGCGAGACCGAGAGCGATCCGTTCCTGCGCGCGTACGCCGCGCTCGGCAGCGATCCGGCCCTGCTTCGGCTCGCGTCCGCCCGCGCCTTCGAGACCGTCGACGCGGCCCAGGCCGCGCGGCGGTACCACGAGCTGCTCGATCAATACGGCGAGAGCCCGGCCGCGGCCGTGGCGCGGGCCCGCCTGGATTCCCTGCACCGATGAAACTGATCGGAGAGAACACATGAGAACCTGCTTATTCTGTCTGCCTATCCTGCTGCTGCTGTTCGCGGGCCCGGCCCGGGCCGAGACGGCCGTGGCGCGCGTCACGCTCCAGGTTCGCAACGAGCCGGGGTACACGGCCGCGGACGTCGCCTGCTTCCTCGCCGACCCGGCCTACCTGGGCTCGGTGTACGCGGGCATGGTTCCGGCCGCGAGCTATTCCGCCGACGTGTTCCCGGGCGATGTGCTCGTGCTCACGGTGGCCACGCCCGGCAAGGAGATCCTGACCCTGGAGCTGCGCGGCGCGCAGCAGGGGGTGGTGACTGCCGGCATGGAGGGCCTGCTGGCGCACCTGAAGTCCATCGTGCCGGCCAACCGACTGGAGGCGCGCGTGCTGCTCGACGCTGCGCGCCAGGAGCACGAGCAGGCGAACGAGGCCTACTCGAAGGCCCACGCCGCCCTGCGGTCTTTCACCGAGCAGCACGTGGCCCTCGATCCCGACGCTCGCCTGGCCCAGGTCAGGGGATCGCTGATGGACCTGACGGTGGCCTCGCAGAGTCTCGATCTCGAGCTGGCCGGGCAGCGCGCCCTGCGTGACTACCTGGTCGAGGCGATCGCGCGGGAGCCTGGAGAGATCATGGTAGGGCCCAGTGAGCCGCGCATCTCCCAGCTGGAGCGCATGCTGGAGGTGAGTCGCGCCGAGCTCGCGGCGCTGGAGGCGGATCGCCCCGAGGCGTCGGAGGAGATCGCCTTTACCAAGGAGAGCATCCGGCAGCGCGAGGAACAGCTCGCCGAGGCCCGTGCGGCCTTGTCCCACCCGAATCCCCGCAGGGCCGGCCTGGAGGATGAGCTCTTCTCCGTCGAGCGCGAGCTGGTGCTCGCCGAGAGCCGCCGCGCGTGCCTGGCGGAGAGAGTGGCCAAGGAGACGGAGGAATCCACGCAGCTCGCCCTGCTCGCGCGGGAGCACCAGGAGCTGCAAGAGGCCCTCGCCGCGGCGGAGGCGCGCTTGCACCGGGCGCGCGCCAGCCTCGACCAGCTCTTTCGCCCTCAGTACATGGGGGAGTGGCTCCAGGTGCTGGCCGGTCCCAGGGTGACCTCGGAGCTGGCCGAGCACTGAGAGCAGCCGCGCCGGCCTCGACTCTCTCGCCGGCGGCTCGCGGAGCGTAGTCTGGGGCAGGCGGGAG
>DYIW01000124.1 GCA_020723465.1 Phycisphaera mikurensis
GGTCGGTGTAGCGGTGCAGGTAGGCGGCAGCGGAGGACGCGGCGGCGGCGAACGACACGCGCCCGGGCGCCGTGATCTCGCTGCGCCGCGAGCCGTCGTCGTGCCGCAGGGCGAGCGCGCGGTAGCGGAGCTCTGCCAGCTCGTCGCCCGTGGCCACGGACCAGCGCCAGCGCGTCAGGTAGAGATCCGCCCAGGCCGCCTCGTAGTCCCCGCCCGCCGCCAGGTCGGTCATGGTGCGCGCCCGCTCCAGGGAGCGCTCCGCCTGGCGCGCGAGCGACTCCACCTCCGCCTGCAGGATCGGCGCTTCCGCCTCGGTGCGCCAGTAGAGGGTGTCGTCCTCGGCCGTGACGCCGGAGCGCGCGCGCCGCGCGCGCGCCGCGGCCAGGCGCGCCTGCAGGTCGCGCCACTGCGCCACGCGCTCTTCCAGAGCGGCCACGCAGGACCTGGCGTTCTCCACCTCCGAGCGATAGGCCAGGCTGCGCGAACGCTGCGCGTCGAGCGACGTCTCCACCAGGATGGCGCCGAGCAGCACGATCAGCCCGGCGCTCAGCAAGAGAGAAGCGGTGGCGAGCGGGTTCTGCCGCGCCAGGCGCAGGGCGCGCGCCGCAAAGCCCGGCGGCCGCGCCTGGATCGGCTCGCCGGCCAGGAAGCGGCGCAGGTCGGCTGAGAGCTCCCCGGCCGAGGCGTAGCGCTTCTCCGGCTGCTTCTCCAGGCACTTCAAGGTGATGGTCTCGAGGTCGCGCGGGATGAAGCCGAGGAGGCGCCGCGGCGGCGCCGGCTCCTTGGAGACCACGGCCGCAAGCAGCGCGCGTGTGGTCTTGGCCTTGAAGGGATGCTCGAGCACGAGCATCTCGTAGAGCGTGGCGCCGAGCGAGTAGACGTCGGACAGGTTGGAGGGCGCGTGCTCGCCGCCTTCGGCCACCTCCGGCGGCAGGTAGGCCGGAGTGCCGAGCATCTCGCCCGCGCCGGTGATGCGGTCGGCGTCGAGGCGCGTGGCCAGGCCGAAGTCCACGAGCCGCGGCACGCCGTCCTCGGAGAAGACCACGTTCGACGGCTTGACGTCGCGGTGCAGGATGCCGCGCTCGTGCGCGTGCTGCAGGGCGTCGGCGATGGCCGCCGCGATCTCGGCGGCGCGGCGGAAGTAGGCGCGCGGCGCGCCGCTCTCGGCGCGCGGCACGTCCTTGGCCAGAAGGTGCTCCGCCCCGCGCTCGGCGGGTGGCACGGTGCGGGCGCGCTGCAGCGCCGTGGCCAGGGTACCGCCGTCGGCCAGGACCATGGTGATCCAGCAGAAGCCCTCCCCCTGGCCGGTGGCGAGCAGCGGCACGATGTGCGGATGGTGCAGGCGGCCGGCGGTCTCGACCTCGCGGCGCAGGCGCTCGGGCGGCAGTGCCCCGCGCGGCAGGATCTTCAGCGCCACGCGGCGTCCCATCGAGAGCTGCGTGGCCTCGTACACCACGGACGACCCGCCGCGCCCGATCTCGCGGTCGATGTGGAAGTCGCCGACCACGTCCCCCGGCCCGGGCAGGCCGCTCTCTGCCAGCATCTGGTCGAGGACGCGCAGCCCGGAGAAGGCCTCGGCCAGCTCCTCCGCCAGATCCGGGTGGCCGAGCAGCAGCTCCTGCGGATCGACCGCCTCGCCGCGGTTCCTGCGCTCCACGAACTCGGCGAAGAGGTCCGCGCTGCGCTGTCTCCTCAGCTCGTCGGGCAGTTCCATGCGCGAGCCCGGCCCTACCCGCGCAACGGGATGTCGGAACGGTAGGCCGCGAACGAGTCGCTGGCGGCGAGCTCGGCGCAGCGGGCCATGGCGCGCCCGAGCAGCTTCTTGACCGCGTTCGGCGAGCGCTCGAGCACCTGAGCCGCCTCAGAGACCGGGCGCCGTTCCACGTAGACCAGCCGGATCACGTCGCGGTGGTCGTCCGAGAGCCGGCCGAGCAGGCGCGACAGGGCCTCGAGCCGCTCCGTGGTCGAAGCCGCGGCCGACGGCGTGGGATCGACCGCGGCCGGCAGGCGCGCCTCGAAGCCGCTGGATCCAGGTTCGGACTGGAACGTGTCCTCGCGCGCCAGGGCGCGGCGGTCCGACACCACGTGCGCGCGCTGCGTCATGCGCACCACGTTGTCCGAGACGCGGCACAACCAGCGGTAGAGCGAGCCGCCGCCGCGGTACTCGATGCGGCCGGCGTGGCGGCTGAACTGCGTCCACACGTCCTGCAGCAGGTCGTCCACGCCGAGGCGGCGCCGCAGCTTGGGCCCGAGCGCCAAGACCATCCGCTTTTCCAGGCGCTCGGCGTAACGCGCGAACACCTCGCGATATGCGTCCTCGTCCCCGGCGCGCGCGCGAGTCAGGAGGATCCTGCTCGAAGGCGGGCCGAGCTGCCTGTCGTCCTTCGCCATGGTGCGCTGGGCTTTCGCACTGTCGCGGACCGGCGCGCGGCGCGGCACGGTCGGGCCCTCCGCGCCAGCGCCAGCCGCCCTGAAGTGGCGGAACCTGGTCTCGATCGGACTGGTGGCGAGCGTCCTCGCCGCCGTTCCTTGGATTGTCTCCTATCCGGCCGCGCACTGCAAGCCCACGGAGCGCGCGCCGGGCGGCACCGCGAGTCCGCGAGCGGTGCATCCCTTCCGTGGCGGGAGCGGGCTCCGGCCGAAAGAGCTGTCAGCGGACGGCTGTCAGCATTCAGCTCGGACCGTGGCTGGATCCGACGAGCGCGGCGCCAGGACCACGTCACGCCTCGCGCGGCTCACGGTACCGAACCTGCTCGCCTCCGCCAGAAGCGAACCGCGTCGCGTTCGTCGCGCACGGCGCGCACCGGGAGCCGCTGCCGCTCCCGGAGGCCGGGGAAGCGGCCGCGACGCTCCTCGCGTTCCCTTGCCCTCCGTCTCCGAGAAACCGGCTGCGCCGCCTCTCTCACCGCGCGTCTTCGCGCGGTGCACCATTCTGGGGCGGGAGCGGCCTCCGGCCCGCGAGCGCCGTCCGCGAGTAGGTTGTACCGGAGCAGCCCGCCTGGACCTGAGAATCGAGACAGCGCGTCTGCGGAGCGAGCGGCGCTTCCCTGGTGGAGGGGACGGCCACGCCGCCCCGGCGACTCTCACCCGGCGTACCTTCACCACTCTGGATCGCCAGCATCGCCTCCGCCTGGACGAGCCACTCGACGATCGTCGCGCGCACGATGCACCGGAAGGCGTGCATCCGTCCCCGGAGGCCAGGGAAGCGGCCGCGACGCTCCTCATGCCACCCTCCCCATCTCCGGTTCCCAACCAAGAAGCTGCGAAGCCCCGCGTGGTGCGGTACAGTCGGCGGATGCCCTCTACGCGCGCGCCAGCCGCCCTGCAGTGGCGGATCCTGGTCTCGATCGGACTGGTGGCGATGTTCCTCGCCGGCGGTGTAAAGGTCTTCACGGGCCTGGCCGCGCTGCGCAAGCCCCCAGAGCGCGTGGCGGGCGCCCTGCGGCGGCCAGCGGTGCGCGTGGAGCGCGTCGCCTTCGGGTCCTTCGTCGAGCCGCTCACCGGGTACGGCAAGGCGGCGGCCCTGCGCCAGGCCGAGGTGGCGGCAGAGGTGGCGGGCGTCGTGGCTTGGATCTCCCCCGACCTCGAGACGGGCGGGGCGGCGAGCCGGAGTACGTGGCACACCTCACCCGCGCGGCGGTGGCGGCGGGCGCCGAGCTGGTGCGGATCGACCCGCGCGACCTGGAGAACGCGGTGGCGCGGGCGCGCGCCGAGGTGGAAGGCGCACGCGCGCGCCTCGACCGTACCCTCATCGAAAGCGCGGGCACGGAGAAGCGCCTCGCGGTGGTGCGGCGCGAGCACGAGACCTCGCGCCAGGAGCTGGAGCGCAGCGAGCAGCTCGCCGGCGACGACACGGTCTCGCGCCAGGAGCTGGACCAGCAGCGCCGTGCCACGCTGTTGCTCGAGCGCCAAGTGCTGCAGCTCGAGGCCGAGGCCGCGGGCTCGTCCGCGCGCCGGATGAGCGACGAGGCGGACGTGGCGCGCGCAGCGGCCGCGCGGGCGCAGGCGGAGCTCGACCTGGAGCGCGCCGTGGTGCGCGCACCCTATGCCGGCCGCATCAGCGCGCGCCTGGCCGAGCCGGGCGCGCGCGTGGCGCCGGGAACCGTGCTCTTCGAGATCATCGATCTCTCGCGCCTCGAGGTACCGGTGGCGCTGCCGGCCGCGCGCTTCGGCGAGGTGGAGGCGGGACGCGCGGCGAAGATCCGCCTGAGCGAGGACGGAGAGGTCGTGTGGCGCGGGGAGGTGGCGCGCGTCTCCCCGCAGGTGGACGCGGCGAACCGGACGTTCCACGCCTACCTGGTGGTCGCTGGCACGGAACAGGAGTCGGCGCTGCCGCCGGGCGCCTTCGTGGTGGCGACCATCGAGGGGCGGCGCTTCGAGGGCGTGGCCGCCATCCCGCGCATCGCCTTCGTCGGCGAGCAGGTGTACGTGGCGGAGCGGGACGCGGGCGGGAGTGCCGGCGAGGCGGTCGCGGCCGTGAAGCAGCCGCACGTGCTGCGCCTGCTGCCGAGCGTCGCCTTGGTGGACGCGGGGCTGGAGGAAGGCGACGAGGTCATCGTCACCAACCTCGAGCGGATCGCCGGCGGCTCGCTGGTGCGCGTGGCGGAGGGCGCGGCGGCGGGCGCGGAGCCCGCGGCCGTCCACGCCATCGAGGCGGCCGAGTCGGCCGGGAGCGCCCGGTGAACCTGCCGCGCTTCTCGGTCAACAATCCCGTGGCCGTCAACCTGCTGATGGTCACGATCATCGCCAGCGGGCTCTACTTCTGGTTCACGCTGGTGCGCGAGTTCTTCCCGGCGCTCGACGCCGAGCAGATCTCCATCGTCGTGCCCTTCCCCGGCGCCACGCCCGAGGACGTGGAGCGCGCCATCACCCTGCGCATCGAGCGCGAGATCCGCGACATCGACGGCATCAAGGAGATCCGCTCCTCGGTGCTCGAGGGCCTCACGGCCGTGGTCGTGACCATGGAGGACGACGCCGACCGCGATCGCGTGCTCAACTCCATCCGCAGCGAGGTCGACCAAGTCAAGCCCGAGTTCCCCGAGTCGGCCGAGGACCCGGAGATCGTCGAGGTGCGGCCGTACGTGCCGGTGATCTCCATCGTGGTCACGGGCGACGTGCCCGAGGAGCGGCTGCGTCAGGCGGCCTTCGACGCGCGCGACGACCTCCTCGACCTGGAGGGCCTGTCCGAGGTGTACGTGCTCGGCGTGCGCCGTCCCGAGATCTGGGCCGAGGTGCTGCCCGAGAAGCTCGAGGAGCACGGCCTGACCTTCGACCAGGTCGGGCGCGCCGTGGCGGCGGGCAACCTGGACGCACCGGGCGGGCAGTTGAAGAGCCCTACTGGCAACGTGCGCATCCGTACCATGGGCGAGGCGCGGCGCGCCGCCCTGCTCGAGGACCTGGTGATCGAGGCGCGACCGGACGGCACGGCCCTGCGTCTCGGGGACATCGCGCGCCTGCGCGACACCTTCGAGGACCGGGTCATGCAGAGCCGCTTCGGCGGCAAGCCCGCGGTGTCGCTCGTCGTGTTCAAGACGCCGGAGCAGGACGCGCTCGACATCGCCGCCAAGGTGAAGGCGTACGTGGCGGCTCACGGCGACCTCCTCGGCGGCGCTGCCACGCTGCGCGTGACGAACGACCTGTCGCGCTTCATCGCGCAGCGCCTCGACCTCATGCTGCGGAACGCGCGCTCCGGCCTGATCCTCATCATCATCTCTCTGGCGCTCTTCCTCAGCGTGCGCACCTCCTTCTGGGTCGCCCTCGGCATGCCGGTCGCCCTGCTCGGCGCCTTCACCGTGATGGCGCTCTGGGGCACGACTATCAACCTGCTGTCGCTCTTCGCCCTGATCATCGTGCTCGGCATGCTCGTGGACGACGCCATCGTCATCGGCGAGAACGTGCACGCCAAGATCGACGAGGGCATGCCGCCCGCCGAGGCCGCCGTGGTCGGAGCGAACGAGGTGGCCATGCCGGTGCTGGCCGCGGTCCTGACCACGATCGTCGCCTTCCTGCCGCTCGCGTTCATCCGTGGCATCTGGGGCGACTTCCTGGGCGTGATCCCGGTGGTCGTGATCGCGGCGCTCAGCGTCTCGCTGATCGAGGCGTTCGTCATCCTGCCGAGCCACCTCGGCCACCCGCGCCGCCTGCCGCCGCGCTTCCTGTTTCGCACGCGCGCCTGCGCCGCGCGCGTGGCCGCGGTGCGGGACGACTTGCTCGACCGCCGGCTGAAGAGCGCCTTCGAGCGGCTGGTGCGCTTCATCCTGCGCTGGCGCTACCCGGTGGCGGTCTCCTCCGTGGCCGTGTTCCTGGCCATCCTCGGGCTGGTGGCCGGCGGCATCGTGCCCTTCGTGCTCATCCAGGACATCGACGCCGAGGCCGTCACCGTCAACCTGGAGATGGCGGCCGGCACGCCGGAGGAGCGCACGGTCGCGGTGATCGCCGAGCTGGAGCGCCTGGTGCAGGAGTACCCGGAAGTGGCGAGCGTCTACTCCGTGGCCGGAGCCTCCTTCAACGACCGTGGCCAGGAGAGCGTGGCCGATCCCGCCACCATCGGCCAGCTCCGCATCGAGCTGCTCACGGGCGAGGAGCGCGAGCTGCGCGGCCTCAGGAGCTCGGCGCGCATCATCGAGGAGATGCGCGCGAAGAGCGCCGCCATCGCCGGCGTCGACCGCCTCGCCTTTCGCGCGGAGAGCGGCGGCCAGCGCGGGGCGGACATCGAGGCGCGCGTGCGCAGCGAGGACCTGGCGCAGGCGTCGCGCGCGGCCGACCACGTGCGCGAGCTGCTCGCCGGCTACGGCGGGGTGAGCGAGGTGGAGAAGGACCTGCGCGAAGGGAAGCTCGAGGCGCGCTTCGAGCTGCAGGACGGCGCGCGCGCCCTCGGCCTCACCACCCAGGGCCTGGCGGCGCAGCTCCGGAACGCCGTGTTCGGCTTCGAGGCGCAGGAACTGCAGGAGCGCGAGGACGAGGTCAAGGTGCGCGTCCTCCTGCCGGAAGCGGCGCGGCGCGACCTGGCGGACCTGGGGCGGCTGCGCATCGCTGCGGACGGCGGCGGGCGTGTGCCGCTCGACGAGGTCGCGGAGCTCCGCACGGCGCGCGGCTACGCCATGCTGCAGCGCGCCGACGGCAAGCGCGCCGTGACCGTGACCGCGCAGGTGGACAAGGCACGCGCCAGCGTCGAGGAGATCACGAGCGACCTCGGCGCGCGCCTTGCCGGCATCGGCCAGGACTTCCCCGGCGTGTCCGTGAGCTTCGAGGGCCAGGAGAAGGAGCGGCGCGAGGCGCTTGGCTCGCTCGCTATCGGCTTCCCGGCGGCGCTGCTCGGCATCTACGCCCTGATCGCCGTGCTCTTCCGCTCCTACACGCAGCCGCTCATCGTCATGGCCGTGATCCCTTACTCGCTGGTGGGGGCGGTCCTCGGCCACTACCTGACCGGCTACCCCTTCACCCTGCTGTCCATGATCGGCGCCGTGGGCCTGGCCGGCATCGTGGTCAACGACAGCCTCATCCTGGTGCACCGCGTCAACCACAACCGCGCCCAGGGCGTGCCCCTGTTCGAGGCGGTGGTGGAGAGCGCGCGCATCCGCCTGCGCCCCATCATCCTCACCACGGTCACCACCGTCGCCGGCCTCTTCCCGCTCATGCTCGAGCAGAGCTTCCAGGCGCAGTTCCTCATCCCCATGGCCGTGTCGCTGGTGTTCGGCCTGCTGTTCGCCACGGTCATCACGCTCGTCATCCTGCCGACTTTCTACCTCATCTTCGAGGACGTGAAGTGCTGCCTGCGCTGGCTCGCCACCGGCTGCTTCGCGCCGTCCCGGGAGCCAGCCGGCGCGGAGCAGGCGGGCTGACGACCGCTATGCTCTCGAGTGGCCGATTCCCGCGCAGGAGGAACCCATGCCTGCTCACTGGCTCGCCGCGCACTGGTTCTTGACGCTCCTCCTGGCCGTGCCGCGCCAGAGCGACGCCGACTTCTTCCAGCGCGCCTCCGCGCTCAAGGAGAACTCCAGCTTCGCCGAGCTGGAGAAGATGTCCGCCGAGCGCCTGACCGCGGACGCCGAGGACCTGGCCGCCCGCGCTTTCCTCGCCGTGGCGTTTGCCGGCCAGCAGAAGTTCGACGAGAGCGTGCGGGAGCTGCAGGCCCTGGAGCAGGGCGGCTTCCGCGCACAGGACGCGCTCGGTGCCTTCGGCTCGCCGCTGGCCGAGGTCACCGACGCGATCTACATGCATTGCTGGGCCAACTTCGACCCGGCCTTCAACGAAAGGTGCTGGGGCGCCCTGTTCGCCGCCTTTCCGGACAGCCCCTATTCCGGCACCCCGGCCTCGCGCCTGCTCATGGCCGCGCTGAAGAAGGGCGACGCGACGGCCGCGGAGCGCCTGGCCGGCTGCTTCGACCAGTGGCTGGAGCGGGCCAAGGGCAGCCCGGCGGCGGAGCGCTCGCTCCTCACCGCGTACTGCCAGGCCCACGTGCGCGCCGGCATCGGCGGCGACAAGACCCTCGACCTCGCGCGCCGCGCCTTCACCCTGGCCTGGGACGAGACGGCGCGCGCAGAGCGCTACGCCGGCCCGGACGCGTCCGGAGCCGACGACCTGGAGAAGCGCGAGAAGTGCGACGTCGAGTGCGACGACGCCTTCAACAACCTGGTGCTGGCCTGCGCCCTGAGCGGCGCGCTCGACGCGCCGGGGAACCCGCTCACCGCGCGCGAGGCCGAACCGGGCGCGGTCTTCGACGACGCCACCAAGGAGGCCGGCCTCGAGGGGCTGCGGCACGGGCGCGTGGCGGCCGGCGACTATGACGAGGACGGCGATCCGGACCTGTGCTGCTCGGGCGTGCTCCTGCGGAACGAGGGCGGCCGCGCCTTCGTGGACGTCACGGAGCAGGCCGGCATCAAGGCGCGCGGCGGTTCGGCCCTGTTCGGCGACTACGACAACGACGGCGACCTGGACCTGCTCCTGCCGGCGGCGCCCCACCCCTTCCTGCTGGCAAACGGCGGCAAGAAGGAGAAGTACGCCTTCCGCGACGTCACCGACCAGGCCGGGCTGGCGGCGCTCAAGGTCGAGGCGCAGCCCGAGGGCGCGGCCTGGTTCGACCTGGACGGCGACGGCTTCCTCGACTTCTACCTGGCGGTGTATGAGGAGCCCATGGCCGTGGGCCACCCGGACCTGCTGATCCGGAACAACCGCGACGGCACCTTCCGCGACGTCTCCCAGGAGGCGGGCATCCTGGCCGTGGCCGCCCGCTGCGGCCGCGGCGTGGCCGCCTGCGACTTCGACGCGGACGGCGACCAGGACGTGTACGTCTCGAACTACCGCCTCAACCCGAACTTCCTGTTCCGGAATGACGGCAAGGGCAAGTTCGCCGACGCGGCCGCCGAGATCGGCGTGGCGGGCGAGCCCGACCAGCGCTCGCGCCAGTACTTCGGGCACACCATCGGCTCGGCCTGGGGCGACATCGACAACGACGGCGACTTCGACCTGTTCTCTGCCAACCTCGCCCACCCGCGCTTCATCGTGCAGGGCTTCTCCAACCTGTCGATGCTCTACGTCAACGCCGGCGCGGAGCAGGGCTTCTCCTTCGCCGATGAACGGCGCGCGCGCGGCATCCGCTTCCAGGAGACGCACTCCGATCCGGCCTTGGCCGACATCGACAACGACGGCGACCTCGACCTCTCGGTGACGTGCACCTACGAGGGCGTGCCCTCCTGCCTGTACCAGAACGACGGCGCGGGCCGCTTCCAGCCGATCACCTGCCGCAGCCGCGCCGTGGCCTTCAACGGCTGGGGGCAGGCGTGGCTCGACTACGACGACGACGGCGACCTCGACCTGGTGGTCGGCTCCGGCTCGGGCATGAAGCTCTTCCGCAACCGCGGCAACGGCAACCACTGGGTCAAGGTGAACCTGGTGGGACGCAAGAAGAACCGCTTCGGCGTGGGGGCGCGCGTGGTGGCCGAGCCGGCCGAAGGCGAGGCGCAGTTCCACTACGTGCGCGAGCTGACCGGCGGGCGCGGCACGACCTCCCAGGACGGCTACACGCTGCACTTCGGCCTGGGCGGCTACCGCGGCAAGGTGCGCATCAGCGTCACCTGGCCGGACACGGGCAAGACCGAAAAGAAGGTGTTCTTCGTCAACCGCACCGCGACGTTCCGCCAGACGAGCTGACCGCCGGCAACGAACAGAGCAGTACGGCCTCGCCGGCGCGGCACAGGTCCGTGCGCTCCTCCTCTGCGGTGAGGCCGCCGGCGGCGAGCGGCTCTTCGACCTCGCCGCGGCGCGCGCGCAGGAGCAGGCGCGCCTCCGGCGCCGCGGCAGCGGCCACGCGCCGCAGGAGCGAAAGAAGCTCCGGCGCGGGCAGCTCCAGGCCGTCGAGGATGATCCACTGCGCCGGCGGCACTTCGCTCGCGCCGGGCTCCGCCGCGACGAAGGCCACGGGGAAGCGGTCTCCCAGGGCGGCGCGCGCAACGCAGAGCGCGCGGCCCGGCGATCCGACCGCCACGATCTCGCGCTCTGGGTACGCGAGCGCCAGGCGCGCCACGGCGAAGCCGAAGTCGCAGCCGAGGATGAGCACGCGCCCGCTGCCGGCGCAGATCCTGGGAAGGGCGTGCAGCAGCGGGTCGTCGCGGACGCGACGCGCGGCCGCGTGCGCGCGCCAGCCCTGGCAGCGGCACATGCCGGCGAGGATGCGATGCCAGTCCGGCCCGTACTGCGTCTCCAGCCAGAGGTCGCGGCGGCACGCCGCGATGCGCGCGCGCGCCGCGCGCGCCATGCGGCGATCCGCGTCCTCGCCGTTGAAGGCGGCCGGGTCCATGGCCTCCAGCACGACGATGCGCGCGTCGTGCTCGCCCACCCACCACGTGCCGGGCGGCACCGCCTCGCGCGTGTTCACCATGGCCACGGGCAGCACGGGCACGCCGCAGCGCCGCGCGATGGCGAAGGCGCCGTTCCTGAAGCGGCCCAGGCGGCCGCTGCGGCTGCGTGTCCCCTCCGGAAAGGCGAGCACCGAAACTCCCGCCGCCAGCGAGCGGGCCGCCTGCTCGAACAAAGCCTCCGCGCCGCCTTCCTCGACCAGGATGTAGCCGGCGGCGCGCACCATGGCCCCGAGCAGGGGCATGTGCCACACCCACCTCTTGGCCAGGATGCGCAGAGGGAGCGGCAGGGACAGCGCGGCCATGATGTCGTACATGGACTCGTGGTTCGCGACGACGACGCAGGGCCGATCGCGCGGGATACGTTCGAGACCCAGGAACACGCGCCGGCCGAGCGGCACGCCGCGCTCGATGGCGCGCGCGATGCCCTGGATGCGGTCGATCGCCGCGCGCTCTGCCGCTTCCCGGCTCGCGCCAGGCTGGCGCGCCAGGAAGTGCCGTGCGCCGCCCGCGAGCATCAGCCAGAACACGCGCAGTGCCGAGAGCATGTTCGCGGGCGCGGGCGTGCCGTTCGGCCCGCCGCGCACCAGCACGGCGCGGCAGCAGAGAGGCGAGACGAGCTGCACGCCGAGCGTTCCGGCCAGTAGGCCCAGCCAGCCGCGCGGCCAGTACGGCCCCAGACCGGCACGCCAGGCCAGGGCGGCGAGCACGGCCGCGCCGGCCACGGCCGAGGCGACCTCGGCCACGCGATCGCCCTGGCCGCGGAAGCGGCGCAGGTGGGCGAGGAGCAGGGCCGCGGCTTCCAGGGAGAGGGCCGCGGCAAGCGCGCATCCCGCGGCAAGGCCCGCCGGAGCGCTGCCGAGCCATCCCTGCGCGCCGAACGCCAGAGCGAAGCCGGCCGCGGCCGGCAAGAAGGCGGCGAGGACCAGCTCCGCGCGGCGGAAGAGAAGCGCCAGGAACGCGGCGGCGCCGGCAAGGAGCGCGAGCGCGGCCGCGAGCGACACGACCCGCGCGGCGCCGGGCAGGGCCGCGGCTGCAAGCACCAGCCCGGCTCCGGCCGGAAGCAGCAGCCGCGGCAAGGGGACTTTTCGCCGCGCGCGGCCGCGGGCGAGCGCGAGGCCTCGCCACAGGCGCCGCGGCCAGGAGAGATGAGCGAGATCGCGCCGGAACAGGGCCGCCAGGCAAGGCCGCGGCAGACAGCAGCGCAGCGTCACCAGGCGCGTGTTCAGGCGGCTGATGCGGGCGAAGTCCAGGAACGGCCGGAAGTGCGACACGCGCTCGGCTCCCTGGAAGTAGCGCGCGCGTGCGGGCACGGAGCGCACGGGCACGCCGCTCCAGGCGGCCTTGACCAGCACCTCGATCTCGAAGTCGTAGCCGGTCGTGTCCAGGCAGAGGTCGGCGAGCGCCGCGAGCGGATAGACGCGCAAGCCGCTCTGCGTGTCGTCGAGCCACAGTCCGGTCTCCACGAAGGTCCAGAAGTTCGAGAAGGCGCGGCCGCAGCGGGCCCCGCGCCCGGCGCCGGCCTCGGCCAGGTCGCGGGCGCCGAGGATCAGCGCGCGCGGCTCGGCGCGTGCCGCGGCGAGCAGGGCCGGGATGTCCCCGGGGAGATGCTGGCCGTCCGCGTCGATGGTGAGCGCGTGCGTGTACCCCAGGTCCGCGGCCGCCGCAAAGCCGGTCTGCAAGGCGGCACCCTTACCGCGGTTCCGCTCGTGGCGGAGCATCACCACGCCCGCCAGGTCCTTCACTGCCTCCGCCGTGCGGTCCGTCGAGCCGTCGTCCACGACCAGCGCGGGCAGTCCCTGGGACAGCACGCCGCGCACCACCGCGGCCACGGTCCGCTCGTTCTCGTATGCCGGCACAATGACGCACGGCCTCATCGCGGCGGATCCTAGCGAAACGTGCGACCTCCGTGCCGCGGGCGGCATGGCCGACGCGGCCGCTGCACCCGCGGTCGCTCTGGGCCACCCGCCGGACCGGAACCGCGCGTCCGCCCCGATACCCTGCGATGGGGCCGGGCCGGTCGGCCCAGATGCTTCTACCTCCCCGCGCATCACGTATCGGCCCGGAAGCGCGGTCTCTATCCTGCACCCATCTCGGTCCGAACAGGCGCGAACGCACCATGCAGCGAATCCGAGACAGCGGCGTGTGCTTGATCGACTCGGGGTCGAGCGGGCCGAACCTGTGCATCGCCGCGGGCGTGCGCGGAGACGAGCCCGCGCCGGTCGACGCCATCCAGCAGCTCCTGGCCATGTTCGCCACGGACGAGATCGGACTGTCCGAGGGGAAGGTGCTCCTGCTGGCCGGCAACCCGCTGGCGCTCGCCCAGGACCTCCCCTGGTCGAAGGACGGAGTCGATCTGGACCGCTGCTTCCACCAGGCCGACCTGGCGCGGCCACCCGAAGCCTACGAGGAACGGCGCGCGCGGGAGATCGTGCGCCTCCTGGACGAGGCGGAGATCGAGATCCTCGTGGACTTCCACGCGGGCGCCGCGCCGGGCCGCGGCTTGCTCGTCCAGCAGGCGCCGCTCGCCTGCGAGCGTCACCTCGAGGTCACGGAGCTGCTCGCCGCCGGCGTGCTCATCTCCGACCCGCGGCCCTGCGCCGCGGGAGCCTCTCTCGACCGCTTCGTCTTCGGCCACGGCGGCGTGGGCGTGCGCTACGAGCTCGGCTCGCTCGAGGAACCGAGGGACCTGCTGCGCTTCGCCCGCGACGAGATGATCAACCTCATGGCCGGACTCGGCATGATCCAGGGCCGCGCTTTCCGCACGCGCGGCTCCAAGGAGACGCTCGAGATCCGCGACGTGCTCCTCAGCGAGGCCGAGGGCTTCCGCTGGTTCGATGGCATGGAACGGAACCTCCAGCTTGCGGCGCGCGGCACGACGCTCGGCGCCTACGCGAACGGCCGGTGCGTCACGCTGCAGGCCGACGCCGTGCTCGTCTTGCCCGCCAGGCGCCCGGACCCGCTCCTGCCCGGGGAGCCCCTCGTCTATCTCGCCGCGCTCGCACCTTGACAAGCGCCGTGCCACCAGGGTCTGCCCTTCCGTTACGATGGAGAGGTACCCTCAGCACAGGACCGGAGGACAGGACCATGCCCGACCACAACGCATCACTCCTCGCTCAACGGCTCGCCGCGCTCGCGGCGCTCCTGCTGTTCGCGGGCTCGGCGCAGGCCGCCACCATCGTCGTCCAGAAAGGCGGGCCGCACCCCACCATCCAGTCCGGCGTCAACGCAGCAGGCGTCAACGACACCGTCCTGGTCAAGAAGGGCCTGTACCAGGAAAATGTCTCGGTCCCGGCCGGCAAGACTGGTCTCAAGATCAAGGCCGCCGGCAAGGTGACGATCGACGCCCGGCCGCCTGGCGGTGCCGGCGCCGGCCCGGGCATCCTGATCGACTCCCACGGCGTCACCATCGACGGCCTCACCATCAAGAATGCCCGCAATAACGGCGGCGCCCTCTTGGGCTACGGCATCCACGGCAAGCAGGCGAGCTTGACAGTCAAGGGCTGCCGCTTCACGGCCAACGAGAGCGCCGACGTCTACGTCGAGGGCGACAACGCTCTCATAACCAACAGCTCGTCGTGGGGCACCTTCGGCCGCTGCGTGTCGGTGGTCGGGAGCTCCGCCGTGGTGACGAAGCTGAAGGTCGAGCACTGCGCGGACGACGCCATCCGCATCGCCGGCAACGCGGCGCGCGTGGCCAAATGCTCCTTCGACTACGCGAACGGCAACGCGGTCGAGATCGCCGGCGTGGATGGGCTGATCGAGGGCTGCAAGGCGCTCCATGCTGGCAACTGGTGCTACTTCATCGACGGGCCCAGCGGCGTCGTGCGCAACAACATGCTCCGCTACGCTGACAACTGGGGCGTCTTCGTCGATGGGGACGCCGCCGAGGTCATCGACAACGACATCGCCCACGGCGCGAACTGGGGGATCTACGTGTCCGGCACCAACGCGCTGCTGCGCGGCAACAAGCTGCGGTCCATAGCTAATTACGGGATCTATCTGTCAGGGGACTCCGGCTCGGTCCAGGACAATGACCTCCTCGACATCTTCAACTACGGCATCAACATCGACGGGAACGACAACACCGTGGATGACAACGTCATTCGCCGCGTGTCCAACGAAGCCATCCGCTACGACGGACTGCTGCCGCGCATTACTGACAACGTGTGCGAGGACGCCTTCGGCAGCAGCGAGGGCATCCGCGTCGACGGCGTAGCGGTGCTCAACGGCGTGGTGCGCGGCAACAGGGTCAAGCGCTGCGGATCGCACGGCATCCAGATCACGTCCAACTGCACGAACTTCACCATCAAGAAGAACATCGTGGAGGATTGCGGCGGTGCGAACCGCGACGGCTTCCACATCGAGGGCAACGGCCACGATCTGTCCCAGAACACGGCCAAGGGCTGCTCCGGCGACGGCTTCTATCTTTCCGGAAACAGCATGGACGTAATCAACAACGAAGCGGTCGGCAACGGCCGCGATGGCTTCGACGAGCAGTCCGGCAACGGCAACTCCCTGATCAACAATACGGCCAAGGACAACGCCGCCGAGGGGATCGAAAACAACGGCACGAACGCCGTGATCAACGACAACGTGGCCAAGAAGAACCGCATCGACTTCGCCAAGAGCGGAACGATCTCCAGCTTCGTCGGCAACACGAGCAGCGACGGCACCCACGTCGTTCCCCCTGCCCCGGAGCTGGACTGAGAACGTGAGCGCCAATCGTCCAGCCGCGTCGTCCGGGCGCGGCCGAGTGCGCGAATCGGCGGGCGAAGGCCGGCTTCCGCCTCCCTGTCGTCCTGGCGCGGGGCGTGCGGCTCCCGCGTGTCGCGCCTACGGACTTCTTCGCGGATCTCCTGACATTCTTGTGGGTGGCCGGAATGGGAGGGCTGAGGGAGGAGCGGCCTGACCGGATACCACGCTTCGCCCGCGGCCGCCGCCGGTCCGCCGGCGGCGTTTCCTCTCGCGTGAACCCGCTCAGATCC
>DYIW01000125.1 GCA_020723465.1 Phycisphaera mikurensis
GAAAGAGGCCGCATGATGATCGCTAACGTGCGACAACTTTCTTGACGCCTGCCGGAAGGACGTCTTCCTGGAGATCGATCAGTATGTCGCTCAGGGTCGACCGACTGATCGTCTCACCGAGGACCAAGCCAATACCTTCGCGAAGCACTTCGCCGACACGACCCCGGTGAGCCCCGATGGCTCGAAGGGGATCCGAGTCCACTTCGACATCGGACAGTCCTGCGGCGCCGGACCCGATGGCATCACCGACATCTGCGGCAACTTCGGCGGCGAGACGATCGAGAAGCGAACCCTGGATGGGAACACCGCCACCCTGACCCGGAGCGGCTCCAGCCCCAGCTGGACCATCACCCTCCAAGACCCGAACGCCTTGTTCGACAAGGCGCTCGTCGGCGAGACGATCAAGATCAAGGGAGCAGGCAACGCGAACGACGGGGAGTTCATCGTCGTGAGCGCGAGCTCGACCACCCTCACCTGGACGAACAGCGAGAGCACCGGGGACGCTGCCACCGGCTTCAAGTGGTGGTTCGATTGGCAGGCGTTCTACAATTCTGGGCTCATGCAACCGAGGCACGGGCTCTTCCATTGGATGCTTGCGGACAACTGGAACCCGGCCGGGGAGGGCTACGTCAACAAGCCGTTCTTCACGACGAACACGGGCCCTAACCTCCCTCACGAGCTCGGCCACAACCTCGGCCTCCACCACGGTGGCGCCGAATCGCGGAACTGCAAGCCTCACTACCTGAGTCTCATGAACTACCTCTACGATGGCCGATTCTCCGCCGGCAAGACCGACGCGAACCTCGACCCCTTGGGCCTCTCGGAGACCACGCGCGTCGGGACGGACGCGGACGACATCAGCTGGCTGCAAAACGCCCCGACAAGGTACGAGCTCCACGACTGCCAGCTAGCCATCGATCCGTCGACGGGCCTGCTCAAGAAGCGCGCCTGCATGGTTGACTGGAACAGGGATGGGATCATCAACGCAGGCCTGGTGCGGTCCTACGTGTCCCCGGCGCCCCATACCTTCTTGGACGTCTGCGCGGGCAAGCACGCCAATGCTCTCGAGAGCGAGAGACATCCCGAGCACCTCAGCCACGGGGGCGCGGCGGGAGCGGCCTTCCACGTCGTGCCGGACATCTGGCCGATCCCCCCTCCAGGCAGCGGCACGACCTACCTCTACTCGTTCACCGCGACCACCTCCAATCCGTCGGAGATCCGCTACTCGCGCACCGACAAGCCGAAGGGGGACCAGCTCAGCTACGAACCCGATCCGATCTTCTGGAGCTGGAGCTGGGAAGGCCTCAAGACGCTGACCGGCGCGACGTTCCGCAAGGACACACAACCGGCCGCCGAGGTCTTCGGGAGCGGGATCGAGTACCGGCTCTACGTGTTCGCGACCGACAGCTCGGCGAGCCCTGTTCGCTACGCGTACCTCGATCGGTTCGGGGAGTGGGACCCATCCCGCTGGGCGACGGTCCCAGGTCAGCCCGCGGGCCTCTCGGCGCGCGACGTCTCGCTCGCAGTCTTTGGCGGCAAGCTCTACGTGATCACGCGCGACCTCGCGGATGACATCGAACAGCGGTCCTACTTTGCCTCGATGAGCTCGAGCGGCGTCTGGTCCCCCTGGGCCGCCGTAAGCACCGGGCCCGGCGCCTACGTGAGGTGCGCGGCGACACCCGCGCTTGCGGCTGGTCCTGACGGCTACCTCTACATGGCGTGTCCCGACTTCGCTGAATCCAACCGGCTGACGCTTTACCGGATGAGCGGCGCGGAGGTCTGGACGAAAGACGATCCGCCCAAGAAAGTGGCAAGTAGCGAGCTCCCCTGGTACCGGACCCTTTCCCGCCCCGCAATGAAGTTCGTTCACCACCTCGACGCCGCGGGCGTGCCGCTCGCAAACGGCCGCGGCTACCTGGCTCTCTGGTGGCACTGGCCCGACCCCGCGCCTGTGCAGCGCGGTTCCATCTATGCCGCCACATGGGGCAGCTTCACCGCGAGCTCGAAGAGCATATCGCTCGGCGCGCCCACCAAGTACGAGGCCTTCTGCTTCTACGGCCTCTACAAGGACGCGCCTGACGCGGAAGGCAACGGGCGTGCCTCGCCGGCCCTCGTGCTCAACGGCGAGCGGCTCGTCGCGCTCCTCACGCAGCAGAAGGGATGCGGCGGCTCCGACGACAAGGACAAGGGCGATAACCCCGAAGGCTCGGTGCGCCATGTCCCCTACGCGGACGGGATCGGCCCCGCGGCGCCGCCCCGCGACCACGACGACGGCGCGCGGATGAACAAGTACCTGTGCGTGAGCTTGCGCGGGGCCGCCTGCGGGCTCACCTCCGATGTCACGGTCGACACCCTCGGGATCGACATGACGCAAGCGAGGGTGCAATGCCGCGCCTACACTGCTCCGTGACGTTCCTCGCGGGTCTCCTCGGCGGTTGCCAGTGCAGCTCGCAAGCCGCCGGGGACACGCGCGCCGATCTCGTCGTTGACGCGCGCTTCGACCCCGACCGTGCTCGGCCGCTTGACTTCTTCAAGCCCGACGACAACTGGCGCTCGGCGATCGAGCTCGTCTGGGACAGGCTGGTTGCGGCCAAGGCCGGCGGCCCAGCCTTCCCCGTCGCCTACGATGGCTCCCGCTTCGCATTCGGGGCAACTGACCTCTGGTTTTTCGACACGCAGGCAACCGTGCTCAAGAAGCTACCCCTGCCGAACTCGAGCATGGGACTCTCCATGGTCGTCGGAGACAGCGGCTACGGTGCCTTCTTCACGGAGGGTGAATACAAGTACTTCGTCGTGGTGAAGCCCGACGGGTCAGTGGACCTCGGAGCCGCGGTCAAGCTCGCTCGCGATCTCGGAGCGCTCGCGTGGAGCTCGAAGCTCGGGAACTACGTCTATCACTCGCGGGTGAGCAACGACCCGCCGCAGCTCGCCCAGTGGCGGTTCACAGCTGCGGGCAATCTGGTCGGAAGCGGCCCGGTCATCGTCGAGCCGGACAACGATGGTCCCATCTTCAAGCAGGCCGCGGAGCTCGGCAGCGAGCTCGTGCTCCTGAGCACAGGCGGCAAGCTCCCGAAGACTCCCGGGGACGCGAAGTACACCGCCTACGTGCGCATCCTCTCCCCGCCCTACACGACGACCAAGAAGCACGACGCGCTCGCGCCCGGCTTCACGTTGAGCTTCGGCCCCGTCATGGCCGTCGGCGCCGACCGGGTCTTCGTCTCCTGGTCCGGGGAGGGCGACGGGAGGCGCGGCGTGCGCGTCTCGATCGTGGATCTTCAGGGCAACGTCACGGCAAATCCGCCGCTGATCAGCCAGGACGAGTGGCAGGGGGTACCGGTTGCCGCGACCTTTTTCAAGAACCACTTCGTCCTTGTCGGCGGAGGCTTCCCGATCTACCTCACGGTCTACGACACGAGCCTGAAGCAGGTCCTGCCACGCGTGAACCTGCCGGTCCCCAAGCCGCCCGGCTACGTGCCCTTCTGCTGCGCACAGATCTTCGTCGACGGCGGCGACCTGCTCCTGCTCTACGGGCTCGCCGACCCGTTCATGACCTCCGATCTCCGCATGATGCGCTTCAGGATCATCGGCCTGTGAGGACGTCGCGTCCAGGCCGTCCTCAGGACAGGCTCAGTGCAGGATCAGCACGTAGATGTCGTAGAGCGCGTGCGTGTAGACCGCGATCGCGAGGCCGCGGAGCTGGAAGAGCAGGCCGAAGCAGAGCCCGGCGATCGCGCGGTAGACGAAGACGCCCAAGCGGAGCGGCTCGCCGAGCGGGCCGAGGTGGTGGGCCGCGGAGAAGAGGAGCGAGCTCACCACGAACGCGATCACGAGCGCGAGCCCTCGCCGCAGCTTGAGGCCGCGATCGAGGACCAGGGTGAGCCCGCCGAGCAGGCCGAGCCGGAAGACGAGCTCCTCGTGCACCCCGGCGCCGACGGAGAGGACGAGCTTGTCGAGCACGCCGCCCGGGCTCGGCCCCGCGGCCAGGCGCGGGTCGATGTGCAGCAGGTCGACCATGAGGAAGATGATCACCGTCCCCATCGTGAGCGCGTAGACGCCGCTCTCGAGCAGCACCGGGACGAAGATCCGCGGATCGAACTGCTGCTGGCGGCTGAGGTAAAGGCCGAGGCCAGCGACGGTGAGCACGAGGCCCGCCTGGATCGCGATGAAGCCCTTGAGCCCCACCAGCCTGAGCAGGGTGAGGGTGATGAAGTCGGCCCCGTTCATCGTGTCGGTGAAGAGGACGCCGAGCTCGTAGAGGAGCAGGAGCGGGGAGATGAGGATGATGCTGGTGAGGAGGTTGCCGCGCGCCTCGAAACGGCGCTTCCTCCCTCGGGTCACAGCCGGATCAGGAGCTCGGCCGCGGCCTCCTCGAGCAGCTGCACGACCGCGTCGTTGACGGTGTCGCCCTGGGCCATGCTCTCGTCGTATTGCTCGTGGAGCTCGCGGAAGTGCTCCCAGCGCTCCACGAACTCTTCGAAGCTCAGCTTCTTCACGAGCCGGCCGCGCACCTTCGCATAGCCCCCGACCGACACATCACCGAGCTGCTGCTCGGCGCGCAGGAGGTAGGCGTCATACTCGGCGCGCGTGACCGTCATCGCTTCGACTTCGGCTTGCCCTTGGACTTGCCTTTCGGCTTTTGCTTCGAGGCCTTGGGCTTCTGGGCCTTCGGGGGCTTGGGCTTCTTGGCTGTCTTGGCGGGGGCCTTGGCCTTGGCGGGCTTGGCCTTGGTGGGCTTGGCCTTGGCGGGCTTGGCCTTGGCGGGGGCCTTGGCCTTGGCGGGGGCCTTGGCCTTGGCGGGGGCCTTGGCCTTGGCGGGCGCCTTGCCCTCGGCAGGCTTGGCCTTGGCCGCCGCCGGCTTGGCCGCCTTGGCCGCCGCCGGCTTGGCCGGCTTGGCCGCCTTGGCCGGCTTGCCAGGCTTGGCCACTGGCTTGGCCGGCTTGCCAGGCTTGGCCGGCTTGCCAGGCTTGGCCACGGTTGCCGGCTTGGCTGGCTTGGCCACGGTTGCGGGCTTGGCGACGCTTGCCGGCTTCGCCTCCTTGGCCGCTGGCTTGGTCGCTGGCTTCGCCGCCTTCTCGACGACCTTGGCCTTCTCGGGAACCGCCGCCTTGGACGCGCTCGCCACCTTGGGCGGCGCAGGCGCCTTGGCGCCCTTGACCGGGGCGACGGGAGCCGGGGGCTCGCCTTTCAGGACCTTCGATTTGCCAGTTTTCCCGGCAGGTTCTGCCGTGACCGCGGGTGCCGGGGGCAGCTGCTTGCCTTTGCCCTTCCTGGCCGGCTCGGGCGGCGGCGGCAGGGGCTCGCCCTTCTTGCGCTTCTTGTCCAGCGGCGCGGGCTTCGCGAAGACCGGGGGCGGCGAACGTTTGCCTCGCGGCAGCGGGATCGAGATATCCTTTCGATTATAAACTAGGATTCTCTGTCCATCGCGGAAGCTGGCCTCGAGCTTGGTGTCGCTCACGAGGTCGCTCACATAGCCGTAGCCGAAGACGGGGTGCTCGAGCACCTCGCCCTCCCGGAAGCTCTCGGCCGGCGTGTAGAGCTTCGCGTTGGCCATGTTGAGCTGTCCCATGGCCTCTTCCCAGGTGAGCTTCTGCAGACCTTGACGACGGCGGACGGAAATGGGCTCGGGAATGTCCTCCTCGCTCTCTCCCCGAGGGGGGCGATAGGCATGGGTCGAAGAGCAGGTGCTGCACTGAACGCTGCGGATCTCGTCCTCGTACTTGGTCAGGACCGTGTGCGGCGTGTCTGTCTTGCAGCGACTGCAGTAGGCCTCGATCTCGGCGCCCACCTCGAAAACGTCTTCTTCAAAGATGTAGTCCATTTCCGCCGCTGATGGTGGGAGTTTAATCGCTCCCTAGCATAGCTTGGCACACCTGGCAAGATTCTAAACAATCCCACGGTGATGCCGATTCCGCGTAGGCTAGACTATTCCGACCCAGCTGAACACCGGGCCGGCCGTCGCGCAAGCATTGCCGGGGCGCGGTTCGCCGTGGTATGGCGGAGCTCGGAGCCCAAGGGCCTGAGCGAGCATGGCTTTTCCCACACGATGGTTCTCGCCGCTCTCGCTCATCATCGTGGCGACGGTGATCGCGGCCTCCGCTCTCGGTTACTTCAGCTACCACGCGGCCAACCGCATCGCGGTGCGGAGCGAGGAGTCGCTGGAGAGCTCGAATCGCCTGATCGGTCTCAAGCTCATCGACCGCATCGAGAAGGTCATCATCGACAGCGACCGCACGCTCTTCTGGATGGTGCGACTCGATGACCCACGGGAATTCAAAGAGCTCTGGCGCCGGATCGTGAGCATCAGCCCGATCGTCGACACGGTGATCGTCCTCGACGAGAAGCGCGAGGTCATCCACTTCGTGAGCCAGCTCCCGGCCCCGGCGCTCCAGCGCTTCCGTCGCCTGCTCACGCAGATCGTCCGCGACACCGAGCTCTCCTCGCTGCCGCCGTACACGCACAAGCACCTCCACAAGTACTATGGCCAGACCCCTTACCTGATCTCGTACATCCGGCAGCGCAGCGGCGGGCGCGACTTCTACATCGCGCTCAACATGAACCTCCCGTATCTCACCAACGACATCTTCCGCGAGGAGTTCCGCGAGCTGCTCGAGAGCCACCAGATCGCGGTCCGGGACGAGGGCGGCCGCCCGATCTACGGCAGCCCCGCGCCGAGCGCGCCCTTCGTCTTCGAGGAGCGGTTCCCGACCACGCTCTACCTCTGGCGCCTCCAGATCAGCCCGCGCGAGGTGAAGTCGATCCGGAAGGAGGCGCGCGCGCAGCGGACGTACAACATCGTGCTCGTGGCGATCGCCGTGGCGGTGATCGTGGTCGGGATGATGGTGCTCCTGGTCGCGGTGCGCAAGGAGCGCCGCCTGAACGAGCTCAAGAGCGAGTTCATCTCGAACGTGACGCACGAGCTCAAGACCCCGCTCACGCTGATCCGCATGTTCGGCGAGCTCCTCGGGCTCGGCCGGTCGCAGACGAGCGGCAACACCCAGCGCGAGTACGCCGAGATCATCATGCGCGAGAGCGACCGCCTCACGCGGCTGATCGACAACGTGCTCGACTTCGCGCGGATCGAGCGCGGCAAGGCCGCCTACAGCTTCTCGCAGGGCAGCCTCGCCACCGTCGTCGAGCGCGTGGTCGATCTGTGCCAGTACCGGGCCGAGCAGGCGGGGATCGCGCTCACGACCGCGATCGATCCGGAGCTCCCCGAGACGCAGCTCGACGAGGACGCGATGACGCTCCTGCTCTTCAACCTCGTGGAGAACGCGCTCAAGTACGGCGTCGACGCGAGCGGAGGGGGCGAGGTCACCGTGGCGCTGCGGCACGACGCGGCGGCGCGCCAGCTCCTGCTGCGCGTGGCGGACCACGGGCCGGGGATCCCGAAGGAGGAGCAGGGGCGGATCTTCGAGCGCTTCTACCGCACCAAGGCGGCGCGCTCGGGCTCGAGCGTGCGCGGCTCCGGGATCGGGCTCTCGCTCGTCAAGCACATCGCCGAGGCTCACGGCGGGCGCGTGCGCGTGGAGAGCGAGCTAGGCAAGGGCTCGGCTTTTGAGGTAACACTTCCAGTGCGGCCGCTGCAGCCAGCCGCCTCGGGCGACCATGAGGAAAGAAGGCAAGCTGGTTCTGCTGATCGAGGATGAGCCCGACATGGTGCGCGGGCTCCGCGACGCCATGTGCTTCGAGGGCTTCGCGGTCATCTCGTCGGGCACCGGCACCGACGGGATCGCGAAGGCGCGCAAGGAGAAGCCCGATCTCATCGTGCTCGACCTGATGCTCCCCGACACGAACGGGTACAAGGTCTGCGAGGAGATCCGCCAGTGGAGCCAGCAGGTCCCGATCATCATGCTCACCGCGCGGAGCCAGGAGTCGGACAAGATCCGCGGGCTCGAGGTCGGCGCCGACGACTACGTGACCAAGCCCTTCTCGGTCGGCGAGTTCATGGCGCGGATCAAGGCGATCTTCCGGCGGCTCGATCGCGCCGCCGGCCTCGACGAGGTGGTCACGATCGGGGACGCCCAGATCGACCTCAAGAAGCACACCTGCACGCGGAACCGCAAGACCGAGCCGCTCACCTTCTACGAGGTCGAGCTCATCAAGCTCCTCTACGAGCGCCAGCAGGAGCCCGTGTCGCGCGACGAGATCCTCGACAAGATCTGGGGGATCGAGGCCACCCCGAGCAACCGCACGGTCGACAACTTCATCGTCAAGCTGCGGCGGAAGATCGAGGAGGACCACAAGCAGCCGCGGCACATCCTCACCGTCTACGGCACCGGGTACAAGCTGGTGCTCTGAGCCCGGCCCGGCCCGCCTCGCGGGGGGAGGGGGTTGTACATGGGCGGTGGGCGGGCTATACACCCCGTCGCCCAGCGAGGTGACCGATGCGCAAGAAGCTCCTCTACCTCTTCGTGGTCCTGCTCGTGCTCGCGGCGATCCTCACCGCCGTGGCGCACTTCTGGACCGAGTTCGCCTGGTTCGACTCGCTCGGCTTCGGAGCGGTCTTCACCCGGCGGATCCTCACCAAGCTCGGGATGGGCATCGGGTTCGGGCTGGTCGCGCTCATCTTCCTCTGGTTCCACTTCTCGCTCATCAAGAAGCACAGCAAGCCGCGCGAGGGCTGGTCGATCCCGACGGCGAGCGGCGAGGTGATCGACGTCGGCGACATGGTCAAGCGGGCGGGGACGCCGGTGATCGCGGCGGCGGCGGTCGCGGCCTCGGCGGTGATGGGGTACTGGGCCTCGCGCCACTGGGAGGAGGCGCTCAAGTACCTCAACCGGACCGAGTTCGGCACCAGCGAGCCGATCCTCGGCGAGGACGTGGGCTTCTACCTCTTCTCGCTCCCGCTCCTCCAGTTCGTCCAGGAGTGGCTCGTCTACCTGACGGGGATCGGCGCGGTGCTGGTCGCGGTGGTCTACTTCGCGCGCGGCGCGGTCTCGGTGCAGGGCAAGACGCTCGAGTGGTCGCAGCCGGTGCGCGCGCACCTGCTCTCCGCGGTCGCGATCATCCTCGCCGTGCTCGCCTGGGGCTGGCGGCTCGAGATGTTCGAGACCCTCTTCTCCAAGCGCGGCGTCGCCTACGGCGCGACCTACACCGACGTCTACGTCAACCTCGTCGTCTACCGCGTGATGGTGGTCGCCTGCCTGGCGGTCGCGGCGTATCTCCTCTACCTCGCGCTCACGCGCCCCGAGGCGGTCGCGGCCACGCGCCGCCCGGCCTACGCGCTCGCGGTCGTGGTCGGCCTCTACCTGCTCGGCTCCTTCGTGGCCCCGGCGGTGGTGCAGCAGTTCCTCGTCAACCCGAACGAGCTCGACAAGGAGAAGCCCTACCTCGCCCACGCGATCGCGGGGACGCGCGCGGCCTACGCCCTCGACAAGATCGAGATGAAGGAGTTCCCCTCGAACGACCAGCTCTCGATCAAGGACCTGCAGGCGAACCGTCCGACGATCGACAACATCAAGATCTGGGACCACCGCCCGCTCCGCGCGACCTACAAGCAGATGCAGGCGATCCGCCTCTACTACGACTTCCCCTCGATCACCGTCGACCGCTACCAGGCGGACAACGCCTACTGGCAGGTGATGCTCGCCTCGCGCGAGCTCATCATCGGGCAGCTGCCGGAGCAGTCGCAGACCTGGGTGAACAAGCACCTGCAGTACACGCACGGCTACGGCGTCGTGCTGAGCCCGGTCAAGCGCGTCGTCGGCGAGGGGCTCCCCGACCTCTGGATCAAAGACATCCCGCCGCAGTCGCGCTACCCGCACCTCGAGGTCAAGCGCCCGGAGATCTACTACGGCCAGGAGACCAAGGACTACGTCCTGGTCAAGACCACGACCAAGGAGTTCGACTACCCGAAGGGCTCCGACAACGCCTACACGACCTACGAGGGCAAGGGCGGGATCGGGATCGGGAGCTTCATGAAGCGCGTGCTCTTCGCGATCCGCGAGGCCGACGTCAACCTGCTCTTCACGAAGTATCTCACCGCCGAGTCGCGGATCATGATCTACCGGAACGTGCTCGATCGCGTCGACTCGGTGGCCCCCTTCCTGATGCTCGATCAGGAGCCGTACATGGTCGTCGCCGAGGGACGGCTCTTCTGGATCATCGACGCCTACACGATCAGCTACCGCTACCCGTACTCGCAGCCGACGCCGCTCGACCGGCGCGGGGGGAAGCGGCTCAACTACGTCCGCAACTCGGTCAAGGCGGTGGTCGACGCGTACCACGGCACGGTCTCGCTCTACCTCTGGGACGAGAGCGATCCGATGATCAAGACCTACGCGAAGATCTTCCCCACGCTCTTCAAGCCGCGGAGCGAGATGCCGGCCTCGATCCGCCCGCACGTGCGCTACCCGAAGGACCTCTTCACGATCCAGTCGATCATGTACGAGTCCTTCCACATGACCGACCCGCAGATCTATTACAACCAGGAGGACAAGTGGGCGGTCTCGCGCGAGCTCGGCGAGAAGACGATCGGGCGCCAGCGCGAGCAGGCCGAGCTCGGCGGACAGCCGGGGGTCAGCGCCAAGCAGGCGACCTCGACGGCGCGCATGGACCCCTACTACATGATCATGCGCCTCCCCGAGGAGAAGCGGGAGGAGTACCTGCTGATGGTGCCGTACACGCCGGTCAACAAGGACAACATGGTCGCCTGGATGACCGCGCGCTGCGACGGAGAGAACCTCGGGAGGCTCCTCGTCTACACCTTCCCGAAGCAGAAGCTCGTCTTCGGGCCGATGCAGATCGAGGCGCGCATCGACCAGGACGAGCACATCTCCCAGTGGATCACCCTCCGCAACCAGCAGGGCTCGACGGTGATCCGCGGCGACCTGCTCGTGATCCCGATCAAGGAGTCGATCCTCTACGTGGAGCCGATCTACCTCCAGTCGACGCAGACGCAGCTCCCCGAGCTCAAGCAGGTCGTGGTCTCGTTCGGGAAGATGCTCACGATGAAGGACACGCTCCAGGAGGCGCTGCAGGTCGTCTTCGGGATCAAGGACGCGCGCGTGGCGCAGGCGCTGGTCGGCGAGCGACCGCTCTCCGGCGAGCCCGCGACGCTGCCGGCGACCAAGCCCGTGATCCCGTCGACGCCGGCGGCGGGACCGGGGACGGCGGGGACCGAGAAGGCGCGCGCGCTCCTCGATCGCGCGGCTGGCCACTACAAGGCCGCGCAGGAGAAGATCGCGAAGGGCGACTGGGCCGGCTACGGCGCCGAGCAGCAGGAGCTCAAGAAGGCGCTCGACGAGCTCGCCGCCGAGCTCGGCACGAAGCTGGCCACACCGGCTCCTGCGCCGCGGCCCCGGCCGGCGCCGAAGGCCGCGCCCAAGCCCGCGCCCTCGAACTGACGCGCGCTCCGTCCCGGACGGAGCCCCGCGATCGACCCCGGCGAGCTAGCGACACACGCAGCGCGGCGTGCTCGACGCCGCGATGATCTCCACGTGCCCGCCCGGGCAGCGCGAGCGCGGCACGAAGCCCGGGTTGCCTTCGAGCAGGAGCGCGCGGTCCTCCTCGTGGAAGCGCCGCGACCAGTCATAGGGATAGAGGCTGCCGCCGGCGGCCATCACGGCCTCGGGTCGCTCGGCGTGGGGGAGGACGTTGAGCACGTGCCCGAGCTCGTGCGTGAGGACGATGAAGAGGGCGCCGCGGAGGTAGAGCTCCGACGCGCCGCTCTTCGGCATCATGTAGCGGATCGGGCAGATCGAGATCCGCACCGGCAGCGTGTTCTCCGTGCGGCCCGCGGCGAACGCGCAGACGAAGTCGAGGTAGCCGACGCGGACCTCCTGGACCACGCCGGCCGCGGGCTCCGGCTCCACGCGCAGGTCGGTGCCGAACTCGTCGTTCCAGCACCCCGCCCCCGCGGAGAGGATCGCGCGCTCCTCCTCGCCGAAGCTCGCGTCGGGGCGGAGCGCGATCGGCTGCGAGATGTCGAGCGTGTGGCAGCCGGCGAGCGCGAGCGCGACGAGCGCGAGGCGGGACACGGTCAGAACCTGAAGCCGAGCCCGAGGCTCGGGTCGAGCGTGAAGCCCCAGATCTCGTTCCAGTAGCCCGTCGCGACGATGGGGGCGAAGCGCAGCACCTTCGAGCGCGTGAGCGCGATCCGCACCTCGGCGAGCAGCGCCACCCAGAGCGCGCCGAGCCAGAGCGAGGTCGCCTGGAGGTCCACGTGGACGTGCGCGTAGCCGACGCGCCAGCCGAGGAAGAGCTCGACCCGCCGGCTGATGTGGAGGAGCACCCCGGCGCGCGCGGACTCGGCGAGGCTCAGCATCCCGTCGCCCAGGCCGAGCTGGAAGGTCGCCTCGACCTCGAGCCGGTCCCAGAAGCGCCGGCCGAAGTTGACGCGCGCGACGCCGTGGGTGGCGTAGAAGAAGCCGATCGCGACGCCGCCCTCGAAGCTCAGCTGGTAGGGGCCGGGGGGGGCGAGCACGGGGCGATCGTCGAGGCAGCGGAGCTCGCCCCCGCAGCGCTCGCTCGCCTCCGCCGGGAGCGCGCGGTGGGTGCCGGGCTCGTCCTCGGCAGCGGTCCGGGAGGCGGGGCTCGCGGCGGCGGTCGCGGCGACGAGCGCGAGGAGCGCGTGCGTCAGGAGCGGCACGCCGCGCGCGCACACGCGACTAGCCCTCGCGGCGGCGGGCGTAGAGCGCGAGCGCGAGGAGCAGGAGCCAGAGCGGGAGGCCGACGTGCAGCCGGGAGGCGGCGGGCGCGCTGATCGCGCAGCCCCCGTCGTCGCGGTAGTCCGGCGGCGGCCCGCAGGTCTTCGGGTCGCTGCCGAGCGGGTAGGTCTGACAGATCCCCGCGATGTCGTCGGTCTCCGGGGAGCGCTTCTTCATCTCCCCGGGGTCCGCGAAGTTGTACATCGTCGCGTCCTTGATCCACTGCGTGAGCTTGTACGCGGGGAAGCAGGAGGGGATCGTCGCGCCGGTGTGGTCCATCGGGGCCGGCGTGCGCGAGCCGTCGTTGCACGGGTGATCGAGCCCCATCAGGTGGCCGAGCTCGTGGGTCACCGTGTTCTCCACGTCGGTCTTGTCGGCGGCGCCGGTCGTCGCGAAGTGGAAGCGCTCGCCGTTGAGCTCGATGTCGGCGTCGAGGATCTGGCCGTCGTTCTCGGCGCCTTCCTTCTCGATGAAGTAGACGGTCGTGAGCGCGGCCGCCTGCGGGTCGTGCTTCCACCCGGACTCGACCCAGGCGATCACGTTCTCGTTGACCGCGTTCTTGTCGAAGGCGGCGGCGGCCGTCGGGCTGTCGTCGAGGAGCTGGAAGCGCAGGAAGGAGCAGCTCGCGGTCGCCTTGCGCCAGTTCTCGAGCGCGCGCTTCACCGCCGCGACGTCGCTCCCGTCGCTGACGTCGTCGCTCCCGTTCGAGTTGATCCGGACGATCACGCAGTTCGACCCGAACCAGCGCAGCCGCGTCTGGGTCTTGGAGGTGGTCGAGGGGACATAGGCGTGCGCGAGACCGGAGCCGCAGAGCAGGGTCAGCGCGAGGAGGAGCCTCAGCGTCGGCAACGGTTCTTCTCCTGCTCGCAGCGGGCGATCGTCTCCTGGAGCTCGCGGAGGAAGACCTCGAGGAGGCGGGGGACCGGGGTGGTCCGCTCGCGGATCACCTCGACCCCCCCGGAGGCGTTGCGGCGCGCGAGCTCGAGCTGCGAGAGGTCGGGGCGCACGAGCGCGCGGCCGGAGCTGTCGCGGCTGATCGCGTAGGCGCCCTGGCTCATCCCGGTGACGTAGCGGTGTCCCCCGCGCGCGTCGGTGAAGAGGAGCGCCTCGTCGCCCAGCCGGAAGCTCGGGGTCCCGGCGATCTTCATCCCGATCCCGCCGACGACGCCGCCGAGGTGACGGACGATCACCTCCCGGCCGCTCGCGACCCCGCGCACGCTGCGCTCGACGCGGAAGGTCGTGTCCGTCACGATCTGGCGGCGGTCCTCCCCCCAGCGGCTCTCGACCTTGATCACCTTGCCGACGAAGATCTGATCGGAGATGCCGACGAGGTCGCGGAGCTCGAGCTTGAGGATGATCGTCGCGGCCGCGCTGCCTGGGAGGAGCGCGAGGAGCGCGAGCACCGGGAGGACGAAGCGCATCATCCAGGAAGCATAGCCCTCGGGGTCGGCGCCGGTCAACGAGCGGCGCTGACGGTTTGACGGCAGGGCCGCCCATCTGCTAAGGCGCTGTGACCATGGACACCATGAAGCCCAGCGACGTCAGGGTCCGGATCGCCCCCAGCCCGACGGGCGACCCGCACGTGGGGACCGCCTACGTGGCGCTCTTCAACTACGCCTTCGCGCGCCGAGCGGGCGGCGCCTTCATCCTCCGCATCGAGGACACCGACCAGACCCGGTCGAGCCGCGAATCGGAGGAGGCGATCCTCCGCAGCCTGCGCTGGCTCGGCCTCTCCTGGGACGAGGGGCCAGACGTGGGCGGGCCACACGGCCCCTACCGTCAGTCGGAGCGGGCCGCGATCTACCGCGAGCACGCCGCGCTGCTCGTGGAGCGGGGCGAGGCCTACCGCTGCTTCTGCACGCCGGCGCGGCTCGACGAGCTGCGCACGCAGCAGCGGCTCGCGAAGAAGGACTTCGGCTACGACGGGCGCTGCCGCGCGCTCGCGCCCGCCGACGCGGCCGCGCGCGCCGCGGCCGGCGAGCCGCACGTGATCCGGCTCAAGATGCCGCGCGGCGGGGAGACGGTGCTCCACGACGGCCTGCGCGGCAACGTCGTGCTCCCCAACGACCAGAGCGACGACCAGGTCCTGCTCAAGAGCGACGGCCTCCCGACCTACCACCTCGCGAACGTCGTCGACGACCACCTGATGCAGGTGAGCCACGTGATCCGCGCCGAGGAGTGGATCCCGTCGACGCCGAAGCACCTGCGGCTCTACGAAGCCTTCGGCTGGCAGCCGCCGCGCTTCCTCCACCTCCCGCTCCTGCGGAACAACGACTCGAACAAGAGCAAGATCTCCAAGCGGCGCAACCCCGTCTCGCTCGACTACTACCGCGACGCCGGGATCCTGCCCGAGGCGATGCTCAACTTCCTCGCGCTCATGGGCTGGTCCTTCGGCGAGGACCGCGAGAAGTTCACGCTCGAGGAGATGGTCGCGCGCTTCGAGCTCTCCTCCTCGACGATGAGCCTCTCCGGCCCCGTCTTCGACCTCGAGAAGCTCGCCTGGCTGAACAGCCTCTACCTCAAGGAGCTCGACGACGGCGCGCTCGCCGATCGCCTGCTCGCCTGGGGCTTCACCCGCGAGCGGCTGGTGGCGCTCGCGCCGCTCGTCCGCGAACGCATCCGCAAGCTCGACGAGTTCATCCCGCTCGTCGAGTACGTCTTCTCCGGCGACCTCGACTTCGCGAGCCTCGGGGTCGAGCTCTGCCCGAAGAAGCGCACGCCCGCGGAGGCGGCCGACGCGCTCGAGGGCGCGGTCGAGGAGCTCGACGCCCTGCGCGCCTGGAGCCCGGCGACGCTCGAGCCGCTGCTGCGCGCCTACGGGGAGAAGATCGGCTGGAGCGGCAAGGAGCTCTTCATGTCGGTGCGCGCCGCGGTGACGGGGCGCAAGGCCTCGCCCCCGCTCTTCGACACGATGGTGGTCTGCGGGCGCGAGCGCTGCCGCCGCCGCCTGCGGCTCGCGGTCGCGCACCTCCGCAAGCTCGCGAGCGCGACGCCGCCGGGCGGAGGCAAGTAGGGGGTGGGCAAGCGACGCGGAGCCACCGAGCGCCGACCAGCGCCGGCGAGCGCAC
>DYIW01000126.1 GCA_020723465.1 Phycisphaera mikurensis
AGTCCGCCGCGCCGGCGCGCGGCAGGAAGGCACATCACACCAGCACAGGAGGTTGCCATGATCGCTTCGTTCGCAGGGCTCGCGCTCGCGGGCCTGATGTTGTTCTCCCCCGCCGACCCCGCCGCCACTCCCGCGGCCGGCGCGAAGGCCGGCCCGGGCGCGCAGGCGCAGCTCGAGATCGCCAAGCAGGAGCGCAGGAAGGCGAACAAGACCAGCGGGGAGGAGAAGCGCTCCATCCTCGAGGGGACGATCGCACAGTACCAGAAGGTCCTGGAGCTCCACGGCGAGGACGGCCCGGCCTGCGCCGAGGCGTCCTTCCGCATCGGCGAGATCGAGCGCTCGCTGGGCGACGCTCCCGGAGCACGCGCCGCGTTCGAGACCACCCTGTCCTTCGGCAAGGACGCCCCGCGCTTCGCCGCGCGCGCGCTGAACGAGCTTGGTCATCTCGCGCGCCGCTCGGGCGACGCCGGCGCGGCCATCGCCGCATACGAGCGGGTTCTGGCCGAATTCCCCGCGGAGGAAGCGGAGGCAGTGAAGTCGCTCACCTGGATCGGCAAGGTCGAGGCGAGCCGCGGCAACGCCGAGAAGGCGCGCACCGCCTGGCTGTCCATCGCCGACCGCTACCCGGCGCTGCCGGTCCAGGCGGTGCGGGCGGCCGACCTGGCCGCGCTCGACGCGCTCGAGGCCGGGGACGCGGACGCGGCGCAGGCGATCGTGGACCGCACGCGCGCACGGTTCTCGGCCGAGAACAAGGACCAGCCGTGGTGGTCCCCGGAGGTCGAGCAGGCCCTCGGCAAGATGAAGGCCCCCGCGCGGCTCGCCGCGCCGGAGTCCGTCGAACCGGAGCCTGCCGAGGAGGACTGATTCCCGCGTGTCACAAGAAGGAAACACGCGGGTTTCCGGGCGTCCGGCGCGCATTCCTCTTGCGTGCCGGACGCCGCGCATTGCTAGAATGCCGCCGAAAAGGGCGAGGGAGGGCGGAGCAAGTGGGCGCTGGGGCCTCATTCGGGCAGGACGCGAGCTACTTCTGTGGCAGACCTCTCACCTTCGGCTTGCACCTTTCTCGCCGGCGCCGGCACGTGGGCACCCCGTGCCGCGGCGCGCGGGCGAGGGCGGGCAGCCGGAGGTAGGGACGGCCGCGGCGGTGGACACCTTGACCAATCGAGGGGCGCCTTGGAGGCATCTGGAGATCGATGAACGAAACGAACGACCCCCTGGAGACCATCGCGCGAGAGAAAGTCGCGCAGATCGCCGAGAACCTCAAGTCCTCGGCCGAGAGCGTCCTCGGCATCATCACCGCGGAGGAGATCCGCGTGGACGAGCTGCTCGAGGCGACGCGCTTCATGGCAAGGTCGGCGCGCCGCATCGCCCGCCGGGCGAACTGGCGGGTCGGGGACGCGCCGCTGGGCAATGAGGCGCAATCCCACTCGAAGCCCAGGCCGGAGGGAGGAAGAGCGCCCAGGCCCAGGGATGACCGGCAGCGGCGCGGGCGCGGCGGTCCGCCACGGCGCGGCGCGCCGCGTGATCGCGGCCGCGGTGATAATCGCCGCGGCGGCGGCGGCTACCGCAACGGCTGAGAACTCCCGCGGGCAGCGTCTCTCCTGCAGCGCGGGCCGGCGCGCGCCCGCAGCGGCCAGCAGGCCGCGTCCGAGCTCTTGAGCTCGCGCGGGGCGCCGCTGCGCGCGGCCAGCGCGGCGCGGAACGCTACTCCGCTCCGGGCGCGCCGATGCGGAAGTACTTGAAGCCGAGCTCCGCCAGGGTCGCCGGGCGGTAGAGGTTCCGGCCGTCGAAGATGACCGGAACCTTCATCAGCTCCTTCATCTTCTCGAAATCGGGGTTGCGGAACTCCACCCACTCGGTGGCCACGAACAGGCCGTCGGCGCCGCGCAACGCGTCGAAGGCGCGCGCATGGTACGTGATCCGCGCGCCGAGCACGCGCCGCGCCGACTCGATCGCCTCGGGGTCCGAGGCGCGCACGCTGGCGCCGGCCCGCAAGAGCTCCTCGATCAGCACCAGGGCCGAGGCCTCGCGCACGTCGTCCGTGTTGGCCTTGAAAGCGAGCCCCCACACGGCGAAGGTCTTGCCCGCCAGGTCGCCGTTGAAGAAGCGCTGCGCCTTCTCGAACAGCACGCGCTTCTGCCGGGCGTTCACCTCCTCGACGGCCTGCATGATCTTGAAGTCGTAGCCGTACTCCCTGGCCGTGGCGATGATCGCGCGCGAGTCCTTGGGGAAGCAGGAGCCGCCGTAGCCGCAGCCGGGGAAGAGGAACGGCATGCCGATGCGCGAGTCCGTGCCGATGCCCTGGCGCACCGTGGTCACGTCCGCCCCGACCAGCTCGCAGATGCGCGCGATCTCGTTCATGAAGGAAATGCGCGTGGCGAGCATGGCGTTGGCGGCGTACTTGGTCAGCTCGGCCGAGAGCACGTCCATGACCACGATCGGCTTGCCCGTGCGCACGAAGGCCGAGTACAGCTCCTTCATGATCTCGGCCACGCGCGGGTCGTCGGTGCCGATGACGACGCGGTCGGGCTTCATGAAGTCGTCGAGGGCCGCCCCCTCCTTCAAGAACTCCGGGTTCGACACCACGTTGAACGGGTGCGTGGTCTCGGCCGCGACCGCGGCGGCGACCTTGCGCGCCGTGCCGACCGGCACGGTGCTCTTGTCGACGATGATCTTGTAGCCGTTCATCGCCCTGCCGATGGCGCTTGCCGCCCGCAGCACGTGCTGCAGGTCGGCGCTGCCGTCTTCTCCCGGCGGCGTGCCGACGGCGATGAAGATGATGAGCGATTCCTTGACCGCGGCGTCGATGTCGGTGGTGAAGCTGAGCCGCTCCTCCTCGACGTTCTTCTTGACCATCTCCTCCAGTCCGGGTTCGTAGATGGGGATCTGGCCGGCCTTGAGCCTGTTGATCTTCTCCTCGTCGACGTCGACGCAGATCACGGTGTTGCCGCTTTCCGCGAAGCAGCCGCCCGCGACGAGGCCGACGTAACCCGTACCGACAACAGCGATTCTCATGCGGCTTCTCCGGGAGCTGGAGTTCGGGCGGCGCTCCCAATCCGACACCAGTGCAGCAGAATGTACGGCGCTAGGGGGAAAGGTCAAGCAAGGCGGCGGATTCGCGGCAGAGGGCGCAGCGCCGCCGGGAAAGGCACCCGTACGGGCGCGCCTCAGCGGGCGCTGGCATCCCTCACGGCCGCTATGAGCGCGCGAGCATGCTCCACCGGCGTGTCCTTGTGGATGCCGTGCCCGAGATTGAAGACGTGCCCGGGCCGGCCCGCCGCCGCGTCGAGGATCGCGCGCGCCCGGCGCGCGATGGCCGCCGGCGGACCGAAGAGCGCGATCGGGTCGAGGTTCCCCTGGATCGCCCGGTCGTGGCCGATGCGCCGCCAGGCTTCGCCCAGGTCCACGCGCCAGTCCACGGCGATGCAGTCCGCGCCGCTTCGGGCCATGCGCTCGAGGAGGCCCGCGGCGCCGCTGGCGAAGAGGATGGATGGCACTCCACGCGCGCGCAGCGCCGCGAACACCGGCTGCACGTGGCGCAGGGCAAACTCTTCGTAGTCGTCCGGCGCGAGGCAGCCGGCCCAAGAGTCGAACAACTGGATCGCCTGGGCGCCCGCATCGACCTGGCTCAGGACGCAGGCCGTGGTCGCCTGCGCGACCTTCTCCAGCAGGCGGTGGAACGTCATGGGCTCCTGCAGCAGCAGCGACTTGAGCAGCAGGAAGTCGCGGCTGGAGCGCCCCTCGACCATGTAGGAGGCGGTCGTGAACGGAGCGCCGGCGAAGCCGAGGACGGCCTTGTCGGGCGCGAGCTCCTGGCGCAGCCGGCGCACCGCCTCCGCGACGAAGGCCAGGTCGTCCTCCGGGTCGGGGATGCGCAGGGCGTCCACGTCCCCCGCGTTGCGCACCGGGTTGTCGATGTCCGGCCCGGACTCGGGAAAGGCCACGTGCAGGCCCATCGCCTGCACCGGAATCAGGATGTCCGAGAAGAGGATCGCGGCGTCGACGTCGAGGGCCGCCACCGCGTCGAGAGCCACCTTGGCCGAGAGGTCCGGGGTGCGGCACAGGGTGAGGAAGTCGGCCTCGCGGCGCACCTCGCGGTACTCCGGCAGGTAGCGGCCGGCCTGGCGCATGATCCAGATGGGCGTGCGCTCCACGGGCTCCCGGCGCAGGGCCCGAATGAGGAGCGGAGCGGCGCTAGGGTCTCGCATTGGCACGCAGTATACGAGAAAGAGAACCTGCGAGGAGCGTCGCGGCCGTTTCCCCGGCCTCCGGGAGCGGCTGCGGCTCCCGGTGCACGCCGCGCGCGAGGAACGCGAGGCGGTTCGCTTCTGGCGGAGGCGATGCTGGCGATGGACGCGGGTGAAGCTGGCGGGCGCGAGTGGCACTCCGCCGCGACCGCTCCCTGCGCCGAGGAAACGCCGCTCGCTCCGCCGGCGTGCCGCCTCGATGCTCCCGGCGAGGCGGGCCAGCTTGAGAACAACATACAGGCGGTAGGCGGTCGCGGGCCGGAGCCCGCTCCCGCCCCGGAATGAATGCACGGAGCGAGGACGCTGCGAGCGCCCGCCTCCCGCAGTTTCCACTGGCGCAAACCAAGGAGCTTCCCGCTACAATTCCCGGGCGGCGCTCGCGATCCGAAGAAGATGGCCACGCACGGGGCACCTTCCTCGATCGCTCAAGGTCGGACGATCCCCACCGCCCCCTCGGCTTCTGCGCCGAGCCGCGGGGACGTGAAACGGTGGAACCATGAGATGGTGCTTGCTGGCACTTGCCATCGGCTTGGGTTTGTTCCCTTCGCCAACACGTCGCTTGTCCGATGACTTCAACGACGACGCGATCAACGATAAGCTATGGGCTGTGAGCACTTTCGGATCTGGTCCGCAGATTGGTGAAGTGAACCAACAGCTCGAGATCTACCTCCCCGGGAACAGCTATGATGCCCCCGCTCTCGGAGTATTCGGGGCGAAGTGCACGAGCCAGTGCGTTCTGCAGGGTGACTTCGATGTCCAAGTCGAGTTTCGCTTGCTCCAATGGCCTACCGCCAGCGGAGTTCGAGTAGGAATCGTAGCAGGCGACGGTGGTCTGATCACACGCACCGGACTTGGCACATCGGCAGATTTCCCCGGTTACCCGAGGGAAGTGCACACAGTGCACATCGACAGCCACATAGCCATCGTCCCGAATTCCTCCCTATCGGGACACCTGCGGCTGCTCCGAACCGGCGATGCATGGGTCGGTTACTACCTCTTGAACGGACAATGGGTTGAGGTCGGAAGTGGGCCCGGGCTGACAGGACCGACTCACTTTGCGCTTCAAGTCTGGAGCCACGACTACGCCTTCACCGATCAGCCGGTTCGCGTGGCATTCGACAACTTCAAGGTCAACAAGGGCCTGTACGCCCGGTAGGCCCGAGGGCGGCGGTCGGCCCGTCCCGCGCACCGCATAGGGCATGTCACGCGGCGCTGCCGGCCGCAAGCCGCTGTCGTTTCGATCACGACAGCGACAACACAAGCCGAAGCCCAGCGTTGATGCGCTCGATCGCCCGGGCGGGCAGCCGGCCGATCCGCTCGGTCAGAAATCGTCGGTCCAGGGTCAGCAACTGGGACACGTTGACGACCGACTCGCGCGGCAGCTTGCTGTCTCGCCGGGTCAACCGGACGTTCCCCGGCGCGTCCGCCAGCACGAGGTTCGACGAGATCGCCGCCACGACCACGGTTGCAATCTGACTCCTGTTGAAGGCATCGGACTGCACGACCGCCACCGGCCGGCGGTAGCCCGGCTCGGCGCCTCGGGGCTCCGCGAGTTCGGCCCACCAGATCTCGCCGCGCAGCATCACCACGACTCCCGCACGAGACTGGCCCGTTGCAGTTGATCCAGGACGAGGTCGACAGCCGCGACCGCAGCGCCGCCGTAGACCCGATTCAGCTCCTGAGTGATCAGGGCCTCGCTGTGCCGCTGCAGGTAGGCTGCCACAGCCCTCTGGTACAACTCGCTCCGCGACAGACCCAAACGGTCGGCGACGCGCTCCGCGGCCTCGAACAGATCGTCGGGAATGGAAATGGCCGTCTTCATGCCTTGAGTATAACCACGGTTGTACCATTCGTCAAGCCCCACGATGGTGCCTCCTGCGTCGCGGCCGTTTCCCCGGAATCCGGGTGCGCCGTATCGGTGCTCGCGGGCTGGAGCCCGCGAGCACCCGGAATGCATGCGCCGCGGGAACGGCGGCGTTGTGCTACTCTTGCCCGACTCAGGCAGGCGCAAGGCGGCGCGGACCAACAGGACATGACCAGATCGCACGACACGGCAAACGGCGGCGCGGCGCGGGGCCCGGAGCGGAACGAGGCGCCCGGCGAGGCCGTCAACTTCATCCAGGCCATCATCCGCGAAAACCGCGCCACGGGCCGCTTCGGCGGCCGCGTGCACACCCGCTTCCCGCCCGAGCCGAACGGCTACCTGCACATCGGACACGCCAAGTCCATCTGCCTGAACTTCGGCCTCGCCGAGGAGTACGGCGGCCGGTGCAACCTGCGCTTCGACGACACCAATCCGACCAAGGAGGAGGTCGAGTACGTGGAGTCGATCAAGGAGAGCGTGCGCTGGCTCGGCTTCGACTGGCAGGAGCGCCTCTACTTCGCCTCCGACTACTTCGAGCAGCTCTACGCCTGGGCGGTGCAGCTCGTGCGCCAGGGTGACGCCTACGTCTGCGACCTGAGCGCGGACGAGATCCGCGAGCAGCGCGGCACGCTCACCCGGCCGGGCAGGAACAGCCCCTACCGCGAGCGCAAGGTGGCGGAGAACCTCGACCTGTTCGCACGCATGCGCGCCGGCGAGTTCCCGGACGGCAGCCGCACGCTGCGCGCCAAGATCGACATGGCCTCGCCCAACCTCAACCTGCGCGATCCGGTCATGTACCGCATCCTGCACGCCAGCCACCATCGCAGCGGTGACCGCTGGTGCATCTATCCGACCTACGACTACGCCCACGGCCAGTCGGATTCCCTCGAAGGCATCACCCACTCCATCTGCACACTCGAGTTCGAGAACCACCGCCCGCTCTAAGACTGGTATCTCGAGCGCCTCGGCGTCCACCATCCGCAGCAGATCGAGTTCGCCCGGCTCAACCTGTCGCACACGGTGGTGAGCAAGCGCAAGCTGCTGCGCCTGGTCGAGGAGGGCCGCGTCTCCGGCTGGGACGATCCGCGCATGCCCACGCTGATGGGCTTGCGGCGCCGCGGCTACACGCCGCAGTCGATCCGCGCCTTCTGCGCGCGCATCGGCGTGGCCAAGTTCAACAGCACCATCGACATGTCCTGGCTGGAGGACGCCGCGCGCGCGGACCTGAACGCGCACGCCCCGCGCGTGCTGGCCGTGCTGCGGCCGCTGCGCGTGGTCATCACCAACTTTCCCGAGGACCGGGTGGTGGAGGTGGACGCGGTCAACAACCCTGAGGACCCGGCGGCCGGCACGCGCAAGGTGCCCTTCTCGCGCGTACTGTGCATCGAGCAGGATGACTTCCGCGAGGAGCCACCACCCAAGTTCTTCCGTGTGGCGCCGGGCCGCGAGGTGCGCCTGCGCTACGGCTGCATCATCAAGTGCGAGGAAGTGGTGAAAGACGCGGCCAGCGGCGCGGTCGTGGAGCTGCGCTGCACCTACGACCCGGCGACGCTCGGCGGCGGCGCGCCGCAGGGCCGCAAGGTCAAGGGCACGATCCACTGGGTGTCGGCCCGGCACGCGCTGCCGGCAGAAGCGCGCCTGTACGACCATCTGTTCCTGAAGCCCGATCCCGAGGATGTGGCCGAAGGAGGGGACTTCGCCGCCGGCCTCAATCCCGACTCGCTGCGGGTCGTGCAGGGCTGTCTGGTGGAGCCGAGCCTGAAGGGCGCCGCCCCGGGCGACCACTTCCAATTCGAGCGCCTGGGCTACTTCTCTGCCGACCTGCTGGACAGCAGGCCCGGCCGCCTAGTCTTCAACCGCACGGTGACGCTGCGCGACTCCTGGGCCAAGGAGGAGAAGAAACAGGCCGCGGGCGAAAGGGCGTAGCTCGCGGCCGCGAGCCAGCCTTGCTGCTGCCCATTGCCTTGCGACTCGGTTACACTGTTCCCGCCGCTGCCTCGCGGGAATCGCGCCGATGAACACCCTGCTCCTGATCTCCATGCTGGCCGCGTCCGGCGTGGGGCAACAGCCGGCCGCAGAGACCTCCCTCCTCGGCCAGATCGCGCCCCCCTTCCTCGCCCAGACCTGCGTCAACGCGCCGCGCATCGTCGACTCGCGGGAGCTGCGCGGCGAGGTCATCGTGCTGCAGTTTTGGGGCATCACCTGACCGCCCTGCGTGTGGCAGTTGCCACAGCTCCAGAAGATGTGGGACGAGCAGCGCGACCAGGGCCTGCACTTCTTCCACGTGGAGGCGCAGCACCACTCCGAGCGGCAAGTCGCGGCCTTCCTGAGAAGGCACCGCGTCACCTTCCCCAACCCGATCCTGGACAAGTGCGACTTCCTGGTGATCGAGGACAGCGCGCCCCTCGACTGGGGCTATGACTGCCGCAAGCTGCCGAAGACATACGTCATCGGCGTGGACGGCCGGGTCGTGTGGGAGGGCGGCTTCGGCTACGACGAGGTCCTGAAGCAGGAGCTGGCCAAGGTGCGCTATCCCGGCCTGTTCCAGCAGGAGGTGAAGCGCGGCCTCGTCCCCGCGGCCAAGGCCTTCGCCGCCGGCAAGCTCGGCAAGGCGCTGGTCGAGGCCGAGCGGGCGCTCGCGTCCCAGCGGGACGACGAGCGCGCGGACGCGGACGCGCGCCTGATCGTGCGGCGCGCCGAGGAGGTCGAGCGCCACCTGCGTGGCGAGGCGGACGTGGCACGGCGGGAGCGGCGCTACGCCACGGCGCTCTTCTGCCTCGAGGAGATCAGCATGCGCTTCTCCGGCCATCCCCTGGGCGCGGCGGCCGCCGCGGAGCTGAAAGAGTTGGCTCGCGACGCGGGCGTGAAGCGCGAGGTGCAGGCCAGCCGTGAGCTGGACGCGCTCTTCGCTCCGGGTGCGGGCGACACGGCGAAGCTGGCCGAGCAGCTCTGCGCCTTCGCGCGCCGGAACGATGGGTTGCAGGCCGCCGAGGAAGCGCTGTTCCTCGCCGCGGGTCTGGAATAGTACGGCGCCGCGCACGCCTTGACAGCGCCGGCTCGGCGCGGTGCACTCGCCCCGCATGAAGTGCGCGCTCCTCGGGCCCTCGGAACACGCGACGGACGCGGAACAGGCGCAGCTCGCAGAGCGCCTGGCCGCGCTCGGCTTCGCCGTGGAGGCGCGCGACCTCGGCGCCCCGCCGCCGGCCGGCGCCGCCGTGGCCGTGGTCAACTCGAAAACCCGCGTGGACGCGGCCGCGTTCGCGGCCATGCCGGCCCTGCGCCTGGTGGTGACGACGACCTCGGGCTACGACCACGTCGACCTCGTGGAGGCCGGACGGCTGGGCGTGGCCGTGGCCCGCTGCCCGCTCGCGCGCCGCGACGCGGTGGTCGACGCGGCGCTGGGCATGGGGCTCGCGCTGCTGCGGCGGCTGCCGGCGCTCGCGCGCGCGGCGCAGCAGGGCCGCTGGACGCGCGCCGCGGTCAAGGACTCCCCGGCGCCGCTGGTGCGCGGCCTGACCGCCGGCGTGTTCGGCTACGGCGTCATCGGCCAGAGCGCGGCCGCGGCCTGGCGCGCGCTCGGCGCGCGCGTCCTGGTCGCAGACCCGGCGCACCCGAATCTGGACGCACCGGAACGGCTGCTCGAGGAAAGCACGCTCGTGACGCTGCACTGCTCCCTCACCGCTTCCTCGCGGAGGATGATCGGCCGCGCCGCCCTGGCGCGCCTGCGGCCGGGCGCCATCCTCATCAACACCGCGCGCGGCGAGTGCGTGGACCTGGACGCCCTGCTGGCCGCCTCCCAGCTCGGGGGCTTCGGGCTCGACGTCTTCGACCAGGAGCCCTGCCCGCGCCTGGCCGAGCTGGCCGCGCGCGAGAACGTCCTCCTGACGCCCCACTCCGCCGGCTACCACGACGGCCTCGGCCGCGCCCTGAACGACGAGGTGCTGGCGACGCTCGAGGCCTGGCTGCGCGGCGCGCCCCTGCCGCACGAGGTCACGGCCGGGCAGGATCGGCCAAGCCGTTGACGGCGGCGGGCTCCTTGTGCCACCAACCGCCAGGATCTTCGCACGGTCCAAGGATCCCCAGCTTCCTCGCCGAGAACCCAAGGAACTCGAACGCATTGCGGCCGGCAGTCGGCCTGACGGTCGTCCGGCTTCCAACCTCGGACTTCGGACTTCAAACTCGCGGCAGCGCCGGCCGGCGCCTGACCACCGAGCGCGAACTGGTTTGGTGCGGCGCCGCCGCGATGTGGTACGATCGGAGCATCCTGAGGCCGGCGCCTTCGGCACCCTTCTCCTGCCCGGGCCTCGGAGAAGCGGGGGACGCGATGAGCACGCTACAGTTCTGTAGCCGGTGCGAGGGCTCGATCCTCAAGACGGAGCCCATCCACTTCACCAGGAAGCAGCAGCCGCTCTGCCCGAGCTGCCACGTGGAGTACGTCGAGGAGAAGCGGCTGAAGGCGCGCGCGCACCTGCGCGAGCGCGAGGAGCGGGAGCCGGTCGATCCGAGCAAGCGCGCCAACGTGCTGGTCGGCGTCGCGCTCGCGCTCCTCATCGGCGGCTTCGCCGCGCTCATGCTGCTGCGCTAGCGGCCGGGAAGCGCGCTTCTGCACGCCGCGCGCGCCGCCGCCCCGGGCACGGCGCGCGCGGGAAGCGGGCCTCCGTACGCGCCCGGCTCTTGATCCTGGCGCCAGGACTGGTATTCAGGTGCCGGCTGGCGCCCTCTCGGCGCGGCCGGCCAGAAAGGAGCGCTCCCGCCATGCAGATCCAGGGTTACGAGATGCGCGCCGTGGGCGAACCGCTCGTCCTCTCGAGCCGCGAGATCGGCGCTCCCGGCCCCGGTCAGGCGCTTGTCCAGGTCGCGGGCTGCGGCGTCTGCCATACCGACCTCGGCTTCCTCTTCGAGGGCGTGCCGGTGCGCCACGCGCTGCCGCTGGTCCTGGGCCACGAGGTGGCGGGCAAGGTCGTGGCGCAGGGGCCGGGCGCGCGCGAGCTCCTGGGCCGCAACGTGATCGTGCCGGCCGTCATGCCCTGCGGCGAGTGCGCCCTCTGCCGGCGCGGCCGCGGCGACATCTGCAAGGCGCAGCTCTTCCCCGGCAACGACGACCACGGCGGTTTCGCCAGCCACGTGCTCGTGCCGGCGCGCGCCCTGTGCGAGGTTCCGTCAGGGACCGTGGACCACACCGGCCTGGCGCGCCTGTCGGTGGTGGCGGACGCCGTCTCCACGGCCTACGAGGCGGTGAAGAAGAGCGCCCTCGAACCGGGCGACTTCGCCATCTTCGTCGGCGCCGGCGGCGTGGGCGGCTTCGGCGTGCAGATCGCGCGCGCCCTGGGCGCACGCGTGCTCGCCATCGACGTCGACGCCGAGCGGCTGGCGCTGCTCGCCCGGCACGGCGCCGAGTGGACGTTGAACGCGCGCGAGCACGAGGCCAAGGAACTGAAGAAGAAGGTGCGCGACATCGCCAAGGAAGCGCGCCTCTCCAGCGTCATGTGGAAGATCTTCGAGACCTCGGGCACGGGTCCGGGGCAGGAGACGGCGTTCAACCTGCTGGTGCACGGCGCCTACCTCGGCGTGGTCGGCTTCCATCCGGGCGCCGTCACCGTGCGCCTGTCGAACGTCATGGCCTTCGCCGCGCGCGCCGAGGGCACCTGGGGCTGCGCGCCCGAGCGCTACCCCGAGCTGCTCAAGCTGGTCCTGGACGGCAGGGTCGCGGTCGAGCCGTTCGTCGAGGCCTTCCCCATGAGCCGCATCAATGACGTCTTCGCCCGGCTGCGCCGCCACGAGCTGCAGAAGCGCCCGGTGCTCATCCCGGATTTCGCCGGCTGATCGGATTGGAGGACCAGAGAACCATGGAATGGAAGAACCACGACCTTCCCGCGGAGTTCAGCTCGGGCATGGTGCGGCGCGAGAAGAGACCGGTGCTGGACGCCGCCTCGCGCCCGGTCGAGGGCCTGCACGCCGCGTGGATCATCCTCGACAACCCGGAGCAGCTCAACTCCTACACCACCGAGATGGTGAAGGACGTGATCCTCGCCTTCCGCGCCGCGTCGACCGACCGCGCCGCCGTGGCAGCCGTGTTCACGGCCACGGGCGACCGCGCCTTCTGCACCGGCGGCAACACCAAGGAGTACGCCGAGTACTACGCCGGCCAGCCCGGCGAGTACATGCAGTACATGCGCCTCTTCAACGACATGGTCACCGCCATCCTGCACTGCGACCTGCCGGTCATCTGCCGCGTCAACGGCATGCGCATCGCCGGCGGCCAGGAGATCGGCATGGCCTGCGACGTGACCGTCGCCTCCGACCTGGCGCAGTTCGGCCAGGCCGGGCCCAAGCACGGTTCGGCGCCGGACGGCGGCTCGACCGACTTCCTGCCGCTGTTCGTCGGCATCGAGCACGCGATGGTGAGCTGCACCCTGTGCGAGCCCTGGAGCGCCTACGAGGCCTACCGCCTCGGCCTGGTGCACGAGGTCGTGCCGGTGCTCGAGGTCGGCGGCAAGGTGGTGCCGAACCCGCTGGTCGAGACGCGCCAGTGGGTGGACGACGCCGGCCGCATCGCCTACGGCAAGCCGCTCGCCGGCGACGCCAAGGAGAAAGGCAAGGAACTGCTGAAGGCCGGCAAGATCAACCTGCAGCACCTCGACCGCGCCGTGGACCGGCTGGTGACCAAGTTCCTGTACACGATGCCCAACTGCATGGCCAAGACCGTCGTGTCGGTGAGGAAGCACAAGCTCGAGCACTGGGACCGGAACCGCGAGAGCAACCGCGCCTGGCTCGGCATGAACATGATGACCGAGGGACGCGCCGGCTTCCGCGCCTTCAACGAGGCCGTGGGCCGCAACCGCGAGGCCGACTTCATCAAGCTGCGCCGCGCGTTGGCCCAGGGCGAGAAGTGGGGCCGCGAACTGACCGAGTCGATCCTGCCGGCGAATGCGGAAAAGCGTTAGCACCGGCAGGCCGCTGGCCGCGGCCGAGGAGCAAGCATGAGCGAGAACCCTGCTCCCATCCGGACGGAGCTGCTGGAGAACGGGTCGCTGCTGTGCGTGACGCTGGCTCGCCCCAAGGCCAACGTCATCGACACCGAGATGGTCGAGGCCGTGCGCGCGGCGGTGAACGACGCGGCGCGCGCGCCGGAGCTGCGCGCCGTGCTGTTCGCGGGGGAAGGCAAGCACTTCTCCTTCGGCGCCTCGGTCGAGGAGCACCGGCCGGAGCGGGTCGGCCGCATGCTGCCCGCCTTCCACCGCCTGTTCCACGACCTCGCGGCCACGCAGCGCGTGCTCCTGGCCGCGGTGAACGGCCTCTGCCTGGGCGGCGGCATGGAGCTCGCCATCTTCTGCCAGCGCGTCTTCGCCGCTCCCGACGCCCAGTTCGGCAGCCCGGAGATCAAACTCGGCGTGTTCGCGCCCATGGCATCGCTCGTCCTGCCGCACCGCTGCCGCCAGGGCGCGGTGGACGACCTCCTCTTGAGCGGCAGGAACCTCAAGGCCGAGGAGGCGCTCGCCCTCGGCGTGGCCGACGAAATCGCGCCTGACCCGGTCGCGGCCGCGCTCGAGTGGCACCGCAAGCACCTCCTGCCGCTCTCGGCCGCGGCGCTCCGCCACGCCAGCCGCGCCGCGCGCCTCGGGCTCCTGCGCGACCTCGACGAGGTCCTGCCGCGGCTGGAGCGCCTCTACCTCGGCGAGCTCATGGCCACGCGCGACGCGGCCGAGGGGATCGGCGCCTTCCTGGAGAAGCGCGCGCCGGCCTGGCGGCACGAGTAACGCGGCTCCCCGCGCGCCAGGACGCGGCGCGCCGCGAACTACTGCTCCCGCTTCTCCGCCGCCGTGACCGCCGTCTCGGTCTCGACGACCTTCACGTCCTCTTCGTCGAAGGGCAGCCCGAAGTCGCGGTAGCGGAAGGAGCGCGGCGGGAGCACTTCGTCGCCCACCGTCAGGTCCACCTCCACCTCGAACGGTTCGAGCAGCTTCTCGAGCACCTCCGGGAAGTCGGCGTCCGGAACCGCGGCCAGGACGTACTTCGTGGGGTACAGGCCCTCGAAGCGGAAGTAGCCCGGCAGCATCTCTGGCGGCAGTGGATCGGGCGGCTCCTCGGGCAGGGCTTCCTTGGGATACTCGAGGTTGCAAGCCAGGCCGCGGGCGACCACCTGGCCGTTGCCGGCGTTCCGCAGCGTGAGCCGCAGCCCGGAACCTGGCAGCACGTGCGTGAGGTTCCCCTCGAGGATCCGCGTCCCCGGCAGGAACAGGTCGAGCGTCGTGACCTGGTCCTTCCACACGGTGAACGCCGCCAGGCTCGTGAAGGTGGAGTTGTGGAACCCGTCCCCGCAGACGCCCACCCCCCACGCGCCGGCTGGCAGCCGCTCCATCCAGTAGTTCCCCTCGCGGTCCGTGGTGTCGTTCACCCTCGTCGTGCTGAACGGCAGGCGTCCGTCCTGCAGGACGAACACCAGCTCCCGGAACGGGAGGCGCTGTCCCCGGTCATCAAAAAGCGTGCCCCGCACGGCGCCGTAGTCCTCCGGGGCCGGAGCCTCGTCGCGCACGGGCAGCGTGACTTCGGGCGGAGCGTACGCTTGCCTGCTGCCCGGCGCCGCGGCTGGCGCCGGCGCGGCGGACTCGCCCGGTCTCAGCATGAAGACCATGGCCGCCGCGAGCAGGAGCAACAGCACGGCCGCGAGCAGAGGGAGGTGCTTCTTCGTCAGCACGGGCACACGTCCTGCACGCCGGAACGGATCTCGTAGTAGACGTAGGTGTGCCACTTCACGGTCTCGGTCGCTCCTTGGACGAAGGGGAGCTTGAACTTGGCATACGTGTACGTGTGCTCGATGGTCCTCCTGACCGTCCAGACTACATATACCTCAATGCAGTCCCCTTCCGCGCCGCCGTTCTGGCTCTGACCATTCGGCCCGCTCAACGAGCCGCCCTTGTTGCCGACCATGAGCGTGGTGCCCGAGCCCGTACCGACTTGCGCGTCGCCCATCTTGTCGTCGAAGCAGACGTCATGTTCCATGCCCTCGGCCGAATCAATGGTGTCGTCCGGGCCCACGTCCGGGTTGCTGAAGTCCACCGCGACCTCCCCGCCCTCGGGCACGCAGGGCGGATCGGCGAGGACGGCGCCCGAGGGCACCAGCAGAAACGAAACGACCAGCGCGACCACCTTCCTGAACCACATGTTCGCTTCCCTTCACGTCTCCTTGCTGCGACCCGTGCGACGGGGAGATGCCATCGCCCCGGGGGCGGCGCGCGACCGGGCTTCCGCCACATGCCGGTCCCCTTATCGGCGCCGCCGGCCTGGATCCGCCGCCCGCATTGCAGCGGCTTCGCGGAAAGAGGCGGTTTCGACACCGCGAACGGGACAGACAATAGCGATTTCTTGTGCGCGTCCCGCGCCGCCCTTCTTCTTGTGCCACTACCCGCCACGATCTTCGCATGGCACGAAGATCCCGAGCCTCCTCGCCGCGAGCCGGAGGCACACGCGAACGCGTCGCAGCCACCAGTCGGCCGAACGGTCTTCCGGCTTCCAACTACCGACTTCGGACTTCAAGCTCGCGGC
>DYIW01000127.1 GCA_020723465.1 Phycisphaera mikurensis
ATAAGTTGAGCTCTCCCAGTCACTTATGGCACCCAACCGCCTATTGACGCCGTAGGGGGGGACTGATGGGAGGCTTCTCGAGCGACTCGGATCGGCCGGACTTCCTGCTCGGCGGCGTCGCGCGCGACCTGGGAACCGTCGTCATCGCGAAGGAGGGGGACACGCGCCGTGATTTCGACCTTCGTGCCGACTGTCCGGGCCGCATCGAGGTGAGGGTGCAGGTGATGGGGGGCTCGGCAGGAGGACTGGACGTGTCCCTGAGGCCGGTCGGGGTGCGTCACGGGCCGGGGCTTCGAGGACGGACGGACGACGGAGGTGTCGCCCGCATGATCCTCTTTCCCGGCCTCTATACCATTGTTGTGCAGTCGAGATCGGAGATCTGGATGCGCCAGGTGCTGCCGGACGCCCGCATCGACAGCAACGGCGACACCAGCCGCATGGCGCACATCGAGGTCTTCGAGGGAACGCTGGCGATCTTTGACGGCGCCACGGGCGAGCCGCTCTCTGGCCAAGACGTGCTGATCAGCCAACGCGGGCCTGCCGGAGTTGCGGCGGGACAGACGATCACCGACGGCGCCGGCCGACTTCGCCTCCGCCGACCCGCCGGCGCGTTCGAGCTGTCGCCGGTCTTCGCCCGTGCTCCCGGGGAGCCCTACCGCCGCGAACCGCGCGTCACCATCGAGTGGGGCCCGTCCGGGCCCGTCCCGAACGAGGTGAGGTTTCCGGCCGAATAGCGGATCGAGTCGGCGTCCGCGCGTGTCGCAACGGCCAGAAAACGCGCGACTTGCGCGATCCTCAGTCGATCCAGCCGAGCGGGAAGTCCGGCGGCAGGCGGATCACCTCGAAGAGCGTGGCGATGAGATCGTCCTTCTGCCCGGCGCGGTGCGGCGACAGGAACTCCCAGACGATCGTCCCGTCCGGCAGGACCTCGAAGGCGCGGCCGTTGTCCGACTCGGTGATGAGCGTGTTCCCGTTCGGCAGGCGCTGGCACGAGCCGCAGGTGTCGGTCTGGAAGGAGCGGCCCGCCGCCCCCTCGAAGATCCAGAGCGGTTCCAGGGTCGCGGGGTCGATCTCCATGACGCGCGACTTGCCGTGGGGCGAGCGGTTGCCGAGGTTGTCGAACAGCATGAGCCGCCCGCCCGGCAGCACGGTCGGCTGGTGCTGCCTCTGCCAGGACCCCTGCGCCGCCCAGACGATGGTCTCGCGCTCGAGGTCGAGCACGGCGATGGTGCTGGTCTTGAGGCAGGAGATGAGCAGGTTGCCCCGGGCGAAGGCCGCCACCCGGTCCGCGAGCGAGCCGTCCAGGATCTCCAGGGTGTTGGTGTGCAGGAGGTCGCCGCCCCGGTCCATGCTCTCCAGGGTCGTGCGGAAGCCCGAGTTCTCGAAGCAGCGGAGAATCGAGACGCGGCGCGTCTCGCGTCCCTCCGCGTCGAGCACCGACACGGAGTCCTCGAGCACGGGCCGCCGCGGGTTGATGCGCGGCAGAAGGTGCGCCGTGCGCGTGAGCGCGTAGATCTCTCCGCTTGCCGCCACCTCGAAGTCGTGGTGGGGGGCGCCGGCGAAGGTCCAGAGGATCTCCGAGTCGCGGTTCAGCTTGATCATCGCGTGCCCCTCGAACACGGCGAGCAGGTCGCCGTTCTCGAAGAGGCGGCAGCGGCGCCAGTAGCGCCGGAAGTGCGACTTCTCCAGCTCATCCGGCGGCGGGAAGTCAGGCAGCGCCCGCTCGAAGGCGCACTCCCAGCGATGCAGCTCCTTCCCGTCCATGTCCATGAGGATGGCGACGGGCGCGTGGCCGGAGGTGTAAAGGTTCGTGCCGCTGCCGGCGCGCTCGCGGTCGAAGACGGTCACGCCGTAGCGGCCGGGAGCGGGCCGTGAGCCGCTCACGTAGCCGATCCCCTGCAGGTTGCGGATCTCGCGCTCGAGGTCCTCGGCGCGCGCCATGCGCCAGCGGCCCTCGGGCGTGCCGTCCTCCGTCGCGGCGGGCGGATCCTCGGGTGCGTCCTCTCCGCAGCCGCAGAGAGCGGCGAGCGCCAGGAGGAGCAGGGCGTTCTGGGCGGGGTGGCGGCACATGCGCATGTCGGGAGGTGGTCGCCGCGGGCTGGGCGCGCGGCGCCGGCTGGTCCATTGAAAACCATTCTACGATAGCCGATCATCCCTCTTCCTTCGAACCAACCACGCGCTCCACGCGGGCCGGACCACATCGCGGCGGCGCCGCACCAGGCGTGTCGGTGCCCACGGGTCCGGTCCAACCGGCGCCGCCGCGAGTTCGAAGTCCGAAGTCGGTAGTTGGAAGCCGGAGGACCCTTCGGCAGACTGGTGGCCGCATCACCTTCGAGGGCCCGGGGTTCTCGGCGAGGAGGATCTGGATCTTCGCGCCACGCGAAGATCCCGGCGGTCCGTAACTCAGGAGAGACGTGCACTCCTCGACGCGGAAGTACCTCGGGCTGCACGTGTTCCTGGCCGTGTGCGTGGCCGCCTTCTTCGCCTGGAACGTGTGGCGCTACTCCTTCCTCGGGGACGACGGTTTCATCGCCTTCCGCTTCTCCAAGAACCTGGTCGAGGGCCACGGCCTGGTCTACAACCCGGGGGAGCGCGTAGAAGGATACACGCAGCTCCTGTGGGTGCTGGCGCTCGCGCTTGGCATGAAGCTCGGCGCGCCGCCGGAGATCCTCGCCAACGTGCTGGGCATCGCCTGCGGCGCGGGCATCCTGCTCGCGCTCCTGCTGCTGTCGCGGCGCGTCGCGCCGGGCGCGGGCCTGTGGATCTGGGTCGCGCCGCTCTGCCTGGCGGTGAACCGCTCCTTCTGCGCCTGGAGCACGGGCGGGCTCGAGACGCAGTCCTTTGCCCTGCTGGTGCTGCTGGCGCTTTCGCGCTTCGCGCGGGAGTGGGACGAGAACGCGCGCTGGCCGCTCGGCTCGGGTCTGCTGTTTGCCGTGGCCACGCTGTCGCGGCCGGAGGGCGGCCTGTTCTGCGCGGCAGCCGGGCTCCTGTTCGCGGCCGACGTGTTCGTGCGGCGCCGCCGGCCTTTCGCGTCCCTGCTGCTCTGGAGCGCGCCGTTCGTGCTGCTCGTCGGCGCGCACTTCCTGTGGCGGCGCGACTACTACGGCTTCTGGCTGCCGAACACCTTCTATGTCAAGGTCTCCGGCTTCTGGTGGGAGCAGTCGAGCGTCTACCTGCGGCTCTTCATCCGCGACCACCTGCTGCTCGCGGTCGCGCCGCTCTTGCTCTTCCTGGCCGCGCGCGGCCGCGCCGTGTACGCGCTCTTCCTCATCTCGATCGCCCTGTATACCGCCTACATCATCTACATCGGCGGCGACCGTTTCGAGTACCGCTTCATGACGCCGGTGCTGCCGCTTTTCTACTGGCTGGTGCAGGAGTCGCTCCGCATCCTGACCGAACTACTCGAGCGCGCGCGCGCCCTGCGGAGCGGTGGAGCGACCGCGATCGCCGCGGTCCTGGCCGTAGGGGTCGCCGGCACCTCCGCCCTGCCGCTCGTCCGGGGCTTCGTGCCGGAGAGCGGCATCGCCGGCATCGAGAGCGTGGGCGAGTACGCGGTGCTGCGCAGCGCCGAGGGCAAGTTCTTCAGGCGGCTCGTGGATGAGGGGTACCTGCGCGGCGACGAGCTCATCGCCACGCGCGGCGCGGGCGCCATGCCGTACTACTCGGGCTTCCCCATCCTCGACCTGCACGGGCTGAACGACGTGGTGATCGCGCACATGCCCATCGAGCGGCGCGGCGTGATCTCGCACGAGAAGGTGGCGACTGTCGAGTACGTGCGCGAGCGCGGCGCGGTCCTCTGCAACGTGCTGAACCGTTTCGTCTTCGACGGGAACGAAGAGCAGTACCGCACCCTGATGCACCCGTTCTTCAGCGAATTCCACCCCTACTTCCCCAAGCCGATCCGCTGCGTGGGCGCGCTCGGCAAGTACATCGTCTTCGGCACGACCCTGCCCGAGGAGGAGTTCCAGCGCGTGTTCGCGCGCTTCGACGTGATCCGCTAGCGCCGGCACCCCGGGGGGGAAGGGCTTGGCGAGCAGATCCCGGAATTGATAATGCTACAGTCCGAAGGACAGAGCGCCTCCCGGCGGTGAAGCGCCCGGTCGCGCCGCGGCCTTTTTCTCGCCCCTCGGATGCCGGTCATCGGGATGATGAACATGAGCAGAAGGACCTGTCGGGGCGCGGTCTCCGCGCTCGGGCTCGCGCTCGCCGTTCAGGTCGGCGGCTGCAAGGTCGGCCCTGACTTCGAGACGCCGCGCGCCGATCTCAACGAAGCCTGGTTGGACCAGCTCCAGGCGAGTCCGGAAGGGTCGGAGACGAACGCGCGGTGGTGGGAGACCTTCGGCGATCCCACCCTGAACCGCCTCCTGCAGACAGCGCTCCAGCAGAACCGCACGCTCCGGATCGCGGGGCTCCGCGTCCTCGAGGCGCGGGCGCGCCGGGGCATCGCCGTCGGGCAGTTCTTCCCCCAGCAGCAGAACCTGGTCGGCGCGGTCCAGGAGAACTGGGTGAGCGAGAACTCCGCCGCGGGCGCCGGCGACCTCCACTACAAGGAGGACAGCTTCGGGCTCGAAGCCGCCTGGGAGCTGGACTTCTGGGGACGCTTCCGGCGCGGCATCGAGGCCGCGGACTCCGACGTGAGGTTCTCGGTCGCCGATTACGACTCGGTGCTCGTATCGCTGGCCGCGGAGGTGGCCACCAACTACATCCTGATCCGCTCGCTCGAGGAGCGCCTTCGGTACGCGCGCGACAACGTGCGCCTGCAGACCGACACGCTCGAGCTCACCCGCGCGCGCTTCGAAGCGGGCGCGGTGTCGGAGCTGGACGTCAGCACCGCCCGCTCCACGCTCGCGACCACCCAGGCCCTGGTGCCCGACTTGGAGAACTCGCTGCGCCAGACCAAGCTGGCGCTGTGCGTGCTCCTCGGACGAACGCCGTCCGAGCTGGACGAGGACCTGGCGCCGGCAGAGGGAACGGCCGCGGCGGTCCCCGAGGCGCCCGCTTCTCTCGCCGCGGGCATTCCCGCGGACCTGCTGCGGCGGCGGCCGGACGTACGCGGCGCGGGTGAAGCGGCCGCGGCCCAGTGCGCCCGCATCGGCATCGCCGTCGCGGACCTCCTGCCCAGCATCTCGATCGCCGGCTCCACCGGCTACGCCAGCAGCACCTACGAGACCGCCACCCTGACCGGGACGGAGAAGTCCAAGCTGAGCGACGCCTTCGACGACCCCGATTCCTTCCAGGGTTTCATCGGTCTCGACATCAACTGGCCCATCCTCAATTACGGCCGCATCACCGGCAACATCCGGGTGCAGGACGCGCGCTTCGAGCAGGCGCTGGCCGCCTACGAGGACACCGTGCTGCGCGCGGCGGCGGACGTCGAGTCCGGACTCTCGGACTTCCTGCGGTCCAGGGAGCAGGCCGGCTTCGTCGCCGAGAGCGTCGCCGCGGCGTCCCGCAGCACCGAACTGGCGCTGATCCAGTACGGCAGCGGGGCCGTGGACTTCATCCGCGTGAACGACGCCCAATCGACGCTGGTGCGGGCCCAGGACGACCTGGCGGTGGCGCGGTCCTCGATTGCACTGGGCGTCGTGCGCGCCTATCGCGCGTTGGGAGGCGGCTGGGAGGTCCGCGAGGGGCTGGAGTTCGTGGACGCGGACACGGCCCGGCGCATGCGCGAGCGCACCAACTGGGGCGACGTGCTGGCGCCGGACTGGGAGGAGGGCCGCGATCTCGGATTCAGGCGGCCGCAGGCCCCGGCGGCAGGCGGCAACTGAACGCACTGGAGCAAGCCATGAACGAAGCCAGCAATCGGACCTTCGCGCCGTGGATCACAGCTCTCCTGCTCGTCGCTCTTGGCGGGTGCGAGAGGGGCGAGGACAGGAACGCCTACGCGCCGCCGCCGCCGCCCGAGGTCATCGTGGCGCATCCGGTCGAGCGCGAGGTCGTGAGCTACCTGACCTACACCGGGGTGGTGGAGGCCGCGGAGACGGTCGAGCTGCGCGCGCGCGTCCAGGGATTCCTCGAGCAGGTCCTGTTCAAGCCGGGCCAGCGCGTCAAGAAGGGGGACGAGCTGTTCCTCATCGACCCGCGGGAATACCAGAACCGGGTCGCCGCCGCCGCGGCCGAGGTCCAGGCGCAGGAGGCCCTGCTGGTCGGCGCCGAGAACGATGCCAGGCTGGCGCAGGAGCTCGCCGACAAGCACGCGGGGCCGGCCATCGACGCGGTGATCAAGAAGGCCAAGCGGGACACGGTGGCGGCCGACGTCCTGTCGGCGAAGGCCAGGCTCGAGCAGGCGAATCTGGACCTGGAGTACTGCCGGGTCGTCGCCCCGATCGACGGGCGAATCACCGAGAACCTCGTCGACGAGGGAAACCTGGTCGGCCGGGGCGAGCCGACGCTGCTCGCCACCATCGTCAACGCGACGCCGGCCTACGTCCACATCGACGTCAGCGAGAACGACGTGCTCGAGGTGCGGCGCATGGCGTTGGAGAAGGGCCTCAAGGATCCCGACCGGGAGCCGGGTCAGATCTCGCCCGGCGTCTGGATGCCGTGCGAGCTCAGGCTTGCGGACGAGACGGAGTTCCAGGTGAAGGGCCGCGTCGACCACGTCGAGCCCCAGGTGAGCGCGGAGACCGGCACGCTGCGCGTCCGTACCACCTTCGAGAACGCCGACGAGTACCTCGTGCCGGGTCTGTTCGCGACCGTCCGCTTCCCGATGTCAACGCAGCAGAAGCTCCTGGTGCCGGAGGAGGCGCTGTTGCGCGACCAGCAGGGGCGCTTCGCACTGGTCGTCGACGCCGAGAACACGGTTGAGAGCAGGCGCGTCCGCATCGGCGTGCAGGAGGGCGGCCTGCGCGTGATCGAGGACGGCCTGAGCGCCGGCGACCGGGTGGTGGTGCTCGGCGTGCTCAAGGCGCGGCCGGGCGCGAAGGTGAATCCCAAGGTGCACGAGCCGCCGCCCGGCGGCCGCTGAGGGAGACGGCGATGTTCAGCGCTTTCTTCGTGCGGCGGCCGATCGTCGCCTCGGTCATCTCGATCCTCATCGTGCTCCTCGGGATCGTGACCTACCCGACGCTGCCGGTGGCTCAGTATCCCGATATCACGCCGCCCGTCATCCAGGTGACGACCAGCTATCCGGGAGCGAGCGCCGAGGTCGTGGCGGACACCGTCGCGGCCCCGATCGAGCAGCAGGTCAACGGCGTGCCCGGCATGATCTACATGGAGAGCACGTCCGCCAGCGACGGCTCCTACACCCTCAAGGTCACTTTCGAGCTGGGCACGAACATCGACATCGCCTCGGTGCTGGTGCAGAACCGCGTCAACATCGCCCAGCCGAAGCTGCCGGAAGAGGTCAAGCGGATCGGCATCACCACCGACAAGGTCTCCTCCAACGTGGTGACGGTGCTGTCGCTGGCGCCGCGGGACGATGAGGCGGCCAGGAGGTTCGACGACCTCTTCCTGGCCAACTACCTCACCATCAACCTCTGGGACGAGATCAAGCGCATCCCCGGGGTGGGGGACGCCAGGATCCTGCCGGCCAAGGACTACGGGATCCGCGTGTGGCTCGATCCGGACCGGCTGAAGGCGCGCAGCCTCACCACCATGGACGTGATCAACGCGATCAAGGAGCAGAACGTCCAGGTCGCCGCGGGAGTCATCGGGCAGCCGCCCGCTCCCCCCGGCCAGGCCTACCAGTACAGCGTCGCCACGCTCGGCCGCCTGAAGGACGTGGAGCAGTTCGAGAACATCATTGTCCGGGCCGCGGGGAACCAGGTCATCCGGGTGAAGGACGTGGCGCGGGTCGAGCTGGGAGGGAAGTCCTACGACATCCTCGCCCGCTACAACGGCACCCCGGCCGCGTCGATGATCGTGTACCAGGCACCGGGCGGCAACGCCGTGGAAGTGGCCTCCGCCGTGACGGCGGTCCTGGAGAGGTCGACGGCGAGCCTGCCGGCGGGGCTCGGGTTCAACATCATCTACGACACGTCCAAGTTCGTCTTGTCCGCCGTCGCGGAAGTGTTCCACACCTTCTACGAGGCCCTGGCGCTGGTCCTCATCGTCGTGCTGGTCTTCCTCGGCGCGCTCCGGACCTCGCTCATCCCGATGATCGCGATTCCGGTCTCGATCATTGGCGCGTTCTTCTTCGCCAGCCTTTTCGGATTCTCGGTGAACATGCCCGTGCTTTTCGGCCTGGTGGTCGCGATCGGCATCGTGGTCGACGACGCGATCGTGGTGGTCGAGAACGTCGAGCGCGTCATGACCGAGCGGGGCCTGTCGCCCAAGGAAGCGACGGTCCAGGCGATGAACGAGGTGATGGGAGCGGTGGTGAGCATCACCGTCGTGTTGATGGCGGTGTTCGTGCCGACCGCGTTCCTGCCCGGCATCAGCGGCCAGCTCTTCCGCCAGTTCGCCCTCACGATCGCGGCGTCCACCTTCCTCAGCGGCGTGTGCGCCGTGACCCTGACGCCGGCCCTGTGCGGCGTGATCCTCCGGCAGCACCGGCCGGGGCACAAGCCGAACATCCTCGTCCGCTCCTTCAACCGCACGTTCGCCGCGCTTGCCTGGGCCTATGCCCGCACAGTCAAGTTGTTGATTCACCCGGCCGTTATCGTCTTCAGCCTCGCCGGCTTCGCCGCCTGCATCTTCGGCATCGTGTGGACGTTCAGCCGCGTGCCGACCGGGTTCGTGCCCGTGGAGGATCGCGGCCTGGTGATGGCGGAGCTGTGGCTGCCCGACTCGTCCTCGCAGGAGCGGACCCTCGCCGCCACCAAGAAGCTGGAGGAGATCCTCGCCGAGATCGACGGCGTGCGCAACTACTCGGCGCTGCCGGGCTTCTCGATGATCAACAACAACGGCTCTTCCTACGCCCTCTTCTTCATCGGCCTCGAGGACTGGGAGGAGCGGCTGCCGAAGGGGCGCGACCTCGCCACCATCATGGACGAGATCCGCGCCAAGGGCTCGCGGATCCCCGACTGTCTGTGCATCGTCTACTCGCTGCCGGCCGTGGACGGCGTGGGCAGCGCTTCCGGTTTCGACCTCCGCCTGCAGGACCGCGGCGGACTCGGCCGCCGGGCGATGGGTGAGGTTCTGCAGGAGCTGGTCAGCGCAGGCAACGCGCAATCGAGGTTGCGCGCCGTCAACAGCGCCTACCGCTCCGCGGTCCCACAGCTCTTCCTGGACATCGACCGTGAGAAGGTGAAGAAGCTGGGGATTCCGCTCCAGGACGTGTTCTCGACCCTGTCCGGCTATCTCTCCGCCGCCTACGTCAACGACTTCAACCTCTTTGGCCGCACGTGGCAGGTCAACGTCTCGGCCGACAGCCGCTTCCGCGCGCATCCCGCCGACATCTCGCGTCTCGAGGTGCGCAAGGCGGGCGACGAGATGGTGCCCCTCGGCTCGGTCCTGAGCGTCCGGGAGACCATGGGGGCCGACCGCGTCATCCGCTACAACCTCTACCCGGCGGCGGTGCTCCAGGGCCAACCCGCGCCCGGCGCCTCCTCGGGTGAGGCCCTGGCGGTCGTGGAGAGCATGGCGGAGCAGAAGCTGCCGAGCGGCCTGGCCTACGAGTGGACCGCCCTCTCCTATCAGGAGAAGCTGGTCGGCAACCAGGCCATCGTCGTCTTCTCGATGGCGCTGCTGGTGGTCTACCTGATCCTTGCCGCCCTCTATGAGAGCTGGATGATCCCGCTCTCGGTGATCCTCTCCATTCCTCTCGCGGTGCTCGGCGCCATGGTGGGCCTGATGTGGCGCGGCATGGACAACAACATCTACACGCAGGTCGGGCTGGTGCTGCTGGTCGGCCTCGGCGCGAAGAACGCGATCCTGATCGTGCAGTTCGCCAAGGAGAACCGCGAGAAAGGCAAGGGGATCATGGAGTCGGCGGTCGAGGCCGCGCGCACGCGGCTGCGCCCGATCCTGATGACCGCCTTCGCCTTCATCCTGGGCGTGCTGCCTCTGATGATCGCCACCGGCGCCGGCGCGGCCAGCCGCCAGGCCCTCGGCACCGCGGTCTTCTTCGGCATGATTGGCAACACCCTCCTCGGCCTGCTCTTCACGCCGGTGCTCTACGTGGTGATCGAGTTCGTGAGAGAGAGGGTGCTGGGTGCGGGAAGAACCAGGGCGTAGTCCGAGGTCGGGACGGGGCGGGCGGCCGCGGTCTGGGGCGGGCGCGATGCCGCGACGCGCGGCGTGCGGAACGGCTCTCCGGCGGCCTCTACCTCCTGCTTCGCCCAGCCGATCCGTACACGTGAGACGAGACTCCTCGTCGTCTCGTTGTCTCTGACGGGGGCCAAAGCCCGAGAACAGGAGGCACCACATCATGCCGGAGCTGCGAGTCGCCGAGATGGATGACCTGTTCACGATCGTGGACAAGTCGCGCGTGCGCCGGGCGATCGACATCGGCTGCCATCGAGCCGAGCACATAAGGAAGGTGCTGAGGGTGCACTTCCCGGACATCGAGATCGTGGGAGTGGAGCCGAAACAGGTGAACTACCAGGCGTGCTGCGCGCTGGGCATCCCTGGTGTGTCGTTCAGGCAGCTCGACTGCCGGAGTCTGACCAGGGACGACGTCGGCATCTTCGACTTCGTCTGGTGCTTCGGGCTGATCTACCATCTCGACGATCCGACGCTTCTCATGAAGTCCCTGACTCGGATTACCCACGAGCGGACGGCCATCTGCATCGAAGGGCACTTCGCCGTTCCCGAGGAGCAGGCGTCCCTGCCGGATCCCAACCCTCCCATCACCACGAGAGTGCTGGATGGTCGATCCTACGAGGGCAAGGTGTTCATGGAGTTCGACGCGAATGCCTCGGAGGAGGAGCGGGACAAGCTGGATCAGGCGGCTGTCGACAATCCGGAGGCGTTCTGGCTGACGGTTGACTCGATGCTCAGACTGTGCGAAGCGTACGGCTTTCCCCATGTCATTGAACTCAGATCGGACTCCCCGGATTCGCCGTTGGGGCCTGGACTCACTTATCCTCCCGTGGATCCGGTGAGGCCGTGGAGCCGGCGGCTGTTCTTGTTATCGGCCGCGCCATTCGGGCGGCGAGAGTAGTCGGTGGCGGTGCCGCGCCGTAGCGGCGCTGGCCCGCGCCCTCCTACTCGAACTTCTGGTCGAAGGTCCACTCCACCGAGTTCCGGTCCGGGTCGATGACCTCGAAGATGTGGCCGACCTGCTCGTCGACCCAGGTCGGCGGCACGAGCACGCGCGCGCCGCTCCCTTGCGCCACGCGCACGCGTTCGTCGAACTCCTCCTTGCTGGCGCAGGCGAAGCCCATGTGCTCGTAGCTGCGCGTCTGCCGCGGCACGAAGGTGTGGAACAGCCACAGGAGCCAGCGCACGCGCGTGGGCTGGATGGCGACCAGGGTGAAGCCCGGCTGCCCCTGCGGCTCGATCCAGGCGATCTCGCTCTGCCAGAAGTCGCGGCCGTGCCGCCGCGCGATCACCTTGCCGGGCAGGACGTGCTCGTAGAAGCGGATGGTCTTCTCGAGGTCGTGGACGCGGAAGGCGACGTGTGTGCAGATCGGCATGGCTGTCCTCGGGCCGCGAGGCGCGACGCTGTCGCCGGGGCGCGGCCGCGCGCGTACACTACCGGAACGTCGGCCCGCGGCCGCGCGCGCCGGACGTATCCTCCCCTCCGCAGGAAGGAGCCTGAGCCATGTCCGAGACGATCGACAAGAGGGCGCTGGCGCAGCGCATCGCGAGCTGCCGCGCCGAGTTCGAGAAGAGCCTCAGGGCGCTGGTCGAGGTGCCCTCGGTGAGCGTCGATCCCGCGCACGCGCGCGACGTGGAGCGCTGCGCGGCCGTGGCCGCGGGCCTCTTGAAGAAGGCCGGCGCCACGGTCAAGGTCGCGCGCACGCGCGGCTTCCCGGTCGTGCTCGGCGCCTTCCGCGCCGGGCCGAAGCACCCGACGGTCACGATCTACAACCACCTCGACGTGGTGCCCGCGGGCGGCGCGGACTGGGTGCGGCCTCCCTTCAAGATGGCGAGCGCCGGCGACCGCTTCTACGCTCGCGGCGCCACGGACGACAAGGGCCCGGCGCTCACCGCGCTCTTCGCCGCGCGCTGCGCCAGGGAGCTGCGCCTCCCGCTCAACATCCGCTTCCTCTGGGAGTGCGAGGAGGAGATCGGCTCGCCCAGCTTCGAGGCGTTCCTCCGCAAGGCGGCCCGGTCGATTCCCACCGACTCGGTGCTGGTCTCGGACACCATCTGGGTCGCGCGCAACAAGCCGGCGGTGTCCGCGGGCCTGCGCGGGCTCCTGGGAGTGCTCCTCTCGCTCGAAACGGGCGAGAAGGACTGCCACTCCGGCCTGACCGGCGGCGCGGCGCGCAACCCGCTCGCCGAGCTGGCGCAGGTGGTGGCGCGCTGCGCGGACGGGAAGACCGGGCGCGTCCTGATCCCCGGCTTCTACGACGGCGTGCTGCCGCTGGCGCGCGAGGAGATCGAGTCCTTCCGGGAGAGCGGCTTCTCGCTGGCCGCCTTCAAGCACGCGCACGGCCTGAAGAAGCTCCGCAGCAAGAACGCGCTCGCGGCCATGAAGGCCATCTGGGGCGCGCCCACCTTCGAGGTGCACGGCTTCGCCGGCGGCTACCAGGGCCCGGGCGTGAAGACCGCGGTGCCGCCGCGCGGCGAGGCCAAGGTCAGCATGCGCCTGGTGCCGGGCCAGGAACCGCGGAAGGTCCTGCGCCTGCTGAAGGATCACGTGCGCCGGCTCAACCCGGACGTGCGCGTGCGCGGTGCCCTGTCGCTCCAGCCCTTCCGCGGCGTGACCTCGGGGCCCTTCGCGCAGGCCGCCGCCGAGGCCATGCGCTTCGCCTTCGGCAAGAGTCCGGCGGTGGTGCGCGAAGGCGGCTCGATCGGCGCCGTGGTTACGATGGAGAAGGTCCTGAAGTGCCCGGTCTGCCTGATCGGCCTGTCCCTGCCGGAACACGGGTACCATGGCCCGAACGAGCACTTCGACTGGCGCCAGGCCTCCGGCGGCATGCTGGCCTTCGTCAAGTACTTCGAGCAGATCAGCCGCATCCGTTGACGGCCTGCCGGCCTGCCGAAAAGCGCCGGCCCGGCGCGGAAATTCGCTTGTCGCCTGGACCGAAAAGTGCGATAAACAAGGTGGATTCTTCCGCTGCAGAGCGACCCACGATCAGCTAGGAGGCTTTCGCATGAAGCTTTACGACGGAGCGCTGGTCGGAGGTGCGGTGGTCCTGACGTTGTTCTGGACCGCGCCGTACCTCGACAGTGGCTGATGCCCCGGAGGAGGTGGCGCTGGAGCCGCCGCCGCAGCATCTGGTGGTCTGGGAGCCGCAGGCCTTGGCGGCGCAACGACGGGAGGCCTCTCGAACGGCGAGGGGAAGAACAAGGACGGTCAGTCTGGAAAGACGCCCGAGTTCATTCCAGGGCAGGACGGCAGCCTGTACTGGAACACCTCGGTGCCGATGAACCAGAGACCCACGCTCCTTTACCTCTATAACGGTCACGACCTCGAGAACGACGACTGCGAACGCTCGCGCTCGATCGAGAAGGACTGCTTCGGCGACAAGAAGGTCATCGACCTCGCCCGGCAGTTCGTCTGCGAGAAGATCTGCTTCGGCTGCTCGGAGTTCTCGCGCAGGCCCAAGCACCGCAAGCCGCTGCATGAGTACCTCGACGGCATGGCCAAGAACGGCGAGCTGGGAGCGCGCCTGGTCATCCTCGACCCGAGCGGCCGCGTGCTGCACGAGTACAAGGTCAAGGCGCCCACACCCAAGGCGCTGGCCACGACGCTGCGCTCGGTCGTGAAGGACTACGTCTCGAAGTAGCCGGGCCGCGCCCGCGCTCTCCGAGGCCAAGAAAAGCTGGAAGCCGGCTCCGGCCGCGTGCCGGGGCCGGTCTTTTGTTCGTGGGCTACTTCCCCGTCAGCTTGTCGACCTCCGCCTGGGCGGCAGCCTGCACCGGCAGCCCGACGTACTCGCGCGCGATGGTGCGCAAGCTGGCGAGCGCCTTGGCCGCGTCGCCGGCCGCGGCGACCTGCTGCGCGGCGCTCAGCTCCTCTTGCCCCTTCTTCTCGATCTCCGCCTTCTCCTTGGCAACGAATTCGGCGAACGCCGGGCCGGCGGTGCCGCCTTCCAGGACCTTGTCCAGCTCGGCGAGCGCCTTCTGCACGCTGCCCTGCGCGCGCAGCCGGCGGCTGCGGTCGAAGCAGCCGATGTGCCGCCGGTAGGTGCGGTCATCCATGCCGCGCCCGACTTCGACCACGGCCAGGTCGATCTCCTCGAGGAAGCGGTCGGTCTTGTGGTCCTTGCCCTCGAGGCGCAGGAGCTCGGTGCCGTCCGGCCGCAGCATCAGGAAAAGCGGGCCCCAGTAGCTGCGGAAGATGAGCGTCTTCTGCAGCTCCTTGTACGACGCGATGTGCTCGCCGCAGGGCAGGGCGAAGATCTTGCAGATGTCGTAGGTCTGCCCGTCGATCTCCTCTTTCTCCGACGGATGCACGTGGCCGTCCATGGCGATGAGCGGCACCAGCCGGTCGACGACTTTCTCGCCGAAAGACGCCTGCAGGAAGATGGTCCCGAGCATGAAGTCGAGCGAGCCGTTCGTGTCCTCGCCCAGCACCACCAGGATGGGGACGTTGCGCAGCTTCGCCTCGGCCAGCGCCTTCTGGTAGGAGCCGACCCAGCGCATCTTGTTGCCCTCGGGAACGGGCACGGGGACGTCCGGCTCGCCCGGCCGGGAGGGTGGCACGGGCAGCTCCTTCTCCTCGTCGTCGTCCGTCTTCTTCTCTTCCTCTTTCTTGTCCTTGTCCTTGTCTCCCGCCTTGTCCTTCTTTCCCTTCTTGTCCTTGTCCTTGTCGCCCTTCTCCTTGTCTTCTTCCTCGTCCTTCCCTTCCTTGGGGTTGTCCTTCAGGTCCTTCTTCGTGGGGCGGGCGATCGGCCCGTTCGCGTCCAGCGCCTGTTCGATCAGCGTGGCCAGCAGGGCGGGCGCGGTCTCCTTGTCCGTCGGGAACCCGTACTTGATGGCCAGTTCGTCGCCGTTCCACTTCTTCAGCACGAGCACCGGCACGGACTTGTTCTCGATCTGGTAGGGCCCCTTGGGGCCGCGCTTGCCGACCTCGTCCGCCGTCGACTTGGTGAAGTCGCACAGGCAGACGAACTTGTCCTGCAGCACCCTCCGGTACTTGGCGTACTTGCTGTTCTTGCCTTCGGCGAAGACGCGCACGGCGTCTTTCATTGAGTCACAGCCAAATCACTTCCCGGGCTCGAGCCAGCCGCTGTAGATGAACAGCATCTTGCCGGTGCTGCGGGCCTGCTCGATGGCCTGGTCCCAGTCCGTGCCGTAAGGGATTCCCTCGGCCCACTGGTCCGCCGCCGCGGCGCGCGGGGAGATCGAGGCGGCCAGGGAGAGCGTCAGGAGAAGCGGAAGGACGTTTCTCATGGGCGGGCCTCCGTCTTGGGGAGCACGTTCCATCATAACGCGGCGGCGCCACAACCGAGCCCGGCGGCTTGAGTCCATCCGAGGCGCGCGGATCGCCCCTGTCGCGGCGCGCAGGCGCCGCCGCGAGGTGAAAGTCCGAACGTCATCGCTGACCGCGGCTCAGAGCCTGAGCAGGAATCCCCCGCGGCCGCGTTGCGAGCGCCGGGGGG
>DYIW01000128.1:0-3997 GCA_020723465.1 Phycisphaera mikurensis
ATGGCGTCCGCCAGGCCGACGCGCTGGCGGTAGCCCTTGGACAGCGTGCCGATCATGCGCCGGCGCACGTCCACGCAGCCGCAGCGCTCGAGCGCACTCAGCACGCGGCCGCGCAGGTCGCGCCGCCCCACCCCTTTCAGGGCGGCGCGGAAGCGCAGGAACTCCTCGACGCGCATCTCGGGATAGAGAGGCACGGTCTCCGGCAGGTAGCCGAGCCGCGCCCGCACCTCGAGCGAACGCCCGAGCACGTCCAGCCCGGCCACGCGCACCGCGCCCTGCGTGGCAGGCAGGTAGGCGGTCAGGATGCGCAGCGTTGTGGACTTGCCCGCGCCGTTCGGGCCGAGAAAGCCGACCACCTCGCCCTCGCCCACGCGGAACGAGACGTCCTTCACCGCCAGCACGTCGCCGTAGCGCTTGGTGAGGTGTTCGACCTCGATCATGCCGTGCCGTTATAGACGATGGCGGCGCGCCGGTAATGGACCGGAGCGGGATTTCGGCCGGCAGGGCGGCATGGGACAGGATCTTGCGCCACTACCCGGCAGGCGTCTGCGTGCGACCCCGAGCAGCCGGGCCAGTCTCCTGGTGCCCGTGCCCGACCCCGTTCCCGTGCCCGACGCCAGCCGTCGGCAGCCGCTCTCGGGCTTCCAACTTCGGACTTCGAACTTCAAACGAGCGGCGGCGTATGCGCCGCCGCGACCCATCAGTTCTTCACCTCGAAGTCCGCGTCGATGACGTCGCTGTCGTCGCCCTTGCCGCCGGAGCCCTTCCGGCCCGAGCCCGAGCCCGAGCCCGCGCAGCCGGCCGCGTCGCCCTGCGCCCCGGCCTTCTGCTGCTCGCGCTGGTACATGCGCGTGACCACCGGCTCGGCCGCCTTGGAGAGCGCCTCCATCGCGCCCTTGATGCGTTCGAGCTGGTCCGAGGCGATCGCCTTCTTCAGGTCCTCGCGCGCCGCCTCGATGGCCTTCTTCTCGTCGCTGGTGGCGTCCTGGCCGTGCTCCTTCAGGGTCTTCTCGACCTGGTAGGAGAGCTGATCCGCCTGGTTCTTCAGGTCCACCAGCTCGCGGCGCTTCCGGTCCTCCTCGGCGTGCGCCGCGGCCTCGCGCTTCATGCGCTCGACCTCCGCCTCTTCCAGGCCGTAGGAGGCCCGGTCGATGGTGATGGTCTGCAGCTTGCCCGTGCCCTTGTCCTTGGCCGAGACCTTGAGGATGCCGTTGGCGTCGATGTCGAACGTGACCTCGATCTGCGGAATGCCGCGCGGAGCCGGCGGGATGCCTTCGAGCTTGAAGCGGCCGAGGGTGCGGTTGTCCGCGGCCATCTCGCGCTCGCCCTGCAGCACGTGGATGTCGACCGCCGTCTGGTGGTCGTCGGCGGTGGAGAAGATCTGCTTCTTCGAGGTCGGAATGGTCGAGTTGCGCTCGATGAGCGCGGTGCGCACGCCGCCGAGGGTCTCGATGCCGAGGGTGAGCGGCGTGACGTCGAGCAGCACCACGTCGGACACGCCGCCGGCGAGCACGCCGCCCTGGATGGCGGCGCCCATGGCGACCACTTCATCCGGGTTGACCGAGCGGTTCGGCTCCTTGCCGAACAGGCGCTTGACCAGGGCCTGCACCGCGGGGATGCGCGTCGAGCCGCCCACCAGGATGACCTCGTCCACGTCGGCCGGCTTCATGCCGGCGTCCTTGAGGCAGGTCTCGCAGGGCTTGCGCGTGCGCTCGATCAGGTGCTCCACCAGCGCCTCGAACTTGGCGCGCGACAGCTCCATCTGCAGGTGCTTGGGCCCGTGCTGATCGGCAGTGATGAACGGCAGGTTGATCGAGGTCTGCACCTGATTGGAGAGGTCGCACTTGGCCTTCTCGCACGCCTCCTTGAGGCGCTGCAGGGCCATGATGTCCTGGCGCAGGTCGATGCCCTGCTGCTTCTTGAACTCGCCGGCCACGTGGCTGATGAGCACCTCATCGAAGTCGTCGCCGCCGAGATGCGTGTCGCCGTTGGTGGCCTTCACTTCGAAGACGCCGTCGCCGATCTCCAGGATGGAGATGTCGAACGTGCCGCCGCCCAGGTCGAAGACCGCGATCTTGCCGCTCTTCTTCTTGTCCAGGCCGTAGGCCAGCGCCGCCGCCGTGGGCTCGTTGACGATGCGCTCGACCGACAGGCCGGCGATCTCGCCGGCGTCTTTCGTCGCCTGGCGCTGCGAGTCGTTGAAGTACGCGGGCACGGTGATGACCGCGCGCTTGACCGTGTCTCCGAGGTAGGCCTCGGCCGTCTCCTTGAGGTTGCGCAGGATCATGGCCGAGATCTCGGGCGGCGTGTAGGTCTTGCCGCGGATCTCCACCTTCACCAGCTCCTCCGGCCGGCCGACGATGCTGTACGGCACGAGCTTCTCCTCGGCCGCCACCTCGTTGTGGCGCCTCCCCATGAAGCGCTTGATCGAGAAGACGGTGTTGCGCGCGTTCGTGACCGCCTGGCGCTTCGCCGGCGAGCCGACCAGCCGCTCGCCGTTCTCCTGGAAGGCGACGACCGACGGCGTGAGGCGCGAGCCCTCGCTGTTGGTGATGACCGTCGGCTGGGCGCCCTCCATCACGGAGACCACGGAGTTCGTGGTTCCCAGGTCGATCCCGATGATCTTGTCACTGACTGCCATCCACTCATCCTCCTGAGGACGACCCACCCTCGGGGTGGCGACATCCTCTGGCTCATGCTCGGGGGAACTCGGCGCTCCTGCCTCTCGACCCGCGCGTGGCCCCGCCATTCTGACCGCGCGATCCGCCTACGAATAGCAACTGATGCACCAATCGCGGACCGTTCCAGCGGGCTATCGGGTCACACTTAGTTTGCTTTATTTCAGCAGGTTACGCCGTTTTGCACCGGCTGGTGAGCGCGCGCAGGAAGAGCCGATGCCCTGCTGCCGCGCGTCAGTCTGTCGCCATCGGCCCGCTGCCGCCGCCCGAATCCGTCACTCGGCGCGGTCCTTCTCGGGCGGGTTCAGAGGCAGCGCGATGGTGAAGGAGCTGCCCTTGTCCACCTCGGACTCGACCGTGACCGTGCCGCCGTGCTCCTCGACGATGCGCCGGCACGTCGGCAGGCCGAGTCCCGTCCCACCCTTCTTGGTGGAGAAGTAGGCGTCGAAGACGCGCGGCAGCACGTCCGAGGGGATGCCCGGGCCGGTGTCGGTTACGGTGATGATCGCATCCTCGCCCGCGCGCCGCGTGGTGACGAAGAGCTCCCCCGGCTTCCCTGACTCCTCGATCGCCTGGCGTGCGTTCAAGAACAGGTTGAGCAGAGCCTGCTGCAGGTACTTGCGGTCCACGCGCAGGCGCGGCAGCGAGCGGTCGTACGCCGTCCGGAGGTCGATGCGCGCCTTGCGCGCCTCGGGCTCGACGAAGACCACGACCTCCTCGACCAGCAGGTTCAGGTCGGCGGCCTCGAACGTCAGGTCGAAGCCGCGGGCGAACTTGAGGAAGTCGTTGACGATCTCCTCCAGGCGCTGCACCGCCTTCTCCAGCACGTCGGCGCGCCGTACCGCCCGCGCCGCCGCATCCGCTCCCTTGCGCTCCAGGTCCTCGCGCAGGAGCTGCAGGTTGACCTTCATGGCGGAGAGCGGGTTCCTGATCTCGTGCGCCAGCCCGCCGGCGAGCGTGCCGAGGAAGGCCATGCGCTGGTGCTGTCTGCGGCGCGTCACGAAGCAGCTCCGCCATTCGGTCCTCACCCCTTCTAAACCATCACCCCGGCCGGCACAATCGGCGCTCATGATCACCGAGCTCCTGGAGGCCGGCGGGCAGGACGCGCGCGCGCGCGCGGTCGCCCGGGCCGCGGAGATCCTGGCGCAAGGCGGACTGGTCGGGCTGCCGACCGAGACGGTCTACGGCCTGGGCGCCGCCGTGGGCCGGAACGAGGCGCTCGCGCGCTTGCGGGAACTGAAGGAGCGGCCCGAGCGGAAGCCCTTTTCCGTGGCGTTCTCCTCGGCCGAGGCCGCTCTCGCCCGCTGCCCCGGACCCCC
>DYIW01000128.1:4007-15541 GCA_020723465.1 Phycisphaera mikurensis
TCGGCAAGCTGGTCGGACGCTTCTGGCCCGGCCCGCTGACCCTGGTCCTGGACGACGGCGCGGGCGGCACGCTCGGCGCGCGCGTACCCGGCAGCGAAGTGACGCGCGCCATCATCGCGGCGGCGGGCGCTCCCCTCTACCTGCCGAGCGCCAACCCGGCCGGGCGCGAGCCCGCGCGCGAGGCGCGCCAGGTGCTTGCCGACTTCTCTGGCAGGATCGAGGCCGTGGTGGACGGCGGCAGGACGCCGCTCGGGCGGGCGTCCACGGTGGCGCGCTTCGGCCGGCAGGGCCTGGAGGTGCTGCGCGCCGGCATCCTGAGCGAGGCGGAGATCCGGAACGCTGCCGCGGTGCGCGTGCTGTTCGTCTGTACCGGCAACACCTGCCGCAGCCCCATGGCCGCGGCCCTGACCAAGGCCGCGCTGGCGCGCCGCCTGGCGCTGCCCGCCGAGCGCCTGGAGCACGCCGGCTTCCACGTGGAATCGGCCGGGCTGCGCGCGGAAGAGGGAGAGCCCGCCTCCGCGGCGGCGCTGCGCGCCCTGGCCGCGCGCTCGATCGTGCTCGCCGGCCACCGGGCGCGCGCGGCCAGCGCCGCGCTGTTGGACGCCCAGGATCGCGTCTTCGTCATGACGCCGGCCATGCTCGAGGAGGTGCGCGCCCTGGCGCGCCGGCCGGAGCGGGTGCAGCTCATGGATCCCGCCGGGGCGGCGGTTCAGGACCCCTTCGGCGGTTCGGACCAGGTCTACGAGGAATGCGCGCGGCAGCTCGAGCGGCTCGCGGCCGCGCTGGCGGAGGAACTATGAAGATCGCGGTCGGGGCGGATCACGCCGGCGCCGGGCTGAAAGACCGCCTGTGCGCCTTCCTGCGCGAGCTCGGGCACGAGGTGCTCGACTTCGGCACGCAAGGCAGCGCTTCGGTCGACTACCCGGACTTCGCCCACGCCGTGGCATCGGCCGTGGCGGCCGGCCAGGCCGAACGCGGCCTCCTGGTGTGCGGCACCGGGCAAGGCATGGGCATGGCGGCCAACCGCCACCAGGGGGTGCGCGCCGCGGTCTGCCGGGACCTGTTCGACACCGGGCTGGCGCGCCGCCACAACGACGCCAACGTGCTGTGCGTCGGCGCGCGCGTGGTCGGCGAGGGTCTCGCGGAGGAGATGACCCGGGTCTTCCTCGAGACCCGGTTCGAAGGCGGGAGGCATCAGCGGCGGGTGGACAAGATCGGCCCGCCCCGGCCTTGATGCACCTGCCTCAGCGGTTTCTGACCGAGAGGCGAATGGTCTTCAGGCGCTCGCGGTTCTTGCGGCGGCGCCGCTCGCTCGGCTTCTCGTAGTAGCTCTTGCGCTTGATCCCGCGGGTCACTCCCTCGTTGTTGCAAATCTTGCGCAGCCGCCGGAGCGTCTTGTCGAGGGGCTCACCCTCCTTGACCTGGACTCGAATCAAACTTCAACCTCCGTCCTCGCCCCGCGGGGCGATCAGGCAAGGCCCTCCGCGGCTTCACGCCGGCGGATCAGATCGAGCACCTCGCTGGGCGTTTCCGCCGCCACCAACTGGCGGCGGAAATCCGCGTCATTCAACAGCTTGGCGATCTCGGCCAGTGTACGAATATGGACCTTCGTCTTGTTCTTGGGCGTGACCAGAAGCAGGATGAGGCGCGCCGGCTTGTCGTCGATCGACTCGAAGTCGATGCCCTCGCGGGAGACGCCCAGGCTCACGAGCGTGTCGTTCACCTGCTCCATGGAGCAGTGCGGAATGGCCACCCCGTTCTCCATGCCCGTGCTCATCGACTTCTCGCGCGCGATGAGCGCCTCGAGCACCGAGGAGCTTTCCGCGCCGGAGAGCCTTCCGGCCGCGACCAGCAGGCGGGTGAGATGGTCGATCACCTGCCACTTGTCGACGTCCCGGACTCCGAGCGCCACCGCCTCGGGCCGGAGCAGCTCCGATAACAGCATCTTGGCTCCGTCCACTGCCGGACGGACTTCCGTCCGTCCGCGGAAACCGTGGATCCTACGCCCTGTCCCGCGCGGGGGCAAGAGGAGCGAGGCTCGACCGGCGCAAATCCAGGTATTTCCGCGGGAAGGAAGCACCCGGCCCCTCGTCCCATCCATCGGCGAACCAGGCAGCGGCGCCCGGTTTCCAGGCCGGCGGCCGAGGCGCGGCGAAGGCGTTCTAACATGGCCGGTCGCGTTGACTTGGGTATACGGCGCACATAGGATCCGTGAAGACCGCGGTCGCTCATGACAATTGCCGCGCAGCCGGCAGAAACTACAGCGTAGGGAGGGGCTCTCGCATGACGGACCACCTGCGGCGGGTCGCAGCCTGGAAGGCCGGCGCGCTGGTCGCGACCCTCGTCCTCGCCGCCGAGTCGGCGGCCCAGGACGTCGAGTTCCGCGACAACAAGCTCTTCATCCAGTTCGACGAGATCGACGGCACGCCGCTTGCCGACTTCATCGCCCTGTGCGAGAAGCTCACCGACAAGCAGCTCACCTACACGGGCCAGGACGCCAAGGACGTGACCCTGCGCTTCATCGGGCGCAAGGAGCTGGACCCTGAACAGTTCTGGCCGTACTTCCAGGCCGTGCTCAAGGCACACGACTTCCTCGTGGTCCCCTACGGCAACATCGGCGCGCCCAACCGCCCGCAGGAAGGCCCGGATACCGGCTTCTTCGCCATCCGCCGGGCCTCGACCGGCGCCGCCGGGGCCAAGCCCGGTTACGTCAGGACGCAGGCGCCGGTGGTCTCGGTCGAGCAGCTCGAGGCCTTCAAGTACGACCCGGGCATCGTCCTCACCACGTCCTTCACGCTGAAGTACGTGAACGTCCAGGACGCCATGAACATGCTGCAGACGTACTTCATGGACCCGATGCTGGAGAGCGTGCGCGCCGTGGGGAACTCCAACGCCCTGGTGGTGACCGGCTTCGCGCAGACCCTCTACGGCATCAAGCAGCTCATCACGTTGATCGACACCAAGCCCGACGAGCTGACGCCGCAGTTCGCCAAGGTCGAGCTGGAGTTCGCCGTGGCCGAGGAAATCCAGCCGATCGTCAAGGAGCTGATCGACGCCGAGCGCGGCCTTGGGCCCTCGGGCCAGCGCGTGCAGCAGGGCGGCGCCGCCGCGCTGCCGCCGGGGATGCAGGAGATCGAGCCGCAGGTATCGGCCGACCCGCGCACCAACTCGCTCCTGGTCATCGCCGCGGCCACGACCATGGAGAGGATCCTGAACTTCATCCGCGCGCTCGACATCGACGTCGATCCGCGCGGCGACTCGCACGTTTACCGGCTGAAGAACAGCGCCGCCAAGGACCTGGAGGAGATCCTGAACGAGTGGGCGCAGAACGCCGGCACGTCCACGACCGGCGGCGGCACGGCCCCGGGCGGCCAGGCCGGGACCACGCAGGGAACGCTCGAGCAGCCGATCACCGTGGTCGCGGACGAGTTCTCCAACTCCCTGATCATCAGCGCGTCCAAGAGCCGCTACGCCCAGATCCTGGAGATCGTGAAGAAGCTGGACATGCGCCGCCGCCAGGTGCTCATCGAGACCGCGCTGGTGGAGATCAGCGGCACCACGAACGAGCGGCTCGGCGTGGAGCTGGGCTATGTCTCGGTGGACGAGACGCCCAGCAGCGGCACGAACCGGGGCTTCGGCGTCAGCTCGTTCGGCCTCTCGGATCTGATCGACACGGACGCGGACAACATCGTCGACACCCGTGTCCCGCTCGGCTGGGGAGAGGAGGGCAGCCCCCTGCCCGGCATCCAGACCGGCATCTTCTCGGGCGAGGACTTCGCCCTGCCTTTGCTGCTCCACGCTCTCAAGGCCACGAGCGACGTCAACGTGCTGTCCATGCCGTCCGTCCTGGTGAACGACAACGAGGAGGCGGTCATCAGCTCGACCGACGAGCGCCCGACCTTCAACGTCAGCCAGGGCGTGAACTCGGACCAGACCTCGTTCAACGACTACGAGGAGGCGGGCATCACGCTCAACATCTCGCCGTCGATCAGCGCCGGCAACTACCTGAGGATGCTGGTCAAGCTCGAGGTGTCGTCGTTCCTCCCCGGCGACACCGAGCCGCCGCCCAAGGCCACGCGCATGATGGAGACCAGCGTCACCCTGCCCGACGGCCACACCATGGTGATCGGCGGCATCGTGGCGGACGACCAGCGGGACAGCGATGACATGATCCCCTGGCTCGGCGAGCTGCCGCTCTTCGGCTGGCTGTTCAAGAGCAGCACCAGCCAGAGCAACGCCACCAACCTCTACGTGTTCATCACCCCGCATATCATCAGCGACGACTTTGCAACGCTCGACGACCTCTCCTATCTCAAGAAGAAGGAGATGGAGGCCCTGAACGGCAAGATCCAGATCGTGGACTCCGACTGGGACCGCGACAACGCCGATACCAGGGTGCTGGACGCGGGCGTCTCCGGCGTGTTCGACCTGCCCGCGTACGCGAGCCCGCCGGGCGGCGAGGTGCCGGAGCCGGCGGCGCCGGCGGAGGTCGAGAAGAACGAGATCCCCAGCCAGTACGGCGAGCTGCCGCCGGCCGGGGCGGAGGACGGCAACTAGTGCGCGACCTGATCGTCCAGAAGCTGGCCGAGGCCGGCGACCTGAGCGAGGACCGCCTGCGCGAGCTGGAGAAGCTCGAGAAGGAGACCGGGCAGACCATCGACCGCCTGATCCTGCAGAAGGGCTACGTCCACGAGGCGGAGATCCTCAAGGTCCTGGGCGAGGTCATGGGCTACGAGGTGCGCATCGACCTGCGCGACGAAGCGGTGCCCAAGGCCTTCGTCGACCGCGTCCCGGTGCAGTTCGCGCGCAACTACAACCTGGTCGCCCTGGGGGACATGAACGGCACGATGCAGGTCGCCACCTGCGCCCCGCTCGACGTGCATCCCATGGACGACCTGGCCTCGATGCTCGGGGTGGACGTCGAGCCCGTGCTCTCGCCCAAGGCCGAGATCACCTCGCTCATCAACCGCGCCTACAAGGCCAAGTCGGACGTGGTGGGCGAGGCGCTCGACAACCTCACGGAAGAGGACATCTCGTCCCTCGCGGCCGAGGTGCAGGAAGGCGAGGACATCCTCAACGTCGCCAACAAGGCGCCGATCATCAAGCTCGTCAACATGATCCTGTTCAACGCGCTGAAGATGCGCGTGTCCGACGTGCACCTGCAGCCCTACCCCGACCGCCTGCAGATCCGCTACCGCGTGGACGGCATCCTCTACGACATGGAGTCGGCGCCGAAGAAGGTCCAGGAAGCGATCATCTCGCGCGTCAAGATCATGGGGAAGATGGACATCGCCGAGCGGCGCCTGCCGCAGGACGGCCGCGCCTCCTTGAAGCTGGGCGAGGGCGAGGTGGACGTGCGCATCTCGTCGATCCCCAGCTCCTACGGCGAGCGCGTGGTGCTGCGCCTCCTCGACAAGACCTCCAAGGTCTACAAGCTCGAGGAAATCGGCATGGACTTGGAGAACCTCAAGACCTTCCGGCGCTTCATCAACTACACGCACGGCATCATCCTCGTCACCGGCCCGACCGGCTCGGGCAAGACCACCACGCTCTACGCCGCCATGGCGGAGATGAACGGCCACGAGAAGAACATCCTGACCATCGAGGACCCGATCGAGTACAACCTCGACGGCATCTCCCAGGTGCAGGTGAACGTCAAGAAGGGGCTGACCTTCGCCGCCGGCCTGCGCTCCTTCCTGCGCCAGGACCCGGACGTCATGTTCGTGGGCGAGGTGCGCGACAAGGAGACGGCGGAGATCGCCATCCGCGCCGCCCTCACCGGCCACCTGGTCTTTTCGACGGTGCACACCAACGACTCGGCCTCGTCGGTGACGCGCCTGCTCGACATCGGCATCGAACCGTACCTCGTCGCCTCCTCCGTGCTGGTGGTGATCGCCCAGCGCCTGGTGCGCCTCATCTGCCCCAAGTGCCGCGAGCAGCTCGTGCCCGACCAGCCGACGCGCATGAAGCTCGAGGAGGCCGGCCTGCCGCTCGACGGTTTCCCGGACGGCAAGATCTGGACCGGCCGCGGCTGCGACTACTGCTTCAACTCCGGCTACGTCGACCGCACCGCCATCTACGAGGTGCTGCCGATCGACGACGTGATGAAGGAGCAGATCATGGCGCACGAGTCCGCCAGCACCATCAAGCGCTCGGCCATGGAGCGCGGCGCCATGACCACGCTGCGCGCCGACGGCCTGCAGAAGGTGCGGCGCGGCAGGACGACCATCGACGAGGTGATGCGCGTCACCCAGCTCGACGTGGGCTAGCGAGATGCCCGTCTACGAATACAAGGCGTTCAACGAGGCCGGCCAGAGCAAGACCGGCATCTGCGACGCCGACACCGCGCGCGAGGCGCGCGACAGGCTCCGGCGCGACAAGTTCCACGTGGTCGCGCTCAGGCAGATCAAGCAGGCCGAGGAAGGCTCGCGCTTCTCCATCGGCGCCTTCTTCAAACGCAAGAAGCGCACCAGCGAGCTGGCCATGGTGACGCGCCAGTTCGCCACCCTGCTGCAGTCGGGCATCCCCATGGCCGAGGCGCTGCGCGCGCTCACCGAGCAGATCCACACGCGCAGCCTCGAGACCACCTTCCGCAACATCCGCGAGAAGATCACCGGCGGCGCCTCGCTGGCCGAGGCGCTCGGCCACTACCCGGATTACTTCGACGACCTGTACGTGAACATGGTCAAGGCGGGCGAGGCCGCGGGCAACGTCGACCTCGTGCTCAGGCGCCTGGCCGAGTACCTGCTCAAGCAGAACCAACTGCGCAACAAGGTGGGCGCTGCCCTCATGTACCCGATGGTCATGGTGGGCGTGGGCGTGACCGTGGTCTCGGTGCTGATGGCCTTCGTCGTGCCCAAGATCGTCGAGCTGGTGAAGGCGCGCGGCGAGGACCTGCCGCTGCCGACCCAGATCCTCATCGCCAGCTCCAGCTTCCTGCGCAGCTACTGGTACCTGCTGGTGCTGGCCGCGATCGCCGCCTCGGCGGCGTTTGGCGCCGTGCGTCGCACGCCCGGCGGGCGCCTGGCCGTGGACCGCTTCCTGCTGGGCATGCCGATCTTCGGCGACCTCTTCACCAAGCAGGCGGTGTCGCGCTTCGCCACGACCTTCTCCACGCTGCTCGCGTCCGGCGTGGCCGTGCTCGAGTGCCTGCTCATCGTCAAGAACGTGGTCAACAACGCGGTCATCGCCAACGTGCTGGACGACGTGCATGACCGCATCATGGAGGGCGCCGACATCTCGACGCCCATCAAGAACAGCAAGGTCTTCCCGCCGGCCGTGGGATACATGGTGTCCGTCGGCGAGCAGTCCGGCCAGCTCGAGGAGATCCTCTCGCGCCTGGCCGCGACCTACGACGAGGAGATCGACATCGCGGTGCAGAAGATGACGGCGGTGCTGGAGCCGGTCCTGATCCTCAGCATGGCGGTCGTGGTGGCGTTCATCGTCATCTCGATTCTGCTGCCCATGCTCCAGCTCTCCAACATCTAAGCGGCCGCCTGGGGTGTGATAGACTTAAAGAACGGGGAAGATGGAGCGAAGTTGCCGGAGGCAGCCATGCCAAGAGAACCAGTCCGAAGCCACGGCTTCTCCCTGATGGAGCTGATGGTGGTGATCGCGATCCTGGGGATCCTCTCCACGATCGTCGTCACCAACGTCATGCCCTTCCTCGAGAAGGGAAAGATCAACGCCACCAGGACGAGCATCGCGAACCTGAAGGCCGCGGTGCTCAACTACTACATGAACAACAACCGGCTGCCCGACACGCTCGACGCGGTGACCCAGCCCGACCCGAAGAACCTCGACGAGCCCTACATCGAGGACCCGGACAGCCTCTTCGATTCCTGGGAGAATCCCTTTGATTACAAGCTCGAAGGCGGGCGCAAGTTCGTGATCACATCCTTCGGCGCCGACGGCATGCCCGGAGGCGAGGGCGCGGACGCGGACATCTCCTCCAAGGACTCGAAGGATCCGAGCACGAAGTAGAGCCGTGGGAGCAGCAGAAACGACGTCGCCCTCGGCCGCGCGGCGCGGCATCACCCTCGTCGAGCTGGTGGTCGTCGTGGGCCTGATCGGCGTCCTGTTCGGCGTGGTGTTCCTGCGCCTGGACACGGTGCTGCCCACCAGCCGCCTGAAGAGCAGCGCGCGCAAGCTCGGCAGCCACGTCGAGCAGGCCTTCAACCACGCGGTCGTCTCCGGCCGCCAGATCCGCTTCGAGTACGACCTGGGCGCGGGTGCCTACCGCTTCTTCTTCCCCTTCGAGCTGGAGGAGGACGGCATCACCATCAAGGGCGAGGGCGAGACGCCGCTGCTCGACTGGGAGTACCTGGCGGAGACCATCCGCATCCAGGACGTGCGCATCGGCGAGGGCGACGTGATCACCTCCGGCCAGGTGTTCGTCACCTTCGAGCCGCGCGGCATCGCCACCGGCCACGTGGTGCATCTCACGAAGGAAGGCTCGGAAAGCTGCTACTCGGTGGTGGTCAGCCCGCTGCTCGGCTACGTCGACGTCTTGAGCGGCTACGTGGATACGGACGTGCTCGAAGATGAAGACGCCTTCTGAACGCGCGTTCACGCTGCTGGAGATCATGCTGACCATCGCCCTGGTCGCGCTGGCCATCGTGCCCATGCTGCGCATCCGCGAGCAGTGCACGCGCCAGTCCTACCAGGCGCGCAACGCCAATCTGGCGCGCATGCTGGCGCGCGAGCTGATGTCGGAGATCGAGTTCCACGGCCTGGAGCAGCAGAGCGGCCAGATCGACGGCTATCCCGGCTTCTCCTACGAGGCGGAGATCCAGGAAGTCGACCTCATCACCGGCAAGGACGAGCAGGAGGACGAGGAGAAGGACGACCCCTTCAACTCGTCGCGCGACTCGACCTACCAGCCGGCCGACGCGGTCTGGGCCGCGGACCGCGAGAAGGAGAAGGAAGACCAGGAGTACCCGGCGCGGCGCGTGCGGTTGACGCTCTCCTACCCGAACGTCGCCAAGGACGCCTCCGACGAGCCGCTCAAGCTCGTGATCGAGACGCTGTTCGCTCCTCTGCCCGAGGAAGACAGCGCCTTCGCCAACCGGAACACGTGACGAGGACCATCATGCGCCGCATCCCTGCTCGATCCTCCCGCGCCTTCACCCTCATCGAGGTGACGGTCACCCTCGCCCTCATCGGGGCGATCATGGCGACCATCTACGCGGTGCTCTACGGCACGCTCACGCAGAAGCGCATCATCGAGGTCAAGGTGCAGAGCTCGCGCATCGGCCCGCTGCTGCTCGACCAGATCGAGCGCGACCTGCGCCAGACCTTCGCCTACAACCTGGCGCACGGCGCGGTCTTCAAGGGCGAGGACAACCGCATCGCCGGCCAGGACGCCGACAAGTTCTCGCTGGTGGCGCAGACGCCGTCCACCTCCGCGCTGGTGGAGGGGGAGAAGCCGGTCTTCTCCGCGGTGAACGAGGTCGGCTACGCCTTGACGCAGAGCCCGGAGAACGCGGACTTCCTGATCCTCTGGCGGCGCGAGGACTACTACGTGGACGACGAGCCGCTCGAGGGCGGCAAGGGCACGCCGCTCTATCGCCAGATCCGCGGCCTCGACGTCACCTACTACGAGACGCTCGAGGAGGACGCGGACAAGCTCGAGAGCTGGGACTCCGAAGTGAAAGGACGCCTGCCCGCGGCCATGGAGATCGTGCTCAAGCTCGAGGTGGAGCCCCGCGCCAGCGGCGCGGGCCTCACGGCGCAGGAACTCGAGCGCCGCGAATACTCCTACCGCCGCTGGATCACCTTCCCGAACGACCTGGAGCTGACCATGGCGGTCCGGCCCGCGGTGCCGGTGCCGCCGGAGGAGGAGGAAGGCGACGGCGCGGGCGGTGGCGGCCAGAGCGGCGAGGGCGACGGCGAAGGCGACGGGGAAGACGGCCACGGCTCGGGCGGCGGCGGCACGGGCGGAGGCTCGAGCGGTGCGTCCATCGGCGTGAGGGGCGGCGGATCGACCGGCGGGTCGGGCAGCGGATCGGGCGGCTCGGGCAAGAAGGGCGGGCGCAAGTAGGCCGAGCCGCGCCGGCTCCCCTCAGGGCCCCAGGCTCTCCCTGCCCCCGAGATACGGCCGGAGTGCCGCGGGCAGGCGCACGGAACCGTCCTTCTGCTGGTGGCACTCGAGCAGCGGGATCAGGATGCGCGGCGAGGCCGCGACCGTGTTGTTCAGCGTGAAGCAGAAGCGGTTCTTCTTGCCGTCGCGGTACCTGAGCTTCAGGCGGCGCGCCTGGAAGTCATGGAAGCAGGACGCGCTGTGCGTCTCGCCGTAGGCGCCGCGCGAGGGCATCCAGGTCTCGACGTCGTACTTGCGCACCTGCGGGATGCCGAGGTCGCCGCCGCACACGTCCACCACGCGGTACGGGAGCTCGAGGCGCGCCAGCAGGTCCTCGGAGTTCCCCAGGATCTCGCCGTGGTGGCGCTCGGACTCGGCCGGGTCGGCCGCGCAGATCACCACCTGCTCGACCTTCTGGAACTGGTGGATGCGGTAGACGCCGCGCGTGTCCTTGCCCGCCGCGCCCGCCTCGCGGCGGAAGCAGTACGACCAGGCCACGTACTTCTTGGGCAGCTCCTCGGCCGAGAGGATCTCGTCGGCGTGGAAGGCCGTGATCGGCACCTCGGCCGTGCCCACCAGGTAGAGGTCGTCCTTGTCCGCGCGGTAGGCCTGCTCCTCGCCGCCCGGGAAGTAGGCGGTGCCCTCCATGGCCGGGTACTTGACCAGCACCGGCACGGACAGCGGCACGAAGCCGCGCTCGACCATGAGGTCCAGCGCCAGGTTCAGCACCGCGCGCTCGAGCAGCGCGCCCGCGCCCGTGAGGTAGTAGTTGCGCGCGCCCGCGACCTTGACGCCGCGCTCGATGTCGATGAGCCCGAGGCGCCGGCCGATCTCGACGTGGTCGAGCGGCTCGAAGTCGAAGCTCGGCGGCGCGCCCTCCAGGCGCAGCGGGCGGTTCTGGCGCTCGTCCTCGCCGTCTGGCACCTCGGCCGCTGGCACGTTCGGCACCCTGAGGGAGAGGTCGCGCAGCTCCGGCTGCACCGCGCGCAGGCGGTCTTCACCCGCCTTGAGCTCGGCCTTGAGGGCGGACAGCTCCGCGCCCGCACTGCTCCGCCGCTCGGGCGGCAGGGCGGCGATCTCCTTGCCCTTCTTGTTCAGCTCGGCGCGGATCTGGTCGCCGCGAAGTTGCAGGCCGCGCGCCTCCTCGTCGAGAGCGAGCAGCCGCTCCAAGTCCACGACGATGCGCTTCTTCAGCGCGCCCGCGCGCACCAGCTCGAGGTTGTCGCGAATGAAGCGCAGGTCGAGCATCGCTACTTCCAGCCCGAGGTCAGAGGACCACCGAGCAGGTCGTGGCTCTTCAGGTCCATCTTCACCTCGTAGGCGTTGTCCGGGTCGCCCTCGAAGGTCAGATCCAGGGGCCCCCAGATGGCGCGGCCTTCCTTGCGGAAGTCCTCGAACGTGGCGCGCGCCATGGGCCGCGCCTTGCCAGCGGCGCCGCCGCCCTTGACCCGCA
>DYIW01000129.1 GCA_020723465.1 Phycisphaera mikurensis
GCCCCCCCGGCGCTCGCAACGCGGCCGCGGGGGATTCCTGCTCAGGCTCTGAGCCCGAGCTTCGCCACGTCGATGCGCGGGTCGAGCATCCGTCCGGTGGCGTACTGGTCGCCCCGCCAGGTCCAGCGCTTCGACAACTGCAGCGTGACCAGGTGGCCGGGAACGACCTCCGTCGCGTCCCTCGAGCGGACCGTGACCTGAACGTCCTCCGACGGAATGCGAACGCGGGCGGATCCGCGGTTGACCTTGAGCACGATCCCTTCGATGGGGCTCTCGGAGACGGGACTCTTGGGTTCGGGGGAAGTCGAGGCGTCGGCGTGTCCGAGCAGGTCAGCGCGAGCACGCATCACGTGGACACGGGCGGTAGTGTAGGACTCGCCGGTCTTCTTCTGGCGCGCGCGGATGATGGTCTTCAGGGCCTTGTGGGCGGTCATCGTCTCTGTCCCTCACTCCGCGCCGCCGCGGCCCCCGCCCGTCGGCCGCACGGTTCGTGGGAACACGCGAGCCGCCACCCGGAGGAGTCAACTCCCCTTTGCCCCGGCGAGCGATCCTGCGGGGGAAGATCGATCGGGGTCCGGCGCCGGGTCGCGCCAAGAGCAAGCGGAGGAATACCGAAAACGGCCAGGCCGAGTCAATCCTCTTCCGGTCCGTAGGCGGGTGCTACCGCTACCGGGGGAGCTCGAGTTGCGCCTTGCGGATCTCGAGCTCCTTGAGCTCCCGCCTCAGCCGGCGGATCTCCCGCTCGACCTGCGCCAGCTCCGCCTTCTGCTTCCGCTCCTTGAGATCGCCCCTGCCGTGCCGCTTCGCGACGAAGGCCTCCACCTCCCGCCGCAGGAGGCGGAGGAAAGGGCTCCCGTAGATGGACTGCACGCGATACTGCAGCTCCCCCGCCTGCGCGGCCCGGTGGATCTCCGCTCTCGTCAGACCGTACTCCTGGGCGGCCGTCTTGTCGCTGAGCGTCGCCCCCTTCTTGTTCCACTCACCGTAGTCCGCGTCCATGCCTGCCTCCTACAAGGTCGATGCCTTCCGCGCGGAGTGCTTCCCACAGGTTTGGGCCGCGCGCGCGTCCACCTCCCTCACTCCCGCAAGGGCTCTTGCGTGCCGCCCGCGGTCCAGCTCGTGCACGCTCCCCGACTCCGCCGGTCCCCCGGACTCTCCTGGAACGTGCGCTGGATGATCGCGTTGAGCGTCAGGTGGGTGTTGCCCCGCCAGTGCTCGGCAGCGCGGATGAACCGGAGATGCAAGCAGTTTGCCAGGTCCAGGAAGTCGGGCGTCTCCTCCTCCGGGTACAAGGGGAAGTCCTCGACATCGGGCACGTCGTCCCCGCTCTCGGTCTGCCGCTTCATGAAGTCCGCCGCGGCGCGCTCCGCATCCTCCTTCGTTCGAACTCCTGCGAACTCCCGTTTGAGCTTCGCCTCGGCTTCGCGCGGATCCGCAACGGTGACGCCCCGGTCCAAGGTCTTCATCAACGCGCCGGGTGGTCCCTCGTCCGCCGAGAACCACCGGTTGACCAGACGGCACCTCATGGCCACGACTCCAGATCCCAGCCGCGGTCCGAAGAACCGCGCGCCCTCGATGGCCCGCGGGATCGCGTTCGTCTCGAACGTCATCCTGCCGCCCGCCGGGAAGCGCAGCCGGCCGATGACGATCGGCCGCTTCTCTGCCGGTACGTCGTCGAAGCCGCCGCTGAATCGAAGTGAAGCGGCCTCGTCCTTGAAGAGCCACTCCCAGCAATCGTCCCGGGGGCTCTCGGTCATGCACCCCAGTTTCCCGAGCTTGCGCGTCACCGACGCGCGATCCGGAATCGCGTAGTAGAGCCGCACCGGCTGGAACGCATCGCCGGTCATCGTGGCCAGGAGTGGCCGGTTCTTCCTTCCTTGTGAGTTCATGGCGCTGTTCTACTTCATTGCGGGCGGCGGCGGAGGGCTTTTCGCGGCTGTCTGGCTGGGATCCGGAGGGGAGGGTGAGGAGCATCGCGGCCGTCTCCCCGGGAGTCGGAGGGGAGCGCCGTGATGAGGAGCGTCGCGGCCGTTTCCCTGGTTCCCGGGGACGGATGCGCGCCTACCCGCTCCCGCCCCGGAATGAGTGCACAACCCGAAGGCCCGCCGTGCCGCGGCTGAGCAGCGGGCGCCCCGCCCGGCGGATCCAGCCGCGGCGTCTGGCGCGGCGCCACGCGTCCGCGCCAGACGTAGGTCGGCGCTCGCGGGCCGGAGCCCGCTCCCGCCCCGGAATGGATGCACCATGCGGGGACGCGCGGTGGCGGCGGCGAGGACATTCCCGGACCGCCGGGAACGCCAGGGCTCAGTGGTCCAGGTCGGCGACGGAGAAGTCGGTCGTCACCTCGCCCGCGGCCGGGACCGTCACGACGCGGTGGAGGGCGTTATTCGCGTGAAGGTCCTCCCATCACCACGGTCGACGCGGATCTCCAGCGAGACGCCGTACTCGCCGGCAGGAAGATCGTCGATCGCGAAGCAGCCGTCGCCGTCGACCGGCGCGACGAAGCCGCGATTGTCACCCGCCGAAGGACTCGGTTCCGCGATGACCAGCACTCTCACCTTCTGGTTTCCGTCCTCCTCGGGAAGGGTGACCCGCCCCTTCAGGGTGGCGCCCTGCGGCGCAAAAAGCCGCAGATTCTCCGTGCGCCTCTCCGCGGCGCCGAGCTGGAACAAGGCAGGCGTGACCTCGACCGGGCGCCGGAGCGTCTCGCCGTAGCGGCCTTCTGTCGCCTGGACGATGCGCCACTCGCCGGGTCCGAGGATGGGGAAGCGGTAGCGTCCTGCCGCGTCGGTGGTCGCTACTCGCGTGGACACGTTCAGACCGGGAGCGGGCCGTTCCAGGTCGGTCCTGGCGATCTCCAGCGCCACGTCGGGTACCGGAGCGCCGGACGCACTCGTCACCGTTCCCTCGAGGGAGGCCGCGACCTGCAAGACGCAGAGCACCTCGCGGATCTCGCCGGGGGCGACGCTGACCTCGGACAGCACGAAGGGCGCGAATCCCTCCGCCTCGACCATGACGTCCGCGACGGTGCCGGGAGGAAGTTCGACGAAGCAGGTGCCGTCGGCGTTGGGCTCGGAACCGTAGAGACCTCCGAAGGTCCAGTCGGATCCGGCCGCGCGAGCGACCTTGTAGGAGTAGCGCAGGACCGGCCGGCCGTCGCCCATGAGGCAGAGCGCGATGCCCGAGCCCGTCTCGACGGTGACCGCCACGTCCGTGTCGCCGGCCGCGGCGCGGGTCATGAAGGCCTGCCACGGCCGGCCCGGCGGGCCGGTGCGCGCCGCGGACAGGATGTAGGGACCTGGCAGCAGACCTTCGACGCGGAAGCGCCCGTGAGCGTCGGCCTGGGCGGTGACCCCGCCTCTCAGGATGCCGAGGGCCGTTTCGTGCGCCGGGTCCTCCAGCCACGACTCGAACTCGGCGCGAACCGTGGCGCCCGGCACCGGTTGGCCGGCGGCGTCGACGACGATACCGGAAATCGACTGTCCAGCGTCGAGCAGAACCTCGATGTCGCCCGTCGTTGCGCCGACGGTCAAGGACCAGGGCAGGAGGCCGGCCGCGCGTACAGTGAGCAGCGCCTTGCCGGCCACGTGCTCGAAAGCGAAGGCGCCGGTCTCGCCGCTAAGGAGCGATCGTCGTTCGCTCGGGAACGACGGCTCCAGCACCACGCGCGCGCCAGCAATGGGCGCCCGGTCCTCTCCTGCAAGCACTCGCCCCTTCAGCGTGCGGCCGCGCTCCAGCACGATGGCGGGCAGCGTGAACGGAGCGGAGTCGGGGATCTCCCTGCAGTGCTGCACCAGCGGGGCGAAGTCGGGATGCGTCACCAGCAGGCGGTGGAGCACCAGATCGGGAGGAGCCAGCCCGTCGATCCGGAAGCCTCCTGTCGCGTCCGTGGCCTCCCGCCACGATTGTGCGACTCTCGGGGTGATACGGTTGTCGCGGAACAAGCTGCGCTGCAGCTCGACGGTCGCCCCGGAGACCGGCTCTCCGTTCTCGCCGACGACCCGGCCGGTGACCGCGATCGGCGCCGGGAGGAGCACCTCGATCGCGTTCATCGGGTCCCTCCCGATCTCCCCTTCGACGGAGACGAGGACGAGCAGGTATCCCGGGGCCTGCACCTCGAAGCCGGAGGGTGCGAAGTCCCAGTCGCTGCTGCAGAAAACGCGGAAGAGGCCTCCTCCGAGGTCCTCCGCCGGTCCCGGCTCGAACGTGGCGCCCGCGATCGGTCGCCTCGTCGCCGGATCCACGACGCGCACGAAGGTAAACCCGCCGGGAGCGCTGCTCCGTGGCAGCCGGACCTCGAGCACGCCGCCGTCTTGGTCCGGTCGAAAAGCATGGCGTTCCCACGGGACATGTCCGGACGAACCGACCCACAGCGACCAGGAGACCTCCGGAACGACGAGGGTGAAGGTCCCGTCCTCCGCGACTTCCGGGGTGATCGCGCTCCCGCCGTTCCGTTCGACCCGCAGAGTGACGTGCGCGTCGGACAGAGGCGCGCCGCTGTCCGCGTCGACCACGTGTCCCCGCACCGTCGTGCCGGGCTGCAGGTAGAGATCGAACGATTCCCCCGGCCACGCCGGCCCGCGGCGCGCGGCGACGAAGCCGTCGGCGGCGAACTCGAGGTCGAGGGGCGCGGCGCCGCCGGTCTCCAGGATGAACTCGTCAGCGACGCGGAGCACGCGTGCCGGTGCGAACGCGTCATTGCTCCCGAAGACACGCGCCCGCACGCCGGCGTCATCGATGGGCGCACCGGACGGATCGAGCACCCGGCAGCGGATCGCGCCCGGCGGCACCGGTTCCGCGGCAACGGACACCGCCGCGCGCTCGGCTTCCGTGGTCAGGTCGTCTCCGGCAGAGTCGCCGCGATGCGTCGCCGGATCCGCGGTCGCCGGCTCCGCCACGGTCACTGCTGGCGCATCCCCGCCTGGCGGCCTGCCGCCAACCGTGAGCACGAGGAGCGTCGCGGCAGTGCCGAGCAGCAGCAGCGCGGCGACGAGCACCGGGCCGCTGGCGAGGAACGTCGCCGCGGCCGCGGCGGCCTTGGGCTCGACGCCGGCGAGGAGGAAAAGCCCCTGCCGCCAGGAACGGTCCCCCCCGCAGTCGGCCTCGAGCTTGTCCCGCAGGAGCGCCCGCGCGCGGTGGAGCCGCGTCCACACCGTCCGCACCGGGACGCCGAGGCGCGCCGCAATCTGCTCCGGCGTGCGCTCCTCGTAGTGGCGGAGCAGGACGGCGCTGCGGTACGGCTCGGCGAGGGAGAACACCGCCTCCACCACCCGGCGCCGGAGTTCTTCGCGCGCGAGGATCTCCTCGGGCCAGGGAACGGAAGGCTCGCGCCAGGCCGACTCGCGCAGCCGGCGCTGGTCCTCCGCGCGGCGGAGCGAGCGGGCCAGGTTCCGCGTCACCGCGGCGAGCCAGCCCTTCAGGCGGGACGGCTCGTCCGGCCCGCGGCGGAGCGCGCGCAGGAAGGTCTCCTGGACCAAGTCGTCGGCGCGGTTCTCGTCCAGGACGAGCGATCGCGCCACGGCCCGCACGAATCCCCCGTGGGCAAGGAGTCGGTCCAAATCGATGGGGCGCGAGTCTCCGTTCATCGACGGCTCCGTGCGGCTGCGTGACCCGGTTCCAAGTCCCAGGACGCAGGCGAGCGCCGCTGCATTTCACCTTCTTCCCGCTCCCCCGCTGTTCTTGTGCCGCTGGCCGCCGGGATACTCGGGCTAGATATCCCCCGTCCGGCGCGTGAGGCTGCGCGCCTCGGCCTGGCGGATGCGCTCCTCTTGCTCGGCCTTGCGCTGGCGCGCGGCCTGCAGCTTCTCCAGCAGCTCCTCGAACTTCGCCGGCTTGAGCACGTAGTCGAAGGCGCCGTTCTTGAGGCCGGCAACCGCGGTGTCCACCGAGCCGTGGCCGGTGAGCAGGATGACCTCGACCAGCGGCTGGCGCGCCTTCATCTCGCGCATGGTCGCCAGCCCGTCCATTCCCGGCATGAAGAGGTCGAGAATCACCGCGTCGAAGGGGCGCTGCTTCAGGGCCTCCAGCGCCTGCGGGCCGTCGAACGCGACGCGCACGCGGTGTCCCCGCGCCGTGAGGCGCTCCGCCAGCGTCTCCGCGAACTCCTTCTCGTCGTCGACCAGGAGAATCTCGATGGGGAGCTTCATGTTCGTGCGTCCTTTCCGACCCGGATCGCGGCGGCCTCACTTGCCGCGCTTCTTGGCGTCCTCCTCGCCTTCCTCCTGCTCCTTCTTCATCATCTCGCGCGCCATCTCGACCTCGCCCGCCTGCGCCAGGGCCGAGGCCATGAGGGCCGTGTCCACCGCGTGCTTGACGGTCTTGAACTTCTTGTGGGCGCGCTTCAGCGTCTCCATCAAGACGTCCATCTGCACGGGCTTCTTGAGGTAGGCGAACGCCCCGAGCCGCTCCGCTTCCTCGCGGTCCTTGTCCGAGCCGTGCCCGGTGAGGATCACGATCTGGACCTTGGGATTGGTCTTCTTCAGCTTGCGCAGCACCTCGAGGCCGTTCATGCCCGGCATCTTGAGGTCGAGGACGATCACGGGCGGCTCGTCCGACCGCACGGCCGCCAGCGCCTGCTCTCCGCTGGATGCGGTCCCGGCCTTCACGTCGCGCAACTCGAGCCTCTCCGAGAGGCTCCTGAGGAAGTCCTCCTCGTCGTCCACCAGCAGGACCTTGAAGTCCTCCATGTCGTCACTCCGCAGCCACAGGGGCGTCGTCTTGCACGCCGGACCGTCTCTCGTGCCGCCGGGCCTGGCTGCCCGGCGCGAGACTCTGCATCATCCTAACGCCCTGCCGCGGCGGCCGGCGGCCAAATCACCGGCGCGGCGGGCGAGCGGAGCATCAGGACGCCGCCGTCCCGGCAGCGGCCGCCGGCAGGCCGACGACGAACGCGCCGCCCCCTGGCGCAGGCTCGGCCGCGACCGTGCAGCCGAGCTCCCGGCCGAGCGCCTGCAGCTCGTCGAGCCGCGCCGCCAGCCCCGCGGCCGCCCCCTCGCCGCCCGCCACGGCAAGCCGCACGACCGCGCCCGGGCCGCTCGCTTCGCACGCGAGCAGGATCGACCCGCCCTCCGGCACGAGGCCGAGGCAGCGCTCCAGGCAGGCGCAGAGCAAGAGAACCAGCCGGTCCGGCCGCGGGCCGACGCGCGCGCGGCGCGCGCCTGCCGCGGGTCGGATCTCGAGCGCCACGCGCTTGGAGCGGGCGGCGCGCCGCATGAGGAAGGCCGCCGCCTCGACCACCTCCGCCGCGTCGCGGCCCGAGACGTCTCCGGCCAGCTCGTGAGCGAGTGCGTTCAGGCGCTCCGCCATCTCCTCGCCGCGCCCGATCTGGGTCTCGATCGCCGCCAGCGCACGCATCACCCGCTTCCGGCGTTCCTCCGGCACGCCCTTCTCCAGCTCCAGGATGTCCTGGATCAGACCGGCGCTCTCCCGCACGATCGCCAGCACGTTCTTCAGCTCGTGCGTCAGACCGGCGCCGATCCGCCCGCAGAGCACCTGCTCCGCGGCCGTCACTCCGCACCTCCCGGCTGCTCGGGCCTGCTCTTCTCCACGGCCTCGATCATGCGCGCGATGAGTTCCTCGATGCGCACCGGCTTCATCATGAAGTCGAAGGCGCCGAGGCGCATGCCCTCCATGCCCTCCTTGGTCGTGCCGCGGCCGGTGAGCAGGATGACCGCCACGTCCGGGCGGTTCTCCCGGATGTGGCGCAGCACGGCCAACCCGCCGACCCCGGGCATCATGATGTCCAGCACGACCACGCGCGGATCGACCTCGTCCAGGCGCGCCAGAGCGTCCTGGCCGTCGGTGGCCACCTCGACCACGATCCCACGCAGCCGCAGCCGCTCGGCCAGGGTCGCGACGAACTCCTCCTCGTCGTCCACGAGCAGGGCTTTCCAACGCTTCATGTCAGGCTCCCATCTCCGGTGAGGCGCGCATGGGCAGGGTCACGAAGAACGTCGTCCCCTTGCCGAGTTCGCTGTCGACCTGGATCTCGCCACCCAGCTTCTTGATGATGCCATAGGTGATGGAGAGCCCCAGTCCGGTCCCGTAACCGGGCGCCTTGGTGGTGAAAAACGGCTCGAACAGGTGCTTCATCGTCTCCTGGGACATGCCGCTGCCGTTGTCCTCGATGGAGACGCTGACGTGCTCTTCGTCGGGGCGCCACGAGCGGATGACGACCTTGCCGCCCTCGGGCATGGCCTCGAGGGCGTTGTTCAGGATGTTGAGGAAGACCTGCTGGAGCTGGCCGCGGTCGGAAGCGATCGCCGGCAGCTCGGCGTCGAGCTCGAGCTGGATCTGCACACCGCGGTGCAGGGCCTCGCGCTCGAGGAAACCGAGCACCTCCTGCAGCACGTCATTGACGTCGATGTCCCGGATCTCGACGTCCATGCGCCGCGCGAAGCCGAGCAGGCGATGGGTGATGGTGCGGCAGCGGTCCACGGCGTTGAGGATCGAGGAGGCCAGCTCGCCGAAGCGCGGCCCCAGGTGGAAGCCCGGGATGTTCTCGGTCAGGTCCATCATCAACCCCGCCTTCTGGTCGATGATCGCCAGCGGGTTGTTGATCTCGTGGGCGACGCCCGCCGCGAGCCGCCCGATCGAGGCGAGCTTGTTGCCGTGCTCCATCTCATGCAGGGCGCGCCGCTGGTTCTCCTCGGACTTCTCGATGCGGGAAACCGAGGAAGAGGCCAGGCGGTAGGCCACGAGGAAGACCACGACGATGCTGGCGATGAAGACCAGGAACAGCTCGTTGTTGAGCGTGTACCACGGCTCCCAGGCCGTGCCGCGCGGCTCGACGTACAGCAGCACGAAGGGCACGGTCTCGAAGGCGGCCATTCCCAGGAAGGCAGGGCGTCCCGACCGGTCGACGGTCTCCGTGATCAGGGGCTCCAGGCCGGCGTCCTTGAGGTCGAGGGGCACGCGCTCGAGGACCGCGCCGTAGTGGCGGGACGAGGTCTGCAGCACGCCCTGGCGGTTGACGACGAAGGTGTCGCCGCCCGGCACGTTCCCGTGCGAGCCGATCAGGCCGCTGAACAGCTCCGTGTCGACCGTGGCGCGCACGATCCAGGACCTGCCATCCGGCTCGAGGTGGCGTACGGCGATCACGAAGTGCGGGTAGCGGCGATACCCCAGGAACACGTCGCTCACGTAAGTGCCGCGCACCAGCACTTCCTGGAACCACTCCTGATCGCGGTAGTCCTTGCCCACCAGCTCGAACGGCCCGGCATAGCTCACCTGCACGCCTGACGCATCGATCAGGCCGACGTCGATGAAGCCGCCGAACTCCTGCTTCATGACCTGGAAGATGCGGTTCAGCTCGGCCTGGTCGGCGAGCTGCTCATAGGTACTGGCCGAGGTGATGAAGCTGATGGCGGAGCGCCGCTCGGCCAGGAAGATCTCGCCGGAGTGGCGCGTCCTGACCAGGATCTCGCGCATCGGCGCCTCGGTCTGGGCGCGCAGCGCCTTCCGGTGCTCGCGGTGGTTGATGAAGGCCATGAGCGAGAGGGGCACGACCGTGAGCAGGATCATGAGCAGCGTCATGTTGCGCCGCAGCACGCCGTACCTGCCCGGCTCCTCCCCGGCCGCCTGGAACGGCAGCATCCTGCGTCCGATCGCGGCCAGCCGGCTCTTGGAGTCGTTGCTCAAGTGCGGTCTCCGCCGCCAGCGGCCGCCGATGGGCCGCGGCCCGTTCGACGGGCGCATGGCGGGATGATTCCATAGGAGCGGCCGCCGGCTTTCAAGGGGGGCGGCGGCCGCGCTTCAGCGCAGGAGCGAAATCACGTCGTCCGCGACCCGGTACTCCACGACCCGCGGAATCGGCATGTCGATCGCCAGCGGCTCCTCCTGGCCCGCCCGCAGGAAGCGCACGCGGATGCGTTCGTCAGCCGGCGCACGCCAGGCCGCGCGCACGTCGCGCTCGTCCTGCACCTCGCGGCCGTTCACCTCGAGCAGGCGATCGCCGATCCTGAGCCCGACGCGCCAGGAGGCGCACGACGGGTCGATGAGCACCAAGGTCGCGCCCACCAGGTTGGCGCGCAGGTCGAGGTCCGCGGGGCGCTCGCCGCGTTCGAGCTCGACTCCGACCAGACGGAAGGCGGCGATGAGGTCGGGAACGCCCGGCTCGTTCACGAGCCTCTCCACGCGCTCGCGAAAGCGCGCGCCGGCGAACTCGGCCACGAGGCCGAGGAAGCCATCGAGGGTCGGGTTCTCGCCCGCGCGCCCGCGCGAGTCCCCGTAGAAACGGCGCATCAGCTCGTCGAGGCTACGCTGTGCGTCCTGCCGGCGGATGGCGAGGTCGAGGAAGAGCGCCAGCGCGAAGCCGCCGGCGTAGACCGCGCGGTACGCGTCGCCCTCGGTGAAGAAGATCTCCCCTCCGGCGTCGGTCAGGGAGATCCCGGAGGCCCGCTGGCTCTCCTCGAACTCGGCGAGCTTCTTGCCGAGAGCGCGCGCGAGCCAGGCGTCGTCGCGGAAGCCCAGGCGCCACGGCACCAGGGCCGCGTAATAGTCGGTGAATCCCTCCACCACGAAGCGCAGCTCGTCCGGCGGCTGGCAGCGCGCGCGCATCCAGGTGTGGTGGAACTCGTGGGCGATCAGGTGCTCGAGGCCTTCGAGCGCGAACTCGACGGGCAGATCGGGCGCGGCGAACAGGGTCATGGACGCGGTCTTGGGCGAGCCGCCGTAGCCGCCGGGCTGCGGCTTGCCGAACAGGAAGAGGTAGGCGGGCGCGGGCGTGCAGCCGAACAGCTCGAGCTCGGCGGCGATGATGCGGCCGATGCGCTGCAAGACGGCCTCGCGCAGCGCCTCCTGGCGCGGTGCGAAGGCCACGGTCAGCTCCATGCCGCCCACCTGCTCGCGATGCGCGTCCCAGCGGCCGATGGCGACCAGGTCATCATGGAGCGCGCGCACGTCCGCGGGCGCGAAAACGCCCGGCGCGGCCTCGGGCCAGGGCGCAATGACCGGCCAGCCCTCGGGCAGGTCGAAGCGCACGCGGAGCGCGGCCGGGCGCGCCTCAGCCGGCGCGAGCGCCAGCGTGCCGGGCACCAGCAGGCCGTGGTCGTCTTCCAGGTAGGGCCACTCGTACTCGTCCCGGCCGGCGATCTCCGGCAGATCGCGCTGATCGAGGCGCATGCGCCAGCGAAGCTCGACCGCGCCGGCGCCACCCGGGTCGAGGCGCCAGCGGTAGGGCGCCAGGCGCTCGATCCGCGGCTCGCCGCCCGCCGGCGCGCGCACGCGCACTTCTCCTTCGAGCCGCGGCTCGGCCAGGCGCACGAACGCAGTGCTCTCGGGCAGGCTCAGGTCGAGGGGGCCGCTCGCGCCGGTCAGGCGCAAGGTGGCGTCGACCGCGTGCGCCGCCGGATCGTGCACGGCGAAGCAGTAGTCGAGATCAAGGCCCGTACCGCCGCGGGAGGCGATCCACGTCGAGGGCCGCAGCCACTCCTCCACGGCCAGCCGGTCGCCGTAGCCGTGGCACCAGCCCGCGATGTCCGCGGGCTTCCGGCCAGGCGCGGTGCTGCCGGTCAGCAGGGAAAGCACCAGGCTCGCGCCGCTTTCCGGGAAGCGCACGAGCGCGCTCGTGGGCGACGCGCGCGCCACGGTGATCTCGCCCCGGATCAGGGCACCGTTCTCGCCCGCGGGCAGGCCGCGGGCGCGGGCCTCCTCCTCGAGGTGGCGCGTCCAGGCCGGGGAGATCTGCAGGTATGGTCCCTTGTGGAGGCCAAAGTGCAGGTGCGCCGGATAGCCGCCGTTCTCCTCGCTGCGTCCCTTGCCAATCGTGCCGATGACCTGGCCGGCCGCGACCGCGTCTCCCACCGCGACGCGGCGATCGGCGCCGAGGTGCACGGACACGGAGCACACGGCGTCGAGCCCGTCCTCGGGCGGGTCGAGGCGATGCTCGATGATGATGACGTTGCCGAGGTTCCAGTGCGTGGCGCCGCGCTCGTCCTTCCAGGAGGGGCTGAAGTCCGAGTAGACGACCGTGCCCTGGGCGATGCTCCGGACCTCGGTCCCCTCCGGCAGCCATACGTCCTCGCCGAGGTGGTACGACCCGGCGAACGGCGCGGCCCGATCGCCCGCGATCAAGGCCCCGAAGTTGCCGCCGTCGCGCAGCCCCTGCTCGTAGCCCTCGCACGGCAGGACGAACTCCGTGGCCGAGGCCGGGTTCGCCGGAAAGAGCGCGGACAGAACCAAGAGGAACGGAAGACCCAGGCGCAGGGCGACCATGCGGCGCATCGCGCTACCCGTCTTGCGCGTCGACGCGAACGACGTTGGGGCCTTCGGCCGATACCTGGACGTCCATCTCCACGGGCTTGTGGCCGGGCACATCCACGAGTACGTGGCACGTACCGACCGGAACCCGCATCCAGAAGAAGCGCTCGCCGCCCGGGACGACCCACCACCTGGGAAAGCCCTTTGACTCGTGAACACGCCATTGACTGCCAGGGGCCGGCTCGAGATCGGGGCCCAGCTCCGCCCGGAGCTGCACGCTCCGCGCCAGCCTCACGAGCAACAGGCTCTCGCCGGCCGGGACCTCCTTGGAAGCCGGAAAGAAGCCCGCAGCGTCGACCTGGAGCACGTCCTGGCCCAGACCGCCGCGCCCGATCACGAAGTTCCCCCTGTCGTCGGTCCAGGCCCGCGGCATCAGCGCCGGCCCGCGCGGCCCGCCACGGTAGCTATCCGAAAACAGGTTCACCCTCGCGAACGCAACGGGCAGACCTCGGTCGTCCAGGACTTGCCCGTGGATGGACCCCGCCGGACGCAGCGCGATCAGTGCGCTCTGTCCGACAGACACTCGACTGGAGACAGGCTCATAGCCCTCCTTCCACACCCAGACCGACGCAGCGTCAGCCGCGGTTCTGAGCGTGAAGCACCCCTTGCTATCCGACGATGTGTGCTGTCTCCCGCCTGCGACCCAGGCGCCGGCCAGGGGCCCTCCTCCCACATCCGACACGACGCCACTCACCGTCTTGTCCATCTCGGACAACGCGGTCACGTCGATCAGCCCGAGGTCCACGACCTCTTGGTCGTCGCCGACGGAGAACTGAAGATCCTGGATTGGGAGCCACTCTTCGAACACCCCGAGGTAGTAGTCGCCACCCCGCTGGAGTCCCTCCACGCGAAACGTGCCGTCATCGCCTACTGGACCGTGGAACGAGTCCTTGGCGCGATGCGGTCCTTGCTCCCTGGCCTCCGCCCTGAGCCTTACCCTGACGCTTGGCAAGGACAGTTGGTTCCCGTTCTCGATCCGTCCCACGACCGCTGCCCCGGGGCGCATCTCCACATCGAGCACCGGCCCAGGGTCCAACGAACGGGGGATGACAAGCGACTGGGTCGCCCATCCGTCCGCCCGAACCTCGCCCCCTCGCTCCGGATCCAGACTGACCTCGTACACCATCCGGCCGGACTCGGTCGCGACGCGGCAGGGCGCCGCGATGAAGTCGCGGGCCCAGTCCTCCTCGCCGAAGGTTGCTCCTGCGATCTCCTGTCCCTGCGCGTCGTGCAGGTGGACGCGCAGCACTGGCGCCGGGCTCAGACGGATCACGAACTCCGACTCGCCGAGAACCTCGCCTGGCGGATCGTCGAGCTGGCGCGCCACGTAGCCGGGCCTGCGCAGGAGAAGGGCCCCGATGGGCAAGATGCCGCTCGCTCGACAGATGCCGTCCTCCTGCGTGACGAATCGCTCCGCGTCCGCGATGCGTCTCACCCAGTCGTCCTGCCCATAGACGTGGATGGCGCACCCGGGGAGCCCCTCCCCGCTCACGTCATCCACCACGCGCAGGACGAAGGACCGCGTCTCCAGGAGGCGCAGGACAACCGCCTCGCCTGCCCGGGCCTCCAACGGAAGCGAGCGCAGCTCGGCCTTCTCGGCGCGAAGCAGGCACCGGCCGGAAGGCGCCTCAGCCATGCCCAGCCGGCAAGTACCCGCCTCGTCCGTGCTGGCCGTGGCGACCGGCCGCTCGCCCCGCGTGGCCGTCACGGTCGCCTGCGCCACGCGAGCGCCCTGCGCGTCCACGACCGTGACCAGCACGTCGGGAAGGGACCAGGACGGCGCGGCAGGGATCGGCTCCGGCTCGTCGACCCACACGGGGAGCGCGTCCGCCGCCACGACGTCGGGCGTACTGAGCTCCGCATCCGCGGGCGCGGGAGGCTCCGCCACGCCCGCGCCGCCGGAGTCCCTCCACGCCAGCACCAGGAACACCGCTGCCAGAACGATCACGACCAGACCGACGACCGCGACACCTCGGCGCACCAATCGCTGCTCCTCTCCGCATTCCCCCACCACGAGTGACACCGAACTTCTCGCGGCGCGCTCGGCCCGGGGATCGGCCGGCGGCGCATCACGCTACCCATCCTGCGCGTCGACGCGAACGACGTTGGGGCCTTCGGCCGATACCTGGACGTCCGTCTCCACCGGCTCATGGCCAGGCACCTCTACTCGTACGCGGCACGCGCCCACGGGAACCCGCATCCAGAAAGAGCGCTCGCCGCCCGGGACGAGCCACCACCTGGAGAAGCCCTTTGATTCGTGAACGCGCCATTGACTCCCAGTGGGCGGATCGAGACCGGCGCCCAGGTCCACGCGGAGCTGCACGCTCCGCGCCAGCCTCACGACCACCAGGCTTCCTCCGGCTGGTGCCTCCATTGCGGCCCCAGAGAATCCCGCCGCGTCGACCTGGAACGTGTCGTGGCCCAGACCGCCGCGCCCGATCGTGAAGTTCCCGTGCTCGTCGGTCCAGGCTCGGACTGCCAGTCCTACCTCGAGGGACCGGCCATCGTAACTCTCCGAAAACAGATTGACCCTCGCGAAGGGCACAGGCAGACCTCGATCGTCCAGGACTTGCCCGTGGATGGACCCCGCCGGACGCAGCGCGATCAATGCGCTCTGTCCGACAGACACTCGACTGGAGACAGGCTCATAGCCCTCCTTCCACACCCAGACCGACGCAGCGTCAGCCGCGGTTCTGAGCGTGAAGCACCCCTTGCTATCCGACGATGTGTGCTGTCTCCCGCCTGCGACCCAGGCGCCGGCCAGGGGCCCTCCTCCCACATCCGACACGACGCCACTCACCGTCTTGTCCATCTCGGACAACGCGGTCACGTCGATCAGCCCGAGGTCCACGACCTCTTGGTCGTCGCCGACGGAGAACTGGAGATCCCAGATCGGGGTCCACTCTTCGAACACCCCGAGGTTGTACTCGCCACCCCGCTGCAGTCCCTCCACGCGAAACGCGCCGTCGCCGCCTACTCGACAGTCGAACGTGTCCTTGGCGCGATGCGGTCCTTGGTCCCGTGCCTGCGCCCTGGGCCTTACTCTGACGGTCGGCGACGACAGCAGACCGATGTCCTCGATCCGTCCCACGACCGCGGCCCCGGGGCGCATCTCCACCTCCAGCACCGACGCGGCGTCGATTTCCTGCAGACCGATCAGCGTCCGGGTACCCCAGCCGTCCGCTCGAACCTCGCCCCAACACTCCGGAGAGAGACTGACCTCGTACACCATCCGGCCGG
>DYIW01000130.1:0-3809 GCA_020723465.1 Phycisphaera mikurensis
CCCGGCAGCCCCCGCTCGAGGCGCACGGTCACATGCACCGGGAAGCGCGCCGCCAACTCCTCGCGTGTCTTGTGCGAAACTCCCGCCCGGTCGCCCTTCGGTTTGCGCCCGCCGCCGGGGCGCCGACGCCGGGCGAAGGTGAACTCCTGCTGATGCGGGATGGGTCGTCGGTGCCTGGTCATCTTGTTGGGCAGATATTACATCATGCGACCGAGAAGGCAACAAGAAAAGGCCCAACTGACGTTTTTGTGGGTGGCTCGAAAGACGTGTTCCCACGAGAAAGGCGGCCTTCGAGCCCCGCAGCGCCAGAGCCAGAGGCCGAGGGAGCGCCAAACGCACCCTCAGGTGGTTCCGGATCGACCCACAAGAACGTCAGGAGAGCCCACGTGCGATGGCGCGCGCCAGGCGGAAGACCGAGAGGGGAGCAGACCCCTCCGCCTTGTTGTTCACCACGACGTAGCAGGCCTGGCTGGCGCGCGCGGCGGCAAGGGCGAGGCCGGCAAGCGCACCGCGCGTCTCCTCGTCCTCGTCCACGAGGCGGTCGAACGGCTCGTAGCGCTCGGACGCGGACTCGTAGGTCTCTCCGCGGTGGACCATCCAGCGCACCACGAGCGCGCGCCCCTCGGCCGCGGCGGTCCTCTGCCACTGTTCGGGAAGGGACGGCATGCGCGAGAGCGCGGTCAGGCAAGGGACGGCGCCCGCGTCCTGGAGCGCGGCCGCGTAGGGCGCGGAGAGCAGCTCGCGGTTCCTGACCTCGACCGCGTACAGAGGGCCGCGCGGCAGGCGGCCGAGGAAGGCGTGCAGGCGGTCGATGAAGGCCGCGGCGCCGCCGAGCGGCCTGAGGTCCTGCGGCGCGGCCTGGAAGACCAGCGGGCCCGCCTTCCGGCCCAACCCCTCCAGCATGGGTTCGATCACCGCCCGCCGCGCGTGTTCGGCGTCCAGGAACAGCTCGTTCTCCGCGCCGCGCCGCTTCCCGTAGCGCGGGTGGTCCGGGTAGCGGTGGAGCGTCAGCGCCTCGTGCACCTTGACCAGGAAGCGGAAGTCCTCGCCCACCTGCTCGGCGTGGGCGCGAAACTGCGCGGCGGAGAGTGGCGCGTAGTGCGTGCGGTCGAGGCCCGCGGTGCGCAGGAGCGGGTGGCGCGCGTAGGCCGTGAGCCCGGCGCGCGAGAGCTGCTCGCGCGGCGCCTTCTGCGCGTAGACGATGCCGGCCCAGCCCGGGAAGGCCCACGAGGACGTACCGAGACGCAGCTCAGGCGGCAGGCGCGAGGCCGCTTCCGCGTCGAGCGGATCGACCGGCGCGGGCTCGACCGGTGCCGCCGGACGGAAGCGGCGCTGGTCGGATGGACTCATCCTTCGCGCGCGAGGCGGAGCCTCGCGCCGAGCCCGGGGCACCAGTGCAGGGTCATGTCATCCGCGTGCTCGTCCGCGAGGTCGCGCAGGCGGCGCATCTCCTCGGGCGGGGCGCAGAAGACCGCGGGCACGATGAGCACGTTCTTGCGCTTCTCCTGCGCGAGGCGGGCGAGCACCGCCGGCAGGGCCTTGTCGCCATCAGGCAGGGCCACGCGCAGGCGGTGGAAGCGGCTGTGCTTCGAGAGCACCTCCTGCTCCTCCAGCGCGAGCCAGGCCGCGTGCTCCTCTTCGGCGAGGTCCGCGGGCAGGACGACGACCGTGGTGCCGCCAAATGGCCCGGGCGCGAGCGGCAGCGCGCCCGGCCGGGCGAAGTCGGCCGCGCGGATGGAGAGGTCGAGCGGCGTCGAGTCGCGCGCTTCCTCGCCCGGCAGGAGCACGGCGACGTCTTCTCCGCTCGCGGCCGCGGCGCGCAGGGCGTGCACGCGCGCCCAGAAGACCTCACGCGGCGAGGCGGCCTCGAGCGCAGCGTGGGAGCGCGCCGTTCCCGTGGGTTCGGCCCGCGGGGCCAGGCCGAGCGCGGCGAGGAGAGCCGCCTCGATCTGCCGTTCCCTGCGCCACGGGTCCGCGTCGACAAGCGCGAGCGTGGTGTCGAGGTACGTTCCGCGATAGTCGGCGAGCTCCTGCTCCCACCACTCGTTGTCGGCGGCGCGCGCGATGACATGGAGAGACGCCGCCTCCCCGGCGGGCGGCGGCTCGGCCCCCTCCTCGAGCAGGGGTAGGGGCCAGTCGCGCAGCTTGGCGAAGCCGCGGGGTGCGAGCGCCACGGCCTTCATGCCGGGTTCGCGCGCGAACGCCGCCACCGCGGCCGCGATGGTGGCGCCCGTGCCCTCGCCAGCGATGACCACTCGGCCCGGATCGAGCGCATGGTTGCGCAGCAAGTAGCCGGTGATCCGGCCGATGCCGTCCGCCGCGAAGCCGAGGTCCTTGTCGAAGGTCTCCGGCCAGAACCAGCGGCCGCCCACTTGCAGGTCTTCTTGCGTCTCGGGATAGGGCGGCTCGAGCGCGGCGATGGCCGCGCCCGCGTCCAGGCGCTCAGCCCAGAGGTCGATGCCGTCGTCGCAGGTGAAGCCGTCGTCGCACAGCCAGATGAGGAGCGGCGCTGGCGGCGCGCCCTCTGCGCGCACGGGCAGGCGCAGGCGGTAGCGGAGCTCCCGGCCCACGGTCACGGCGTGCGTCCCGTCCTCGGCGTCGCGCGCGCGCGTCTCGACGAACGCCACGTAGTCGGCGACCGGACTGCCGTCGCCCGGCTCGGCCACGCCCGGGTTCTGCACCGGCTCGATCTCCACCGTCTTGACGCGTGTCGCCGGCCGGCGCTGCAAAAGCTGGCTCACCGTGCCGTCGAAGCGGCTGCTGTGGAAGCCGCCGTTGACGTGCAGCAGCACGTTGCCGGGCCAGCGCGCCAGCGCCTCGGCGCAGGAGTGCGCCATCGTGTTGTCCCACAGGCTCTGCCCCGAGAAGAGGCGCGACTCGGGATCGCGCGGCCCCATCATCTGGACGTGGCCGCGCACCGCGTTGTCCACGCGCCGCCAATAGGCGTCGCTGCTCGGCAAGAGCTCCGGCGGCAGCAGGGCCTTCTCGGCCGGATCGAGCTGCTCGAAGGCCTGGCGGCCGCCCATGCCGAGCTTGCGGCGGAGAGCGGCCGGAGCGTTGGAGGCCACCACCGGCAGGCCGTGCTCCTTCGCGGTCTCGATCAGCGGCCGGTAGGCGGAGCCGTAGTTGCCCCAGGGCCGCGCCTTCTCCAGGAACTCCGCCTCGGCGATGCGGCCGGCCAGGTAGTCGTCGAGCACGGGCTGCACGTCGCGCTCGAACATCTCCATTGCGAGCGTCACGCGGCCGTTCGTGCGCTCGATCAGGGCGCGATAGACCGCCGCCTCGAGGCGGTGCGTGGTCTCGTCGAGGTGCGTCTCGCCGAGGAACACCGCCTCGGCCTGGGCGAGGTCCTCGAGCAGGTCGCGCAGGGCGACTTCCCGGCGCGTGCGGCCGTCGAACACGCGCACCGCCTGCCCGAGGTCAGGCGCGGCCCAGAAGGGCTTGTCTTCACCCGCCGCTCCGCTCACGCGGTTCGGCGCGCAGGCGCTCGCGGCGAGGAGGAGAAGTGTGGCAAAGGGGAACGATCGGTTCGGCATGGCGAGCGCCTCCGCCGGATTGGTCCTGGGGGGCGCATCCTAGCCGGAGCACGGGCGCGGCGCGCGCCGGCTCGTCACGCTTCGAGGTCGAAGAACAGCGCGAAGGGCAGGGGCGCGGCCGCAGAGCGCGCGTAGGCGCGCGCGGCCTGCCAGGGGACCGCGCACGGCTCGCCACGGCCGGGGAAGCCGTCGCGCTCCGGCGCGCGCGCGGCGTCCGACCCGCCGCCGGGCGGCGGCCCCTGGAGCGCGCGCTCCCCGGCGGCGGGTGCGACG
>DYIW01000130.1:3819-15455 GCA_020723465.1 Phycisphaera mikurensis
GGCCCCGTTCTTCGAGCTGGAGGATCTCCCGCTGGCGGCGGGTGCGACGTCGCGACGTTCCGTGTCGTCCTCCTCTTCCGCGTCCTGGCCGCGCCTGCGGCGCGCGCGCCGCTCCACGAGATGCTGCGCTTCCGCGCCCTTCTGCGCGGTCTGGGGCCGGCCGTCCACCGCCTGGCGCGGATCGACGCTCTGGCCGCGCTCGGCCGGGATCTCGGCGGCGCGCGGCAGGGAGACGTCGCGCCGCACGAATGCGGCAGGGGCGACGTCGGCGGTCGAGGCGAGGGAGCCGATCGCCATGCGAGGCCTGCATCCCTCCGGGACGGCCCCGGGCACGAGCCGTCCGCCCTCCTCGCCTCATGCATCGTCGGCAGCCGGGGGCCTCTTGAGCGCCACGCGCGGCCGCGGCAAGTCTGCACGGAACGGCCACGGCATGGCTTGAAGCAAACCGCAGGAAGAAAGGAACGAGCGGCGCGCGCAGGGCCGCTGGCTAGAGCTCGTGCGTGGCGCGCAGCGGCCGCGGGTTCTTGAAGATGACCTCCACCCGCGCCTTGCCCTCGCCTCGGTTCGTATCCGTGACGAAGAGGGAGAAGTCGCCGAGGCGGTCGATCGGGAGGTCCCGCACGATCAGCGTCCTGCCGTCGCTCGACTTCCAGGTCTTGTCGTCGAGCGGGAGGCTGCCGCCCTGCGGCGCCACGATGTTGACGGCCAGGTCGAGCTCGGCGCCGTCCTGCGCCACGACCCTGACTTCCTCGATGGAACGTTCGCTCAACCCGCCGAACTTGAAGCCCTGCGGCCGGCCGTCACGGAGCGCCAGCGTCTCCTCGGCCGAGCTGGGGAAGAGGCCGAGGGTCTCGAGCTGGTAGTTGCCGGTCTGGCCGGCGGCGAACGAGATCTCGACCGCATACGTGCCGGTCTCCGGCACAAGCTCGTCGTGGACCGCCATCACGGCCGGATCAGCACGTTTGGGCCGGAAAAAGGCCAGCGGCGAGCCGCTCGGCCGCAACAGGCGCGCGACCAGCGTCAGCTTGCGGTCGGCGGGCTCGAGCAGGAGCGACACGCGCGTGCCCTTCACCGCCTCGAAGAGCGCGCGGTCGATGACGCCGTTGCCCGTGCGGCCGCGCACGGTGTCACCGAGCCGGATCGGCACCTCGCCCGGGACCAGGTTCCTGTCCGCCTCCTCCTCGCGGCGCGCCGCGTCATCGTAGATGGAACCGGTGAGCCGCGACTTCTTTCCCACCAGCGCCGAGGAGCCGGAACCGCTGCGTTTCTTCTCGTAGGGCTTCTGCCCCGGAGCGAGCTGTGCCAGAGCTTCGCCCGGGAGCAGGGCGAGGCCTCCCAGGGCCAGGTGCACCAAGACGATCAGCGTTCGGGCAGGGACGCTCACGGCAGGCACCTCTCCACGCCGGGACGGGCAGGGTCTCGTCCCGAAAGCATTCTAGCAGCGGCCAGGGCTCAGGAAACCTTTCCCGCCGCCCTCCCCCCGGAAAACGACGCGGTTCCGCTCAAGTTCGGCCTCCCGCCTGTCCGAATGACGGAACGGCGCGGCCGCGCCCGTGCGCCCGCGCGCCGGTCCCTGTCCCGCGGCGGACCACCGCCGCAGTTCATCGGAGAATGCCCATGCTTCGTGCCTTCCACGGCGCCAGCGGCTTCACGCTGGTGGAACTCCTCATCGTGGTCGTGATCCTGGGGATCCTGGCGGGCATCGTCCTGCCGTCCTTCAACACGTCCACCGAGGACGCCAAGGTCTCGGCCACGGTCCAGAACCTGCAGACCTTCCGCGCGTCCGTGGACCTGTACAAGGTCCAGCACAGCTCCACCTACCCGGGCTACCCGGTCGGCGGCGGCACGCCCACCGAAGGGCTCTTCACCGACCAGCTCACGCTCAACTCGAAGAAGGACGGCTCGACCGCGCCGCTCGGCACGACCGGCTATCCGCTCGGCCCGTACCTCAAGACCGGCGTGCCGCCGAATCCGTTCAACGGCCTGAGCACGACCTTGATCATCGCCGACGGCGCCGCCTTCCCGGCAGGCGCCGATGACACCACTGGCTGGGTCTTCAAGCCGTTCACGGGCGAGCTCAAGTGCAACTCCTCGGTGGTCACGGCCGAAGGCACGGCCATCTGGGACTACTGATCCGCCCGCGGCGCGGCGCGCCAGTTCGCGCGGCGGCCTGGCCGGGCGCGCGCGAGCGGGGCTTCTTCACCTTCGTGGAGATGCTCCTGGCGACGCTGGTGCTGGCGCTGGCGGCGACCGCCACCGCGTACTGGGTGGAGATGGTCAATGGGCTGACTCTCGACGCGGACGAGCAGACCGTCGGCCAGTCGCTGGTGAAGGTCATGGAGGGAATCCTCGCTCCACTGGCCTTCCGCGAGCCGGGCAGCCAGAACTTCGGGCCTGAACCCGGCGAGCGGCTCGGCGACTACGACGACCTGGACGACTTCCACGGTCTGGTGGCGAGCCCGCCGCTGGATCCGCAGCGCGAGCCGCAGGACGAGCTCGGCGAGTGGAGCGTGGCCCTCATCGTCGAGCCGGTGGATCCCGAGACCCTGCAGGTCGCCGGCACCAGCGACCTGCGCCGCGTCCGCGTCACGGCGGAGCGCAAGGGCAGGATGGTGGCGGAGTCCTGGTGGCTCAGGGCCAGGGCTCCCGCGGAGTAGCAGCGATGATACGATTCGCACAGCGAGCAGGCGGCCGGCCGCGGGCGCTCTTCGTTCTCCTGGTGGCGGCGCTGCTGGGTGGTCCGCTGCTGCTCCTTGCCCCGGGTCGGCCCGCGGCCGGCTCCGAGGCGCAGGTGAAGCCAGGGGGAGGGCTCGACTCCAACGCGCAGCGCGCCGAAATGATCAAGCTCCTGCGCTCCATCGACGCGCGCCTGCAGCAGCTCGTGGAAGCCAAGAAGTAGCGCGAGGGACAGAGGATGCGCTGGCGCCGCACCAGAAGGTCTCCGATCGGCGTCGAGGTCACGCCCGCGGGCGTGCGCCTCATGCAGATCGAGTGGCGCGGCGAGAACGGACGCGTGGCTGCCTGCGCCGAGGTGGCGCGGCCGGAGGGCGACGGGGAGCGCGGCACCATCCTGTCCGAGAAGACGGCGGCCGAGGTGCGCGCGACGCTGAAGGACCAGGGCTTCGGCGGCGGCCGGGCGGTGGTCGGCCTCCCTTCCGAGCGGGCCATCCTGCGCCACGTGAAGGTGGACTCGATCGAGGGACAGGCGCTGCGCGACGCCCTGCTCTTCGAGCTGGAGGACGCCTTCCCCGGCGATGCGCCGGTGGTGCAGCACCTCGAGGTGGGCGAGGTGATGGAGCGCGGCGAGGCGCGCCACGAGCTGATCCTGCTGGCGGCGGGCCTGGCTCAGGTGAACGAGTTCGTCGGCCGCCTGGAGCAGGCCGGCCTCGTGCCCGTGGCGATCGACGCCGAAGGGTGCGCCCTCATCCGCTGCTTCACGCGCCGGCGCCGGCGCCAGAGCGACGCCGAGACGCACACCTCCATCATCAACATCGGCGAAGCGGCCACGCTCATGACCATCTCGGGGGGCGAGCACCCGCTCTTCATGAAGCAGCTCCCGATCGGCGCCGCCCAGCTCCTGGCGATCATCAAGCAGCGGCTCGATCTCACGCGCGATGACGTGCGCTTCGCCGCCCGCTCCGCCGAGGGCGCCGCTGAGCTGGGGCCGCAGATCGTCTCGGCGCTGCGCCAGCAGATCGACTCGCTGTCGCTCGAGGTCTCCGCCTGCCTCAGGTACCACGCCGCCTCGCGGCGCTCGCCCGGGGGGCTGGAACTGGTGTTGAGCGGCGCCGGGGCGGGCATCCCCGGGCTGGCCGAGGCGCTGGCCGAGTCGCTGGAGCTGGTCATTCAACGGCCCGATCCCTTCAGCGCGGCTTTCACCGGCATCGAGCCGGAGGCGCGGCTGGAGCACGAGTTCGCCGCCTGGAGCATCCCTCTCGGCCTGGCCCTGCGTGAGGTGCGGCGGTGAGCGTGCCGCTGGTCGACTTCCTGCCCCCGGAGCACCGCGAGCGGCGCTCGCGCCGCCGCGTCTGGCTGCTGCGCGCCGGCCTGAGCGCCGTGCTGATCCTGAGCATGGTCCTCACGGCGCTGCACGTCCAGCGCAAGCACCGCATCCTGGACGGCGAGCTGGCGCGCATCAGCCAGCACTACGAGCACGCGCGCACGCGCATCGCCCAGGTGGAGCAGCTCGACCGCCAGAAGGAGGAGCTGGCGCGTCGTCTCGGCATTCTCAAGGAGGTCGTCGTGCAGGCGCGCGGGTCGCTCGTGCTCGACGCCGTGGGCAGCTCCTGCCCGGAGCGGGCCTGCCTCACCAAGCTCGACCTGCGCGTGAACGCGGCGCAACTGCTGCCCGAGGTGGAAGTGTCCATCGAGGGCCTCTGCCCGGATCACCTCGACGTCGCCAACCTGCTGACCGCGCTTTCCCAGAAGCCGCTGCTGGCGGACGTGCGCATGGTCTTCTCCGAGGACGTGGACGCCGCCAGCCAGGACAAGAAGTTTGTCATCACCGCGAAGTCCCCGGGCCTGCTCGCCGCGAGCCCGCCGGGAGCCCAGCAATGAGGAGCCGGACGACCGACTATCTATTCGTCGGCGCGCTCGCCATTGCCGGCGTCTTCTTCCTGCAGTTCGTGCACCGTCCGGCGGTGCGCGGCGTCGAGTCGAAGAGCCGCCGCTTGATGGCGACCGAAGCGGAGATCTGCAAGAGCGACGACTTCACCCGCGGGCTGGATGATCTCGAGCGCTACCTTCAGGAGTTCGAGCAGGCGCTGGCCGATCTCGACCGGCTGGTCCCCGGCCACATCGACAGCGACGAGCGCGTGCGCGAGATCACCGGCGTGGCCAGCCGCTGCGGTCTTGCGGCGACGTCCATCCGGCCCGATCAGCCCGTCCCGCGGGGCTCGGTCATGGTGCATCCGCTGACCGTCAAGGTGTGCGGCGGCTACGAGCAGATCGTGCGCTTCCTGTTCGAGGTGGAGTCGCTGCCGCGGCACACGCGCGTGACGCAGCTCACCATCCAGCGCGAGGAGGAGACGCCGGGACGGCTGCGTGCCGAGATCCAGTTGACCTCCCACTCCGCGGCGCGCGAGGAAACGGGAGCAAGGTCATGAGCGGCTCGGCGCGCCTGCTGCTCAAGGAGATGCGGCAGAGCCCGGTGAAGGCGGGCGTGCTGTGTGTCGGCATCGCCGCCGCCCTGGTGATCTGGGGCCCGCGCCTCGCCGCCGGTTTCGGCAAGGACGTGCCGCGGCCGCGCGCCACGGGCAACGCGGGCGAGGCTGCGGCCGCCGGGGCGCCGGCGAGCGGGTCGGACGCGCGCCGCGACCCCGCCTCGATCCGCGCCGAGTTCATCCGCATCTCGGCCGAGGCGCGCGGCCTGCGCGAGGTGGCGCTGCCCGTGGCCGTTCCGGCGATCGCGCGCGACCCCTTCGCCGCGCCGGCAAGTGCGCTCGCGGCGGCGGCCGTGCCGGTGCAGCCCTCGGCCGACGCGGAAGAGGTGCTGGCCGAGAGCGAGCGCGCGGCGGCCTTGCGCCTCGAGGGCGTCTTCCACTTCCGCAACGGCTCCTCGGCGGTGCTCGATGGAGTCGTGCTGAGGAAGGGCGACGAACACCAGGGATTCACCGTGGTCGCGATCGAGGGGCGCTCGGTGAGGCTCCGCGGCGCGCACGCGCAGCACCGCGTGACGATGGAGGACGAGAAGGAGAGATAGACATGAAGGAAGCCTGGTGGAGGGGCCTGCTGCTGCTCCTGTGCGGCGCACTGGCCGCGCCCGGCCTGGCACAGGAAGGGAGCGTGGACGCGGGTGAGCGCGTGACCATGTCGCTCGACAATGCCGAGCTGGCCGACGTGCTCAAGTCGTTCGCCCTCCAGTACCGGCTGAACATCGTCGCCGGCGCCGGCGTCAGCGGCAAGGTGACGATGAACCTCTTCGACGTGCCGGTCGAGGAGGCGCTGCGCGCCATCCTCAGCGCCAGCGGCTACAGCCTGCGGCAGAGCGGCGACTTCTACCTGGTGGAGCCGTTGCCAGCGAAGAAGGAGGAGGCTGCGCCGCGCGAACCGCTCGAGGTCGTCGTGGTGTGGCTGGACTACCTGACGGCGGCCGAGGCGCTGAAGCTGATCGAGCCGCTCAAGTCGGGCGACGGCGTGTACACGGCCGGCACCGCGTCCGAGCAGGGCATTCCCAGCGACCCCACGGACGCCGGCGGCAACTCCCCGGCGGGGGGCGAGGTGCTGGTGCTGAGAGATCGCCCGGCCGTGCTGGCGCAGGTGCGGGCGGTGCTGGACGAGTTGGATCGCCGGCCGCGCCAGGTCCTGGTCGAGGCCACGCTGCTCGAGGTCAAGCTGGACGACGAGACCAAGTTCGGGATCGACCTGAACACGCTCTCCGGCCTCAACTTCGCCGACCTCTCCGGCACGAGCAACCTCAACAGCGTGACGCTGGCGCCGGCCAACCCGGCCCAGGTGGACAGCGGTTTCACCTCGGCGAGCACCTACGGCTTCGCCAGCGACGGCAACACCGACGGCCTGCACATCGGCATGGTCGGCAGCAACGTGGGGCTCTTCATCGAGGCGCTGGAGAAGGTCACCGACACGACGATCCTGGCCAATCCGCGCGTGCTCGCCGTCGACCGCCAGCCGGCGGAGATCATCATCGGCGCCAAGCTCGGCTACCAGACCTCGACCACCACCGAGACGGCCACGGTCCAGGAGGTCGAGTTCCTCGACACCGGCACGCAACTGCGCTTCCGCCCGTACGTGGCGGGCGACGGCTTCGTGCGCCTGGAGATCCACCCGGAGAACTCCACCGGCGTGGTCGATCCCGCCTCCGGTCTTCCTTCGGAGACGACCACCGAGGTGACCACCAACGTCCTGATCCGGGACGGCAACACCATCGCCATCGGCGGCCTGATCGGCGAGCAAGTGGAGACGGTCGTCAAGCAGGTGCCGCTGCTCGGCAGCATTCCCTACCTGGGGGTGCTCTTCCGCCAGACGAGCGAGAAGATCGCGCGCCGCGAGGTGATCGTGCTGCTCACGCCGCACATCGTCGACGGCGGCGAGGAGGACGTGGCGGGCCTGGAGCAGGCCGACGCCCTGGCCACGTCGCGCGACTCGATCTTCCTGCGCCACCTGCCGATCTCGCGTGCCCGTCTGGCGGCGCCCTGGATCGAGCGGGCGGAGCAGGCGCTGGCGGAGGGAGACGCGCCCGAGGCCGCGCGCTGCGCCGCGGCGGCGCTCGACTTTCTGCCGGCCGACGTGCGCGCCGCCAAGATCCGCCTGCGCGCGCTTGCCGCACTGGGCATCGCGGACGAGGAAGTGCGCGCCCTGGAGGCGCTGGAGGGACTGCGATGAAGCGCGGCCTGCTGGTCTTTCTCATGCTCGTTCCGGCGTGCGTCACGGTCGAGGACCCGCAGTCGTCGGCGTGGCAGGAGACGAACTCCGCGGTGCACGAACGTCTGGCGCAAGCCGCCCTGGAGCGCGGGCGCTACGCCGACGCCTGTGCCAGCGCGCGCGAGGCGCTGCGCGTCGATCCAGAGCGCGCCGAGGCCGCGCTCATCCTCGCCCAGGCGCTGCTCCTCACCGGCCTGCCGCAGCAGGCCGAGGGCGCGGCGCGGCGCGCGCTCGAGCTCCTGCCCGAGTCAGGCCAGGCGTGCCTTTTGTGCGCCGAGGCCGTTCTCGCCCAGGAGCGGGAGGAGGAGGCGCGCGCTCTCTACCGGCGCGCCGTGGAGTTGGGCGCGGGCGAGGCGACGCTGGTGCTCGGCGCGCTCGAGCTGGCGGGCGGCGACGAGGCCGCGGGCACGGAGCTGCTGGAGAATGGCGGGGCTGGCCGCGCCGCCCCCGGGGCCGCCGAGGTGCTCGCCACGCATTACTGGCTGGCGGGCTGGCCGGCGCGCGCGCTGCAGCTCCTCGAGTGCGCCCGGGCGCAGGCGCCCGCGGACCGCGGCCTGGAGCTGAAGACGCAGCAGGTGCGCTTCGCGCTCGGCGACCGGGAGGGCATCGCAGAGCAGTACGGCCGCGAGCGCGCGGCTGGCAAGACCAAGAGCCTGGAGGAGCGCTGCCTGGCCGCGGCGGCGCTGCTCGGCAGCGGCGACGCGCGCGCGCCCTGCCGGAGGAGCCGCGCATTCGCCTGGCGCTGGGCGAAGCGCTGCTGCTCGAGGGGGACGCAGAAGGCGCCGCGGCCGCCTTCGAGGCGGCCGCCAGGCTCGAACCGGCGGCGCGCGCTCCCCAGGTGGGCATCGCGCGCAGCCTGCTCCTCGCCGGCGAGGACGCGCGTGCGATCGCCGCGCTGGAGCGGGCGCTGCGCGCTGATCCCGGGCACGTGCCGACGCGCGGCTTGCTGGCCGCCGCCTGGGCGCGCGCCGGCGACGTGGAGCGCGCGCGGCGCGAGGCGGAGGAAGTGCGCGTGCTCGCGCCGGGCAGCGCGCTCGACCACGCCTGTCGCAGAATGCTCCAAAGAATGGCGAGCCCGACGGTCGATGAGAACGCGCAGCCAAAATGAAGCTCACGCACGCGAACCTGGTCGCGCTCCTGTCCGCCGGGGCGGGAGGAGCGGCCGCGGCTGCCGTCCTGGGCAGCGGCGGCGCGCTGCTGCTCGCCTCGGCCGGCGGCGCCCTGGCGTTCGCCGCCACCGCCCTGCAGCTTCACTTCATCTCGCGCCTGGTCAGGGCGGAGCGCCGGTTCCGCACCTGGTGCGCCGACGCCTCGTCTGACGTCCCGCTGCTGCCTGCCCTGGCCGAGCCGTTTCGCTCCTGCGCCGGCGCCGCGCGCGGGCGCATCGAGGCGCTCGCCGCCGAGGCCGGCGCCCGCCAGTCAGAGGCGCGGCGCGCGCGCGTGGCCGCGCGCTCGCTCCAGGTCGAGCACGACCTGCTGCGCGCGCTGCTGGAGAGCCTCTCGGACGGCGTCGTCCTGGTGGACGAGGGCGGCGTGGCCACCTTCGCCAACCGCGCCGCGCGCCGCTTCCTCGACTTGCCCGAGGACGCGCCGCTCAACCAGGACGTACGCGAGCTGGCCACGCCGCCGCCGCTCCGGGCGGCCATCGAGCAGGGGCTGAAGGGCGAGACGCGCGCCAGCCGCGCGCGGCGCGACGTCGACTGCTCCGACCAGGCGCAGCGGCGCGTCCTCCGCGTGTCCTTCCAGAAGGTCGCCGCGGCCGAGGGGAACGGTCCGGGCTCGCTCGCGATCCTCCTCTCCGACGTGACGCGTGAGGTCGAGCTCAACCGCATGAAAAGCGACTTCGCCTCGAGCGTGTCGCACGAGCTGAAGACGCCGCTCGCGTCCATGCGCGCCTTCCTGGAGATGCTCCTGGACGGGGACATCGAGGGCGAAGAGGAGAGGCGGGAGCACCTGCGTCTGGTCCTGGACCAGACCCAGCGCCTCAGCCAACTGGTGCAGAACCTGCTCAACCTGGCGCGCCTCGAGGCGGGCATCACGCGCATGGAACGAAAGCCGGTCTCGCTCGTCGAGCTGCTCGAGCATCTGCGCGACGTGGTCACGCCGCTCGCCGCCTCGCGCCGGCAGACCATCGTGTTCGACGTCTCGGAGTTCACGCCCGCGGTTACTGGCGACCGCGGCCTGCTCGAGCAAGCGGTCATGAACCTGGTGTCGAACGCCATCAAGTACACGCCTGAGGGCGGCTCGATCCGCGTGCGCGCCGGCCTGGCGGGGGCGCTGGCCGAGCTGGTCGTCAGCGACGACGGGGTCGGCATCCCGGAAAAGGCCCTCGACCTGGTGTTCGAGAAGTTCACGCGCGTCGAGAACAGCGCCGGGCTCAAGGCGACCGGCACCGGGCTGGGGCTGCCGCTGGCCAAGTTCGTGGCCGAGGCGCACGGCGGCAGCGTCAGCGTGACCTCGCAGGTCGGCAAGGGCAGCGAGTTCCGCTTGGCTCTGCCCGTGCGCCGCGGCGAGGAGAGCAGCGAGTCTCAGCTTGTCGGACTGGAGGCCATCACCGGATGAGCGACACGAGGAAGGTCCTGGTGGCGGATGACGACCCGTCCATCCGCCACGCCGTCGGCCTGAAGCTCTCGAAGGCGGGTCTCGAGGTGATCGCCGCGGCGGACGGCGAGGAGGCCCTGCGCCTGGCGCTGGCCACCGAGCCCGACCTGCTGATCGTCGACTACGCCATGCCGTACATGACCGGCTACGACCTGTGCCGGGAGCTGCGCCGCCACGACGGTTTTCAGGGCACGCCGGTCATCGTGCTCACGGCCATGGAGCAGGACATCGACACGTCGCTCGCGGCCGAGCTGGGCGTGGTGCACTTCATGACCAAGCCATTCAGCCCGCGTGAGCTCCTGGCGCGCGTGCAGGAGCACATCGAGGCGCGCCGCGGCTCGCCGGCGGGAGGGAGTCCGGTGTGATGGCGCTGCGCCGCGTGCAGTACGCGGTCTTCGCGGCCGCGTGTGCCACCGCGCTCCTACGCGGGCTCGGCCTGGCGGGCTGCGCGCATCCGGCGCTGCCCGGCCTGGTGTTCGCCTGCGCCGTCACGCTCTGCGCCTGGCGGCACGGACTCCTGCCCGGGGCCCTGAGCGCCTTGCTGAGCATCGCCGGGCTGCTGTACCTGCTGCGCGCGGGCGGCCAGCCGTTCTCGAGCGCGCTCTTGCCGCGGCGCTCGACGAGGAGAACCTGGACCTGCGCCGCCAGCTCTACCGCCTGCGCCGGCCGCCGCGGGGCAGAAGGCGGCCGGAGGAACCGGCCGCGACGGTGACGGCGGCGGCGCCGGCGGCCGCGGCCGGAGAGGCCCCGGCGCGCGCGCCTGCCGGCGGCCCGGCGGCGAGCGCGACCGGAGACAGCCTGGCGGAGCGCCTGGAGGAGGCGCAGCGCGCCATCGCTTCCTCGCTCAACGAGCCGCGCGTCCTCGAGGTGACCCTGCGGCGCGTGCGCGAGGTTCTGAACGCGGAGCGCGTGACGCTGCATCTCCACGATCGCAAGGCCGACCGCTTCCTGCCGGGCGCCTCGCTGCCGGAAGGCGCCGCGCCGCGGCCGGTGGCCGGCAACGAGGCCTTGCTGCGCGCCTGCCTGCGCCGGCGCGGCCTGCTGGCGCGCGGCGCGCCGGACGAGACCTCGACCGCCGCGTTCGCCGCGGCCGAGGGCGGCGTGGCCCTGGCGGCGCCGCTGTTCGACCGGGCCATGTTGGCGGGAGTGCTCCTGGTGAGCGGAGTGCTGCCGGAGCCCGCGGAGACCAGGGCGGCGCTCTCCATCCTGGCCACGGCGGCGGGCCTGGCGCTCGCGTCCGCGCGCCTGGCCGCTGCCGCCGAGGAGCAGGAGCGGCGCGATCCGCTGACCGGCCTGGTGGGAGTCGGCGCGATCCGCCAGCTTCTCGGCGAGACGCTCGCCCGGGGGCCGGCGGCGGTGCTGCTCGTGGCGGCGGGCCGCATCCGTGACGTCAACGAGGCCTACGGCCGCAAGGCCGGCGACCGCGTGGTGGCGGCGCTCGGGCGCGTGCTGGCGCTCGATGTAGGCGCGGAGGGAACGGTCGGCCGTTACGGCGGCGCCACCTTCCTCGTGGTCCTGCCCGGGCACGGCCTGGCCGGGGCTGAGGCCGTGGGCGAGCGCCTTGAGCGGCGCGTGCCCGCCTCCGTGACCGCGGGCCCGGAGGGGCTCGCCGGACCGCTCTGTGTGGCGATCGGCGCGGCCGCGGCCTCGCTCGG
>DYIW01000131.1 GCA_020723465.1 Phycisphaera mikurensis
TGACGCGGCCGGGGAGGATCGCTACCGGCTGCTCGCGGATGGCCAGGGGCTGGGTGGGGTGAACGGCGTGGGCGTGCTCGCGGACCGCTCCGGCAATGACGCGTACACGGCCGTGCGCGAGCACAGCGTGACCGGCCGGCCGTCATACCATTCCCCCGATTTGGACGTGGGTGTGTCGAACGCGCAAGGCTGCGGCATGGGGCGGCGCGGCGACGGCTCGGACGGCCACTCCTGGGCCGGCGGGCTGGGCGCGCTGCTCGACGGCGAGGGGGACGACGTCTACCTATCCGGCAACTGGTCCATGGGCACGGGCTACTGGTTCGGCATGGGCTTCCTGCACGACGGCGGCGGCAACGACCAGTACCACGGCGTGGCCTACTCCCAGGCCACGGGCGCGCACTTCTGCATCGGCGTGCTCGTGGACGAGGGCGGCGACGACCAGCACCTCGCCGAGGAGAACTCGCACAGCTCCATCGCCTGGGCGCACGACTTCACCATCTCGATCCTGGTGAACGCCGGCGGGAACGACCTCTACAGCGTCAAGGACGGCGGCCTGTCCTACTCGATCAACCGCAGCCAGGCGCTGCTTCTCGACCTCGCCGGCGACGACACGTACGTGACGGAGAAGGTGCCGCGCCCCGGCAGCGCGCGCAACGACGAGAAGTTCCGCGCGCGCGGCGGCGTGTCGAGCTACTTCGCGGACACGACCTCGCTGGGCCTGTTCCTTGACGTCGGCGGCCAGGACTCGTACTTCGCCGGCTTGCAGAACGACTCTCATTGGCTCGACCCACCGGACTCGCCCAACTGGCTGGACCGGAACTTCAGCGTGGGCGTGGACCGCGCCGAGGGAACCGTGGACTTCACGCCGCTGCCGGTCAAGCGCCCGTCGCGCTGAGGGCGCGTGCTGGCCGCGGACGTCGCGTGTTCGGGACCCGGCGGCGGCAGAGAGATGGAACGGGAGCGCGGGAGTAGGCCGGGCGTCTCGACGCTGGTGGCTGGATGAGCTGCAGAAGGCGGGCAGAATCGCCCGATAGGGAGAGAAGCGTGCCTCGGCGGCACGCCGCGCTGCCGCGGGACGCGCTCCGGTTGCGCGGGAGGTTGCCTTGAGCCGCGGAGGCGGATGAAGGCGTGGAACCGAGCGGCGGGGGTGAGGGCTGCATGTGGCAGACACGGGAGGTAGAAGCGGCCGCGCCGCTTGGCGGGTGTGCGCCCGGCGTCTTGGACAGCCTGCTCGAGGGTTGCCAGATCATCAGCCGCGACTGGCGCTACCTGTACGTGAACGAAGCGGTGGCGAAGCAGGGCCGCCTGCCGAAGGAGATGCTGGTCGGCCGGACGATGATGGAGGTCTACCCGGGGATCGAGCGGACGCCCATGTTCTCCGCCCTGCGCGAGTGCATGGAGGCGCGCGTCCCCCGGCGCCTGCAGAACGAGTTCGTCTTTCCCAACGGGGAGAAGGGCTGGTTCGAGCTCCGCTTCCAGCCGATTCCGGAGGGCGTGTTCATCCTCTCCCTGGAGACCACCGAAAGCCGGCGCGCCGAGGACGAACGGCGCAGGCTGACCGAGCTTCTGGAGCTGATCAACACGGCGGACGACTGGAGGAGCCTGCTGCGCTCCGTGCTGGAGCGGCTGAGGGAGTGCTCGGGATGCGAGGCCGTGGGAATCCGGCTCAGGGATGGTCCGGACTTCCCGTACTTCGCGGTCAGTGGGTTTCCGGCGGAGTTCGTGGAGATGGAGAACCGCCTGTGCGCCTACCGCGCGGACGGCGAGGTGGAGCGGGACGACGAGGGACAGCCGATCCTCGGGTGCATGTGCGGCAACATCCTGTGCGGCAGGGTGGATCCGTCGCGGAGCTTCTTCACCGCGGACGGCTGCTTCTGGAGCAACTGCACCACGGAGCTGCTCGCGACCACGAGCGACGCAGATCGCCAGACGCGGACCCGCAACCGGTGCAATGGCGCGGGCTACGAGTCCGTGGCGCTGATCCCCCTGCGCGCGGGCGGCGACACCTTCGGCCTGGTCCAGTTCAACGACCGGCGGAGAGGGCGCTTCACCCGCCCGGGAATCGCGCTCCTCAGGAGGATGGCGGACCATATCGCCAACTTCATCGCCCGCAGACAGGCCGAAGCAAGGGCCGTTCACCTGAGCGCCGTGCTGCGCGGCATCCGGGACGTGGAGCGCCTCATCACGCGCGAGAAGGACCGCGAGCGGTTGATCGCCGGGACGTGCGGCGTTCTCGTGGAGGCGCGCGGCTTCGACTCCGTGCGAATCGGCCTGTGCCAGGCGGCAGGAGCAGGAATCGGGACGCACGCCGCGGCGGGGCGCCGGCTCGCGTCCGTGGACGAGATGATCCGGCGCGGGGAGATGCCGGAGTGCGCGCGCCAGGCGATGAGGAACGGAGGGATCATCGTGCGCCGGGACCCGAGGCGGTCATGCACGAACTGTCCCGGCGCCGCGAGCGCGAGCTGCGGCCATGACGTCCTGGTCATCGCGCTGCGCCACGACGGGCGCACGCACGGCTTCATGATGGCGTGGCTGGGGGGCGGTCTGGGCGAGAGCCGCGAGGAGCGCGAGCTGCTGAGGGAGGCAGCGGACGAGATCGCGTTCGCCCTGCACGGCATGGAGGTCGAGGAAGAGCGCAACCGCTCGGCGGCGGCGCTCGCCGAGGCGCGGGAACGGCTGCGCCAGGCGCAGAAGCTGGAGGCCCTGGGGCGCCTGGCGGGCGGCGTGGCTCACGATTTCAACAACATCCTCATGGCGCAGATCGGCTGCTGCGACCTGCTGCGTGAGCAACTGGGGGAGCAAGGCCGCGGCGCGAGCGACATCGCGGAGATCCGGGCCTGCGCCGAGCGGGCCGCGGCCCTGACGCGGCAACTGCTCGCCTTCAGCCGCAAGCAGGCCCTGCGGCCCGAGCCGCTCGATCTAAACGAGGTCGTGGCGAGGGTCGAGAAGATGCTCAGGCGGCTGATCGGCGAGGACATCGACCTGGTGCTTGCCCTGCAGGAAGGCCTGGGGACGGTGGTGGCCGATCCGGGACAGATGGAGCAGGTGCTGGTCAACCTGGCGGTGAACGCTCGCGACGCCATGGAGCAGGGGGGCAGGCTGCGCATCGAGACGGCGAATGTCGTCCTGGGCGAGGAGCCGGCCCGCGGCCGCGCGGAAGGAGGCGCCGGGCCGCACGTCATGCTGGCCGTCACCGACACGGGCTGCGGCATGGACGAGGAGACGCGCGGCAAGCTCTTCGAGCCCTTCTTCACCACCAAGGAGCAGGGGAAGGGCACGGGCCTGGGACTGGCCACGGTCTACGGCATCGTCAAGCAGTCCGGGGGCGTCATCCGTGTGGAGAGCGAGCCCGGGAAAGGCTCGACCTTCAGCGTCTGTCTGCCGCGCATCGATGCGGAACCCAGGCAGCAGGCCGGGCGGGAGACCCAGGGTGCCCGCGGCGCGGGCGAGCTGATCTTGGCCGTCGAGGACGACCCGGCGCTCAGGGACATCTTCGCCCGCATGATCGAGGGCCTCGGCTACCGCGTCAGGGTCGCGGCAAGCGGCGCCGAGGCGCTGCGGGCCGTCGAGGAGGAGGGCTTGCGGCCCGACCTCCTCATGACGGACGTGATGATGCCGGGAATGAGCGGGGAGGCGCTGGCGGAGCAGCTTGCCGGCGTGCGGCCGGGCCTCAGGGTCCTCTTCGTTTCCGGCCACGCCGAGAGCGCCGCCTCCCATCTGGGCGCGCTGGATCCGCCGGTGCCCTTCCTGCAGAAGCCGTTCAGCGCCGTGGACCTGGGCGGCAAGATGCGCGAGGCTCTGAGCGCGGCCGGGGTAGAAGCCGGGGGCACGGCCGCCTGCGGGACGGCTGCGATCCGCCTGGAATCTCCGTGAGAAGCGTTTGCGGAGGCGCGCGAGCATGAAGAAGACGAGGAGAACGAGAACGAAGAGACGTGCGGCGGCGAGCGTGGACGAGTACCTCGCATCCCTGCCGGAGGACGCGCGCCGGGCGCTCGAGGCCCTGCGCGCGACGATCCGGGCGGCCGCGCCGGAAGCGGTCGAGGTCATCAGCTACCAGATCCCGGCGTACAAGCAGCGCGGGCTGCTGGTGGGCTTCGCGGCCCTCGAGGGCCACTGCACCTTCCACCTCATGAGCACGACCGTGATGCGTGGCTTCATGCGGGAGCTGGAGGGCTACGACCTGGGCAAGGGCTGCATCCGCTTCCCGGCGGCCAAGCCCCTGCCGCAGGCGCTGGTCAAGAAGCTGGTGCGGGCGCGCATCGCCGAGAATGAGCGCGGCGTGAGATGAGGCGAGGCGGAGCGGCGGCGGCCGGCGGGGCGCCGCCGCTCCGCGGCGAGAGCGCTACGGGCAGTAGGGCCAGGAGAGGAGCAGATACCAGGGGATGATGAAACCCGACTCTCCGACCACCACGTGGGCGTCCCAGCCGAAGAGATCCTCATTGGCCCAGACCTTGATCACGACCTCGGTCTTGGTTTGCACCTTGAAAGTGTGCACGGGGCACCTGACGGCGAATGGGATCGAGGCCACGTCCCGGTCCTTGTACGTCCCTTCCCCGTAGCCGAAATGCACGTCGAACCCGAAGCTCACAGAGGGACCGCCCATGTGGCCCCCAGCCCCAGCGCCCATGGACACCAGCTTGCCCTTTTTGGTCTCGGCGCCGGACTCGTCCAGGATCGTGCGCGCGGTGCAGGTCGGAACGTCCGAATCGAAGTAGTAGTGGAGGGTCTGAGAGCCCGTGGCCTGGCCCGCGCAGTCGGCGTCGATCAAGTGCGCCGCGCCCTCCTGCTCCAGCACGGCCTTGTACTCGATCTCGCCCACTTTGTCCCATGGCCCCTGAGGCACATGCTGCCAGGTAACCCAGAACTGCCCCACGGCCACGGACATGGACTGGGCCTCGCACGGTGTGGCGAGGTCGAACGCGTTCCCGAGTCCGAGCACGCTGAAGCAGTCCGCGAAGGCCTTCGACTCGGCGTTCACCCATCTCGATATGTAGTTCGTGTCGCGATCGTCGTCCGGTGCCTGGTAGAAGTCCTCGATGCGCCACCCGGCATGGGCGCAGGGCGCCATCAGGATGGCCAGCAGGATGAAGAAGCGCTTCATGTCTCGACTCCTCTCTCGCCGCCGAAGCCCCCGGCGGCACGGGGCCGCGGTTCCCATCACCGCGGAGGTGAGAGCTCTACGGACTTGGTTTGTCCGGCCGGCGGGGCCGTGAATGGAGCGAAGCCGGCGCACGGCTGCATCGTCGTTTCCGGCGGCAGACCGGCCATGCGGAAGGAACCGTCCGACGCGGTCATGCACTGGTGCGTGAAGACCAGATTGCCCTGGCTGTCGATCCAGCCCTCAGGCGAGAACCCGAGCGGGGTGTCCGCGAGCGCCGCGCCGCGAAAGGACGTCGTGCCCTGGACGGTCGCTCCCTCGCCGAAGGCGAGCAGTATCTCGGTGGGCCCGAGCACCTCCACCATGGCGGCGTACACCTGATTGCACTCCGCTGCCACGAAGGGATCGGCATGCGCCATCAGCCGGTAGGTCCCCTCCGGCAGGGGTACGGTCTTGCGCTCTCGCGGGTTGAATCGGAACTCGTGCGGCCGCGCGGTCTGCAGGCAAAGGAGCACGACGGTCACACGGAACGGCTCTCTCCACACGGGCACGAACGTGACCGGGACGGTGCGGCCTACGAGAATCGGCACGCGCAGGTCGAAGTCCGGCGGCGTGGCCCTGACCGAGCGCTGCTGCAGCTCCAGGCCCGGCGCCGGCAGGGGCCAGCCCTTTTGTTCGAGGTAGCCCTCGTCGGCGACGAGCGCATGGAGCTGCCGGCGCAGGCCGTGCACCAGGAAGGGCTTGCCGACGGCGATCTCGAACATGTGCATGCTGAAGTCGTCGTCTACGTCCGGCTCGACGTTGTCGACGCGCAGGAGCGCGCGCAGCGGTTCGGCGACCGCGGGGAAGACCCGCTCCTGGGGAAGCTCTCCATCTGTCCCGGTGAAGACCACGGCGCCGCCGAGGTCGCTTCCCTGGAGGGGAAGAAGCTCGCCGAGGTCCCTCGATTCGTCGGGTTCGAGCTGGAACGGCGCGTGGAAGAAGTACACGTGCACGACGCCGTCCTGCTCGGTGCGAAGGGTCGCGCTCAGGCTCTTTTCGCCCGCAGAAACGGCGGTGAAGAGCAGCTCCTGGTCCGGGAACTGGCGGTACTCCTCGGTACGGTCCTCGCGCTCGATCGGGCCCTGCTTGTGCCACACGCGGTCGCGGATGAACGCGTGCACGGGATCGGTCGGTTCGCTGGGCGCGACGAGAAGCGCCCGGACCGTGCCGCCGAAGACCTCCAGCGCCAGGCGCGTGGTCTCCCCGGCCGCGAGGGAGACCGACCCGGCCCAGGGATGCCGGCGCACATCGAAGCGGGCGCTCGTAACGTGGCCGGAGCGGATCGCATAGTGGTAATCGCCCGGCGGCATGGTCCACGCCGCGAAGCCCTGGGCATCCGACACGCGCGTCCGCTCAGGTTCGCTCTGAAACGGATCGATCTGCTCGGCCGGGACCAGCTCCACTTCCACGCCGGCTACCGGCTGGTCGCTTTCCTGGCGCACGAAGACCAGCTCGAGAACGGCCTCCTGCGCCGCGCTCTCCGCGGGTCGGTTTTCCTCGCGCATGATCGGGGCCGCGGCGGGCGGCGGCGCCGCTTCGCGCGTTTTCTCGGCGGCGATCGGGTCCGGTTCCTTGTGCCGCGACCAGTCGACCAGCGCGACGATCAGAGCACCGGCAAGAACGAGCAGCAGAACGACCGTGCTCAGGAGCTTCTTCACCTTGTCCTCCTTCTCGGCGCGCGGGGTTGCGCACGGGCTGGCCGGGAATGGTACCCCCCTTCTGCGGCGCGGAAGAGGGGAGACGCGCCCGAGGGCGCGGGAAGGTCGCATCTGCTCCGCGGCGTGCGGCCCTGGCCTGTGCGGATGCGCCGCGTGCGCACGGGGCTCTTGTGCGGCGCGACACGGAGGTGGATCTTCGTGCGGGACGTCGTCATCACGGACGTGAAGATGGCGCGGCGCGCCACGGGTTACACGTTCTGCCTGCGTTCTGGTAGAGTGCCCGGCCGCGGCGTCGCGTGGCGCCGGAGAAGAGATTGTCCCCGCAAGAGCAGACCCGGGAGGAGTGGCTTCCATGATCCGCAACCAACTCACTCGACCAGCCGTCTGTCTGGCCCTGCTGCTCGCCGCACCGGCGGCGCTGGGCGGGCTGCCCAAGCACGTCAACGTGCGCGCCTCGAAGGCCGACCTCGGCCCCGAGGCCAACAGCGGTTGCATCGATCCCTGCTCGTCCCGAGAGGGCCGCTACGTGGCCTTCAGCTCTTGGGCGACCAACCTGGTCCTCGTCGACAACAACTCCAAGTCGGACATCTTTGTCTACAAGTCGGAGACCGGCGTCATCGAGCGCGTCTCCGTGGATTCGGCCGGCACGCAGGCGAACGAGAGCAGCTTCCATCCCGCGATCTCCGAGACCGGCCGCCACGTGGCCTTCGAGTCGGGCGCCACGAACCTCGTGCTCGGCGACAACAATGGCATGGACGACATCTTCGTGCACGACCGCAAGACCGGCGTGACCGAGCGCGTCTCGGTCGGCGCGGGCGGGGCGCAGAGCAACGGCCACAGCAGCAACCCGGCGATCTCGGCCGACGGCCGCTACGTGGCCTTCGAGTCGTACGCCAGCAACCTGGTGCTGGACGACAACAACAGCGAGGCGGACATCTTCGTGCACGACCGCAAGAAGGGAACGACGGAGCGCGTGTCGGTGTCCTCGGCCGGGGCCGAAGGCTCGGGTTACACCTACGGCGCCTCGATCTCGGCCAGCGGCCGCTTCGTGGCGTTCAGCTCGTTCTCGGACAACCTCGTGGCCAGCGACAACAACGCCTCGCGCGACGTGTTCGTGCGCGACCGCAAGAAGGACAAGACCAGGCGCGTGTCAGTGTCGAACGGCGGCGTCGAGGGAGACGCGGACAGCTTCGCGCCATCCATCTCGGCCAGCGGCCGCTACGTGGCCTTCCAATCGTGGGCGGAGAACCTGGTGCCGGGCGACAACAACGGCAGGGACGACATCTTCGTGCGCGACCGCAAGAAGGGCAGGACCGAGCGCGTGTCGCTCCGGCCGGGCGGGGCGCAGGCTCAGGCGAACAGCGAGGATCCCGCCATCTGCGGCAGCGGCCGCTATGTGGCGTTCCAGTCCTGGGACGCCCTGCTGCCGGACGACACCAACGGCGTGCTGGACGTGTACCTGTACGACCGGAAGAAGGACAAGACCGCGAAGGTCTCGATCGCCAACGCTCCGGTGCAGCACGTCTGCCTGAACGCCAACGCCGAGCTGCCGTGCATCTCGCCCGAGGGCTCGTGCGTGGCCTTCGTCTCCACCTGTTCCTACGTGGTGCAAGGCGACGGCAACGGCGTGGACGACGTGTTCCTGCGGCGCTGCAAGTAGGACCCGCCGCGCCGGCCGGGCGCGATTGCGGCTACACTCACCTGCCTCATGCGCGCGCTGCTGGTCGAGTTCAGTCCCTCCGCGGAACCCGTCACTCCCATCGCGCTCGGCTGCATCGGGGCCGTGCTGGCTGAGCGCGGGCACGAGGTGCGGATCCTCGGGCTCGGCGCCTCCAGCCGCTTCAGCCCCGCGTCGCTCGCGCGCTTCGTCCGGGACTTCGCGCCGCGGCTCGTCGGCTTCAGCGTCTACCAGCGCAACGTGTTCCAGGTCAAGGCGCTCGCCGCGCTGGTGAAGGAGGCCGCGCCCGGGGCGGCGGTCGTGCTCGGCGGCCCGCAGGCCGCGTTCCTGCCCGAGTCGAGCCTCGAGGCCCTGCCGCACGTCGACTACTTGTGCCGCGGCGAGGGGGAGGCGGTCATCGCGGCGCTGGCCGAGGCCCTCGCGGCGGGCGAGAACGGCGCGGCCGTGCCGGGCGCGACCGCGCGCGCGCAAGCGGGCGGCTTCGTGACGGGTGCAGCGCCCGCGCCGGCGAAGGGCCTCGACGCCTACCCTTCGCCCTGGCTCAGCGGGCTGCTCGATCCCGCCGAGCTGGACGAGGCCATCATGCTGACCTCGCGCGGCTGCCCGCACGACTGCGTCTTCTGCCACACGCCGCGCGCCTCGGGCCGGAGCGTGCGCTCGCTCTCGCCCGAGCGCGCCGTGGCCGAGATCGTGCATGTGGTGCGGCGCGGCAGCGGCCGGCTGTGGTTCGCCGATCCGGACTTCGCCTTCGATCGCAAGCGGGCGCTCTTCATTCTCGAGGAAGTCGCGCGCCAGGACCTGAAGGCGGCGCTCTGGCTCGAGGCGCGGGCCGACCACCTCGACGCGGAGCTCCTGGCGCTGATGAAGCGCGCCGGGGTGCACACGGTGGCCATGGGGCTCGAGAGCGCCTCGGCCGAGACCTGCCGGCTGCTCGGCAAGGCCCTCGATCCCGAGCGGGTGCGCGCCGCCGTCGAGCTGGCCTTCGCCGCCGGACTCGACGTCGAACTGTTCTCGCAGTTCGCCCTGCCGCACGAGCGCCGCGAGGACGCCCTCGGCACCCTGCGCTTCGTGCAGGCAGCGGGCGTGAAGATCCGCGGCAACAGCAACGCCCAGCAAATGCACGTGTACTTCGGCTCGAAGGTCGCCGCCGACCCGCGGGGCTACGGCATCCGGCCGCTGCGCGCGCGCCTCGATCCCTGCCTGTCGCTCGGGACCGAGTTCGAGACCGAGTGGATGACCCGCGCGGAGATCGAGAGCGTCCAGGCCGCGTGGCGCGCGGCGTCCCTCGACGGCGGCAAGAGGATCGTGTCGTGAAGTGCGCGGGACTGCCGGGCCCGCGGCCCTGCGCGGGAGTGGTCCTAGTCCTGGGCGGCTGGGTCGCGGAGCGCGCGCGCGCCGAGTTTCTGCGCCGGGTCGCGGCGCTCCTGCCGCGGCTCAACTGGCTGGCGGACGTGTACGTGCTCGCCGAGGGGGAGGCGGCGCAACAGGCCGCCGCCTTCGACGTGCTGCGCGCCGCGAGCGAGCACCTCGCGCGCCACAAGCTCGCCGCCCTGCGCGTCCATCCCGTGCTGACCATGAGCGGCGCTCCGGCCGCCGACCTCGCCGTCTGGGAGCGCCTCGCCGCCTGCGCCGCGCCCTTCCAGCACGAGGCGTACGAGCACTGCGCGGAACCGCGCCTGCTGCTCCTGCCGATCATCGAGGTCGCGCCGCGCGCCTCTCCTCTGGCCGCGGCCTCGACCGCGCGCTTCCTGCGCGAGAGGCTCATGCGGCCGACCCTCTACTTCGAGGGCAACCCGCCGCCCGCCGCGGCCGCTTTTCAGGACGGGGAGAGCGACGTGCTCGTGGCGCGGGAGGGCGGTGCCGGGCTGCGCGGCGTGGCGCGCGCGCTGCGCGCCGGCCACGTCTTCGCGGGCGTGCTGCGGCGCGTCGAGGAGGGCGGCGCGGACCTGCTCGCTCCGTGCGACCGCCTGCCGGTTCTCGACGAAGGAGAGGGCTGCTGCCACTTCTGCCTGGCGCGTTTCGAGAGCGGCGCGGAAGACAGCGGCCTGGACGCGGCCGCCGCGCTCTTGGAGGGCCGCGCCGCCGCGCCCGAAGGACTGGACTGCCGCGCCTGCGTGCACGCCGCCTGCGCGGACGCCGAGGCCAGCCTGGCGGCGAGCGGCCGGCTGGACGAGGCGCGGCAGGTGTTCCTGCGCCTCGGCGTGGCCTGCTCGCGCGCGGGGGACCACGCGCGCGGCGCGGAGAACGCGCGCCGCGCTGCCGCTCTCGCCGCGAGCGACGAGGGGCGCGCCGCCGCGCTTCTGCATCAGGGGCTCTGCCTCTTGAGCCTGGGGAGGCCCGCCGCGGCCGAGGAAGCCTTCGCCCAGGGCGCGCGCGTCTCGCCCGATCCGGGGCTCTTCGCCTTCCACCGCGGCCGGGCGTGCTTCGCCAGGCAGGAGGACCGCGCCGCGGCCGGCCTCTTCGAGGAGGCGCTGCGGTCGCCGTCCCGCGAGGTGCCGGAAGGCGACGTGCTCTACGAGCTGGCGCTCTGCCGCGTGCGCCTCGAGGAGTTCGCCGCGGCGCGGAACCTGCTCGAGCGCCTGCTCGCCGCCGGCCGCGCCTCCGCGCCCGTGTTCCTCTACCTGGGCGTGTGCGACCGCGGCGAGGGGCGGAGCGCGGCGGCGCTCACGCGCTTCCGCCAGGCGCTCGCGCTCGGCCCGGAGCGTGCCGACCTGGCGCGCGTGCGCTTCTTCATCGGCGCCTGCCTGAAGGACCTCGAGCGCTACGACGAGGCCGCGGCCGAGCTCGAGCAGGCCGCGGCCGCGGACCCGGACGACCTCGCCGCCCACAACCTGCTCGGCTTCTGCTACTACAAGACGAAGCGCCACGCCGAGGCCGTGGCCTGCTTCCGGCGGGCGGTGGCGCTCGACCCGACGTCGGCCATCGACCACGCCAACCTGGGCGCGAACTTGCGCGAGCTGGGGCGAACCGCGGAGGCGATCGCCGCCTTCGAGGCGGCGCTGGCCCTCGACCCGGACAGCGCCTTCGCGCGCGCGGCGCTGGCGAAGCTGCGGGCGGGACCGGCCGGCTGCTGAACACCGGCCGCGGCGCCGCCCGCGCGGCGAGGCGAATCGGCTTGACAACGGGCCGCTCTCTGGCGATGTTGGCCAGTTCCGTCCGTTCCGTGCCCAGAAGCCTGTTTTCCAGCAGAAGGCGGTGTGATGAGCACGTTGCTCTTTGCGTGGGACTACTCCTCATACCCTGGGGCCAAGAAGTACCCGCACCTGTTCCAGCCGATCCAGCTCGGCGGCCTCACCATCCCGAACCGCATCAAGTACGCCGCGACCGAGGACAACTTCAACGACCACCAGGGCTTCGTCACGGATGCCGACGTGGCCTACATGCGCGCGCGCGCCGAGGGGGTGGCCGGCGGCCTGTGCTTCATGCAGGGCGTGTACATGGATGAGGGGCGCCAGGGGCAAGGCTACGTGGGCCAGGCCGCGGCCTGGGACGACAAGTACATCCCCGGGCTGAAGCGGCTGGCGGACGCCATCCACGCCGAGCGGGCCGTGGCCGGCTACCAGTTGATGCACTGCGGGCGCGTGGGCGCGGTCGAGGTCGAGAAGTGCCAGGCGCCCTCGTACGTGCCGCAGCGCCTGCGCGTGTTCAAGCCCGTGGAGGCGATGAGCAAGGAGGACATCCAGGCCTGCGTGCGCCAGCACGCCGAGGCCACGCGCCGCGGCATCGAGGCCGGCTTCGACGTGTTCGAGATCTCCGGCATCGTCGGCTACCTCGTCTCCAACTTCGTTTCCAGCTACACCAACCGCCGCACCGACGAGTACGGCGGGGACATCCGCGGCCGCATGCGCTTCGCGGTCGAGGTCATCCAGGCGTGCAAAGAGGTCTGCGGCAAGGACCATCCCCTGGGCATCCGCCTGTGCGCCGAGGAGCTCCTGCCGGACGTACGCGGCAACACGCCCGAGGAGTCGATGCGCTCCTACCAGATCGCCGAGGAGGCCGGGGTCGACTACATCAGCGTCACCGCCGGCTGGCAGGAGTCGATCGTTCCGGTCATCAGCCGCGACGTGCCCATGGGCTCGTGGCTGCACCTCGCCAAGCGCGCGAAAGAGCACGTGAAGGTGCCGGTGCAGATGGCCTACCGCCTGTTCCGGCCAGATCTCCCCAATGACGCCATCGGCCGCGGCGAGCTGGACATGTGGGAAATGTGCCGCTCCATGATTGCCGATCCCCTCATGCCGAAGAAGGTGCTCGAGGGGCGGGAGGAGGACATCCGCCACTGCGTGGCGTGCAACCTGTGCCTGGCGCGCCTGTTCCGCGACGCGCCCATGACCTGCTACATCAACCCGCGCTGCGCGCACGAGCACGACGAGCGCTTTCAGGTCAAGCCGGCGGCGGAACGGAAGCAGGTCATGGTGGTGGGCGCGGGCCCGGCCGGCCTGGAGTGCGCCTACGTGGCGGCGCAGCGCGGCCATGAGGTGCAGGTCTACGATCGGCGGCCGGACGCGGGCGGCACGCTGAACGAGGCCGCGCGCGCCCCCTATGGCGACGAGGAGCTGCTCACCTGCCGCGACTTCCAGAAGGTGCAGTGCGAGAAGGCCGGCGTCGAACTGCGCCTCGGCGTCGAGGTGACCGCCGAGCTGATCGCGGAGGAGCAGCCGGACGTGGTGGTGCTCGCCACAGGGCCGGTATACGCGCGCGGCCGCGGCAAGGGCTTCGACCGCGCCAACGTGGTGAACGTGCTCGACGTGCTCGCCGGCCGGGCCGCGGTGGGCGAGCGCGTCGTGGTATGGGGCAACCGCAAGCCCGGCATCGGCGTGGCGCTGCTCTTGGCCAGGCAGGGCAAGAAGGTGACGCTGGTGGGGCGGGACCGCTCCGCCGGCTTCGATATCAACCCCTCGTTCAAGTGGCGCTACCTGATCTATCTGCGCCAGAACAAGGTCACGGCCTACAACGACTGCGACATCGAGGAAGTGGCCGACGGCGAGGTCCTGGTGCGGACCTATGACGGCTATCGCTTCCCGGTGAAGTGCGACAGCGTGGTCGTCACCGAGCGCGTGGCGAACAACGCCTTGAAGGACGCCGTCCATGCCGAGGGCATCCAGCTCTACGTCATCGGCGACGCGCTCACGCCGCGCAACCTGTCGAGCGCGGTTCACGACGGTCACCGCATCGGCTTGCGGATCTGACCGGGAGGACTGAGATGCCGTTCGATCCCGAGAAGGAAGTGACCGCGCTCTGGCGCAGCCTGCACGGCGCGCAGGACGAGATCGGCCGCACCTACTACCGCTGGCGCAAGGCGGCCCTGGAGCTGGCCGGCCCCGGCGTGAGCACGCTGCAGGCCGGCTTGAAGGCGGCCGAGGTCATCGGCGAGGAGATCGGCCGCGGCCTGCTGCCGCGCCTGAACTGGCTGAAAGGGGAAGAGGCCTGGCTCGCGAGCCTGGCCGGCGCCATCGCCGCCAACTGGACGAACCAGGGGGCGGTGGTGAAGGTGGAACCAGGGAAGAGCGGCGCCGAGGTGCAGATCTGCTGGTCGCGCTGCCCCTGGCCGACCTTCGCCAAGGAGTACGGCGCGCCCATGGAAGAGGACGTGCAGTGCTGCGACCGGATCCTGCAGACGCTCCTGCACGACGTGAACCTGTTCTTCAACGTCGAGTACCGCATCGAGACGCTGAAGGCCATCCCGCGCGGCCAGGGCGCCTGCGTGCGGCGGCTGTACAAGGCGGACAAGCGGGAGGCGTGACATGGCGGCGCAGGTCGATCCCAAGAAATGCAGCATGTGCGGCGGCACGGTCCAGCCCCTGTGCGTCGAGGTTTGTCCGGACTCTGCGATCCGCGTGCAGGACGGCCGCGTGGTGGTGACCGAGTTCCTGTGCGAGGACTGCAACGAGTGCGGCCAGGTCTGCCCGGATCAGGCGATCAAGGTGCCCCTCGAGAAGGTCTCGTTCTGAAGGGCGGCGCGCGCCGGCCGGAGGGTGGCATGAAGGTCAACAAGATCGATCACATCTGCATCGCGGTGAAGGACCTGGAGCAGGCGCGGAAGGTCTGGGAGCCGGTCTTGGGCAAGGACGGCCCGGACGACGCCTACGTGGACGAGCCCGAGAAGATCAAGGTGGCGCGCTACTGGGTGGGAGAGGTCGGCTTCGAGCTGATGGAGTCCACCTCCCCGGACGGCGACGTGGCCAAGTTCATCGAGAAGCGCGGCGAGGGGATCATGCTGGTGAGCTTCAACGTGGACGACACGCGCGCGGCGCAGAGCGAGCTGAAGGGCAAGGGCTACCCGTTCATCGGCGGCGCGCGCCCCTTCCGCGACTGCGAGTTTGCGTTCGTGCATCCGCGCAAGCTGAACGGCGTGCTGCTCGAGCTGATCGACTACAAGTGGGAAGAGCTGAAGAAGCGGTGACCAGGAACCGCCAGGGCATCGAGGTCTACCTCGTCTGGGTGGACGAGGAACGCTGCGACGGCTGCGGGGAGTGCCGCGTCCTCTGCCCGACCGACGTCTTCTCCGTCTTCCACAAGGCGGTCGCCGTGCAGCCGGAGAACTGCCTCGGCTGCCGCACCTGCGAGGCGGTGTGCCGCCCGGCGGCGATCGTCATCACCGAGATCTGAGGGGCGCCCTTCCCATCGCGGCGGCGCCGCACCAAATGGGTCCGAGTTGCCCGTCGAGACCGGCGTGCGCCGCCGCGAGATCAGCCCTTGAATGTTGCGAGCAGGGCTGCGATGTGGCCCACGACGTCGGCCTGGATCTCGTCGTTGGGACCGCCGGTCAGGAACATGGCTACGCGCCGCGGACCGACGCCGCCGTGATCGGAAAAGTCGCGGCGCAGGACGTCGAGCGCCTGGATGGCCGACGGGTCGGCGAGCAGAGGCCGCAGGTGGGAGGCGACGCCCTCGCCCTTCGCCGCTTGCCAAAAGTGAGCCACTCCTGCTCGCCAAGATCAGGCCACAC
>DYIW01000132.1:0-1735 GCA_020723465.1 Phycisphaera mikurensis
CGCGCGCCCCTCGCTCGCGGCCGGCGAGGAGCCGGTCGCGCGCCGCCGCCCGGCGAGCGCGCCCTCGCACGCGGCTCCCACCGCAGCGGCGAAGCGCCTCGTCAGGGTCGACGCGGGCGCCCCCGACGAGCGCCTCGCCGCCGAGCGCGTGCTCGTCGAACGCGCCCGCTCCGCGCTCGCGCGCTCGCGCGCCTCGGACGCGCTCGCCGCGCTCCGCGAGCACCGCAGGCGCTTCCGGGACGGCCAGCTCGCCGAGGAGCGCGAGGCGCTCACCGTCGTCGCGCTCGCGAGCCAGGGCGAGAGCGAGCAGGCGCGCGCGACGGCGGCTCGCTTCCGCAAGGCGTACCCGAGGAGCTTGCTCCTGCCCGCGGTCAGCGCCGCGCTCGAGGCGGGTCAGCCCGGGCAAGTCGGCGATCGCGAGCGCCCGAAGCACCTGCCCTGAACCTGGGCCTCGATGCTCCAGAACCGTTAGCTACGACTCGCCGTCGCAGTTTGGTGGGAGATGGTTCATCTGCGCGCGTTCTGCGACCGAACCGTCGCAGGTTGGTGGGAGATGGTTCATCTGCGCGCGTTCTGCGACCGAACCGTCGCAGGTTGCGGGGAGATGGTTCATCTGCGCGCGTTCTGCGACCGAGCCGTCGCAGCTCGCGGGGAGATGATTCATCTGCGCGCATTCTGCGACCGATCCGTCGCAGCTCGCGGGGAGATGGTTCATCTGCGCGTGCTCTGCGACCAGGCCTACGGCACCGGGCCCGGGATCTTCCAGACGTAGACCGCCTGGGCGCCGGTCGCGGTGAGAGTCGTTCCGCCGAAGACCACGGTGCCGTTGAAGTCCCCCGAGCTGTAGAGGTTGCCCCCCTTGTCCCGGGCGATCGTGTTCGCGCCGTCGCCGCCCGTGCCGCCGGTCTGCTGCACGCCGCCGATCAGCTTTCCCAGAGGATCGAGCCGGGCGAGGAAGGAGTCGTGCTTGGTGGCGGTGAGGATCTTGCCCGGGCCAAAGGACATCGTGCCGCCGAAGCCCCCGATCGCGGTGACCGATCCCGCGTCGTCGACGAGGACGCCCGTCGCCGGGCAGTAGCAGGGCGAGCCATCGGTGCAGGGCGACACCAGCTCGCCCTGCCAGGCCCACACGAGCTTCCTGGCCGGGTCGAGCTGGGCAGGGTCGAGCTTGAGCACGAGCCGCGCCCGTTCGAGTTCAGGAACGCGCCCGCGTAGACGTTGCCCGCGCTGTCGAGGATGACGTCCTGCCCCGACCGGAGCGCGCCGGGGGGCGTGTAGAGCCAGACGAATCTGCCCGCGGGGTCGAGCTTGGCGAGGAAGAAGTCGAAGTTGGCCTTGGCGGTGGCGCTGAGGTCGCCGAAGCTCGCGCTCCCCGAGAACATGCCCGTGACGTAGGTGTTCCCGGCCTTGTCGAGGGTCATCCCGCCCACGCGCTCGGAGACGCCCGCGACGTCGCTGCCCGCGCGCACAGCCCAGCGCGGGTCGCCGTTCGGCTCGAGCCTGGCCACGAAGAGATCGGAGGACCCCTGCGCGACGAGCTTCGTCGCGCCGAAGGCGAGCGTGCCGGCGAAGGTCCCGGCGATCGTGATCGCCCCGGAGCTGTCCGCGGTGGCCCGGAGGTACGGATCGGTTCCCGAGATCGGCAGCCCGGCCGTCCACCCGGTCGCCGAGGCCACGCTCCGGAGCCAGAGCGGCTTGCCCGCCGGGTCGATCTTGCCGAGGACGAGGTCGGTGT
>DYIW01000132.1:1745-15248 GCA_020723465.1 Phycisphaera mikurensis
CCGAGGCGTCGATCGCAACCCCGTAGCCCAGCGCGCGCGTCCGGTCGAGGCCGCCCTCGAGCGCCACGGCCCAGAGGAAGCCGCCCGAGGGATCGAGCTTGGCGACGTACATGGCGTCCGTGCTCTGGGCGGTGAGCGTGTACTGCCCGAGGGTGGCGGTCTTCGAGAAGAGCCCGGTCACGATCGCGTTGCCGGCGCTGTCGAGGACCAGCCAGCCCCCGCTTGTCCCACCCCCCTCGATCGCGACCGCCCAGCCAACCGGAGCCGCCGCGTCGCGCACCCGCCCGTCGGGCGGCCGCACCTCGCTGGCGCGCGAATCGCCGATCCGTGCCTGATCGGGGAGCGTCACCTCGACCCGCTGGTCGCAACCGACGAGACACAGGGTGACCGCTGCCAGGCCCCTCCCGAGCGTGCTCATCGTCCTTCCTCAGTTGTCAGCGTGGTCCCATCTGCGTCTTGGGCACAGACCGTCGAATCCGTCACCGCCCTCGGTGCCTCTTGCCAAGCGGTACGGACTGGCGCCAGAATCGCGCCGCGAGGGGTGGCGTGAGACGGGTTCTCGTGGCGCTGTGGGTGGTCCTCGAGGGCGGGCTGGCCTCGGCCGAGTCGCCGCCCGCGGTCCGTCTCCTCTACACGCGCGGTCCCGGCGCCGAGGCGTGCCCCGAGCAGGCCGCCGTGCGCGACGCCGTCGCCGCCCGCATCGGCTACGTGCCCTTCGACGAGCGCGCGGCCCGGCTCGTGATCGTCGCGGTCGCGAGCGCGAGCCCCACGCTCCACGCGCGGATCGAGCTCGGCGTCCCGACCGGCACGATCGTAGGCCTGCGCGAGCTCTCCTCGACGAGCAGGGACTGCAAAGAGCTCGCCGCCGCGGTGGAGCTCGCGCTCTCGATCGCGATCGATCCGCTGAGCTTCACGCGTCCCGCGGGCGCGCGTCCGCCGCCCTCCTCGCGTGCGCACCTGCGGGCCGAGGCGCAGGGGTCCGCGCCGAGGAGCGAGGTGCGCGCGACGGCCAGCCCGCCTGTCGAGGAGCGCCCCCGTCTGCAGATCGCCGCCAGCGTCGGAGGCGTGCTCGCGATCGGCTCCGCCCCCTCGGTGGCGGGAGGGATCGCGCTCCAGGGCCGGCTGCAGTGGCGCTGGGCCTCGATCGCGCTCGAGGGCCGCGTCGACCTCCCCGCCTACCTCGACGTCGCCGGCGGGCGGGTCTCGACCTCGCTCCTCCTCGCGAGCGTGCTCGGCTGCGGCCACTACCGCTGGCTCTTCGGCTGCCTCGAGGTCGGCGCGGGCGCGATGCGCGCGGCTGGCCACGGCATCCCCGACGCCGAGAGCGTGACCCTCGCCTACGCCGCGGGCGGTGTCCGCCTCGGCACGGAGCTCCCGCTGCACCGTCTCTTCGCGCTCCGGCTCCACGGCGACCTCCTCGCCGTCTTCACCCGCGCGACCCTGCGCGAGACCTCCACCCGCGCCGAGATCTGGAGCACCCCCGCCGTCTCGGGGGCCTTCGGGATGGCGGCGGTCGGCCGCTTCCGCTGACGGAACCGGAGCGCCTCACCCAATCACACGACAGGCAGGAGGGGGTATGGGGGTGCGAGCGGGTGCGTGGGTGACCATCGCGGGGCGTCGCCTCGCGATCGGGCTCGCCCTGCTCGCGGCCTGCGATCAGAGCGCGAGCGTGCATCTTCCCGTCGGCGACGCCTTCGAGGCTGACCGTGGACGCGAGGCGCGGCCCGACGGCGGCGCGGCGGCGGTCGAGGGCTGGGCGGTCGCCCTGGGGGGGCCGGGAGTCGACGGCGTGGCTGCGATCGCCCTCGCCCCCGACGGCAACCTGGTCATCACCGGCGACTTCCACGGCATCGCGCGCTTCGGGGAGCAGACGCTCATGGCGACCGGCCCCGAAGGCGGCGGTGTCTTCGTCGCCAAGCTCGACACCTCGGGTCGCGTGCTCTGGGCGACCGGGCTCCAGGCCGACGCGCGGATGGCCAAGGATCTGGTCCCGCGCCTCTGCCTGCTCAACGACCTCGCGGTCGACGCCGCCGGCAACATCGTCGTCACCACCCACTTCACGGGAACGGTCGCGATCGGCGGCACGATCCTGACCGCGCAGGGCGAGATGGACGCCCTCGTGGTCAAGCTCGACGTCTCGGGTCACCCGCTCTGGGCGCGCGGTCTCGGAGGAGCCGGGCCCGACCTGATCCAGGGCGTCGCCGTCGACGCCGAGGGCGCGATCACGGTCACCGGGATGTTCGACGGCGCTGCCGACTTCGGAGGCGTGAAGCGTGTCGCGCGCGGGCTGCGCGACAGCTTCGTCGCGCGCCTCACCCCCGACGGAACCGTTCGTTGGGCGGTGCAGGCGGGGAGCGAGGCCGCCGACACCTACCCCGGCGCGAACAGCTGGGAGTACGGCTTCGGGCTCGCCCTCGACGGGTCCGGCAACACCTACGTCGCGGGCAAGTTCGTGGACAAGGCGAGCCTCGGCGACTTCACGCTCACCGCGATCCCGAAGTACGGCTACTCGATCTACCTCGCGAAGCTCGACGCCAATGGCGAGTTCGTACGCGCGGAGGCGGCGCCCGAGCAGGCGGCGGAGCTGGTGCGACCGCGCCGGCTCGCGCTCGAACCCTCGGGGAGGCTGCGCCTCACGTGCTCGATCGCGAAGGGCGCCATGCGCTTCCCGTTCGTCGCGACCGTCGGGCTCGCGCAGGAGGCCTTCGCCTGGAGCTTCGCCGCGGTGCCCATGCTCGGCGAGGGCACCGCCGTGGTCGCGAGCGGGGGCGAGACGGCGGTCACGGGGATCATGTCCCAGGGGTCGGCGGTGGTCGGGAGCACGACGATCCAGTCGGCGGGCGGGAACGACGTCTACGTGGCGCGGCTCGGCGCCGCGAACGAGTTCACGAGCGCGGCGCGTGCGGGCGGCCCCGGCGACGACGGCGGCAATTCGGTGATCATCGACCAGGCCGGGAACCTCTACGTCGCGGGCTGGTTCAGCGGAGAGGCGGGCTTCCGCAAGGCCACGCTGACCTCGGCGGGCGAGCAGGACGGCTTCGTCTGGAAGATCCCGCTCGGGGAGCCGTGAGATGCATCGCGAGCTCGTAGCGATCGCCTTCATCCTCGGAGCGGGGTGCCGCAACGAGGCGCTCGTCGGCGATCGGCCCGACGCCCACGTCACCGATACCCGCGGAGGGTCGGCACCTGACCTGGACCCGGCGGCGCCGCTCGTCCGCGCCGGCGGGACCGGGCTCGACGTCGCGCGTGCGATCGCCCTCGACGCGGCCGGGAAGATCCTCGTCGCCGGCTCCTTCGCGGGCACGGCGCGCTTCGGCGAGCTCTCGCTCACCGCGACGCACGCGCGGGAGAACGTGGTCGCCAAGCTCGAGCCGAGCGGGCGCTTCCTCTGGGCGGTGGCGCTCGGCGGGACCGAGCTCGAGAAGCCACTGGCGATCGCGGTCGACGCCGCGGGACGGATCGTCGTCGGCGCCTCGTTCGCGGGGAGCGTCGCCCTCGGCGGGAAGACGCTCCAGGCCGAGGGCCCCGCGGACCTCCTGGTCGTCCAGCTCGACAGCGACGGCAAGGTGATCTGGACCGCCCCGGCCTCGCGCGGCGAGCCGGCGACCGATGACGGCCTCGGGCTCGCGGTCGGCGGCGACGGCGCGGTCACGCTCACCGGGTCGTTTGCGAAGCAGGCGACGTTCGGCGCGTCGACGATCGTCTCGACGGGGGACGAGGACATCTTCGTGGCGCGGCTCGACGCGAGCGGCGCGTGGGTCTGGGCCAGGGCGGCGGGCGGATACTCCTCCGACGGCGGCGCGGCGGTCGCGATCGATGGAGCTGGGCAGAGCATCGTCACCGGCTATTTCAGCGGCGCGGCCAGCTTCGGCTCCACGGCCCTCGAGATCCCGGGCATCGCTCCGCCGCCTCTGATCGACTGCTACGTCGCGAAGCTCGATGGGGCGGGGGCCTTCCAATGGGCCAAGCGGCTCGCCTTCGCCTCGGACGTTCGCTGCCAGGCGATCGCGCTCGCCGCCGACCAGACCGCGACCCTCACGGGCAGCGCGTGCTACGGCGGATGTCGGTCCTTCGTCGCGCGGGTGGACGCGAAGGGCGATCTGCTCTGGTCGCTGAAGGACGGGCGCGTCATGGCAGAGCAGTCGAAGCTGGGTCATGGAGTCGCCGTCGACGCGAGCGGCGCGAGCACGGTGGTCGGGCGGATCGTGGGATCCGCCTACTTCGGCGACGCCCTCCTCACCTCGAGGGGTGTGAGCGACGCCTTCGTGGCCCGCGTCGACCCGGGGGGGAAGGGGTTCGTCTGGGCGCGAGCGCTCGGGACGCTCGGCGCGGACGCCGCCCATGCGGTCGCGCTCGATGCCGTGGGGAACGCCTACCTCGCGGGGACCAGCGGCGCGGCCCATATTCTGGACGAGGGCGATCTCGCGATCTGGAGTGTCGCGCCATGAGGCCCCGGCGCTTCCACGTGGCGCTGGCGCTCCTCGCGCTCGCGGACTGTGATCAGCGCGTGGGGATCCGCCTTGGAGACACGGGCGTCGACGGAGTCGCGCGCGGCGACGGCAAGACCGCGGCGCAGGGCTGGGCGGTAGGCCTCGGTGGACCGGGGCAGGACGGCGCGGCTGCGATCGCGATCGACCCCGAGGGGAACCTGGTCGTGACGGGGGACTTCCACGGGACCGCGCGGTTCGGGGAGAAGACCCTCGTCGCGACGCGAGCCGACGGGAGCGGGGCGTTCGTGGTGAAGCTCGATCCGACGAGCGGCCGCGTGCTCCGGGCCGCCGTGCTCGAGGCAGACGGGCGCATCGAATCCGACGTCTCGGCAAACAGCAAACGCTGCATGCTCAACGACCTCGCGGTCGACGGCGCCGGGAACATCGTCGTCAGCGCGCAGTTCAGTGGCACCGTCGCGAACGGGGGCAAGGACCTGGTCGCCAAGGGCCAGACCGACGCCCTGCTCGTCAAGCTCGGGCCCTCGCTCGAGGTCACGTGGGCCCGCGGCCTCGGCGGCGGCGGCCTCGACCTGGTCACGGGTGTCGCCGTCGACGCAAAGGGAGAGGTCACGGCCACAGGTGTCTTCGAAGGCGTCGCGGACTTCAACGGCATCCAGCTCACCGCGCGCGGCCCGCGAGTCGGCTTCTTGGTCCGGCTCGATCCGGCCGGAGCCACGCGCTGGGCTCGGCAGATGGGGAGCGATGCTCCGGACGCGTGCAACGGCGGCTGCTGCGAGTTCGGCTTCGGGCTCGCGCTCGACGAGGCCGGGTGCACGTTCGCCGCGGGGAGGTTCATGGCCACCGCGAGCTTCGGCCCGTTCAGCCTGGTCGCGGATCCGAAGCACGGCTACTCGACCTACCTCGCGAAGCTCGACCCCGCGGGCACCTTCCTTCGCGCCGAGGTGGCGCCGACGTTCCCTCAGGCCTTGGCCCCGCGGCGGCTCGCGCTCGACTCCGCGAACAGACTCCATTTCGTGGGCTACCTGGAAGGCGGCGCCGTGAGCTACCCGATCGTGGCGGCGATCGATCCCGGAGCGGAGCCCTTCGCGTGGACCACCGCCGCGCCGGCGGTTCCCACGGCCGCCATGACCGACCTCGCCGTGCACAACGGACAGACGGTCGTGGCCGGGATCACGGTCGGCGACAACGCTCGGGAGATCCTGATCGCACGCTTCGACAGCTCGAACGCGTTCGTGAGCAGCGAGAGCGCCGGCGGGCCGGGCGACGACGGCGGCAACTCGATCGCGATCGACAAGGCCGGCAACGTCTACGTGGCCGGCTGGTTCAGCCAGACGGCGAGCTTCCGCGGCACCGCCCTCCCCTCCGCGGGCGGCCACGACGGCTTCGTCTGGAAGGTCCCCGCAGCGGAGCCGTGAGCGACCATGCGACGACACCCCCATCGCCTCGCCCTCGTCCTCGTGCTCGCGGGCGCCTGCCGCGTCGAGCCGACCGTGGGCAGCTTCCTCGACGCGACCATCGCCGACGCGACCGTCGCCGACGCCACGCCCGCGAGCGTCGTCGTGACCGCGGGCGGGCCCGGCGCCGACGTCGCGCGCTCGATCGCGCTCGACCGCGACGGGAACATCTACCTCGCGGGCTCGTACTCGGGCACGGCGCAGTTCGGCGCGCACGCGCTCAGCGCGACGCACGCGCACGAGAGCTTCGTCGCGAAGCTCGACCCGCGCGGGAAATTCCTCTGGGTGCGGGCGATCGGCGGCACCGCGAAGGAGCGGCCCCAGGCGCTCGCGCTCGATCGCGATGGGAACCCGCACGTCGTCGCTGCCTTCGGAGGAACCCTCAGCCTCGGCAAGAAGACCCACGCGGCCACCGGGCCCGCGGATCTCGTCGTCGCAAAGCTCGACCCCGACGGCCAGGTCCTCCGGAGCGTCTCCGCACCCCGCGGCGTGCATGATCTCGAGGACGGCATCGGGATCGCGGTCGACGGCGCCGGCCGGACCACGATCAGCGGGGGCTACTGGAGCACGGCGCGCTTCGGATCGAAGGTCCTGACCAGCGCGGGCCTCGAGGACGTCTTCGTCGCGCGCCTCGATCCGCAGGAGTTCGCCTGGGTCTGGGCAGCGACGGCGGGCGGCAAGGACGCGGACCGCGGGAACGCGGTCGCCGTCGACGAGACCGGCAGCAGCTTCGTCGCCGGCTTCTTCTCCGGCGAGGCCCGATTCGGCGAGACCCTGCTCGACGCGGGCAGGTCCCTCCACCCGCTCGATCCACTGGGGGCGCCCCAGTGGGGTTGCTTCGTGGCGAAGCTCGACGCCGGGGGGAGCATCGTCCGGGCGAGCCCGGTGATCTCGGCGAGCGGTTTCTCGGCCACGACCTCGGCATGCAACGCCCTCGCCATCGGCAAGGGCGGGACGCTGGCCGTGACCGGCTCCGCGGGCAGCGCCCCGTTTGTGGCGCAGCTCCAACCGGACGGTACGATCGCCTGGATCACTTCGGAGGGCTTCCCCGACGGCGACGGCCGCACCCCGAAGCGCGGCAACGGGATCGCCCTCGACGCGGCCGGCGCGATGCGGGTCGCGGGCTCGCTCGCGCCCTACAACAGCCTGACGAGCGACGTCCTCGTCGCGGGCCTGGATCCCGCGGGCACGGTTCGCTGGAGCCTCCTGGCCGGCGGGGCCGGCGAGGACTTCGGGAACGCGATCGCGCTCGACGCCGCCGGGGCGGCCTATGTGGCCGGCTCGTTCAGCAAGGCCGCCCGGTTCGGCGACGAGACCGTGCAGTCGGCCGGGGGCAGCGACGCCTTCGTCTGGAAGGTGAAGGCGCCATGAGACGCGGCCTCGCGATCGCCCTTCTCGCGCTCGGGCTCGCCCTGCTCGACGCCTGCGATCAGAGCGCGGGGCTGCGACTCGCCGACTCCCGGATCCAGCCAGGAAGAGACCAAGAGGCGAGCGAGGCGCCGCCCGCCTCGGTGCGGCAGGGCTGGGCGATCGGCCTCGGCAGCCTCGGGAGCTCCCTCGCCACGGACGTGGTCGCGCAGAGCGACGGCACGATCGTCGTCGCGGGTCAGTTCTCCCGCGACCCCGAACGCATCCTAGGGACCAACCTGAGCGTGGAGAGCCCCTTGGGGATCTTCGTCGCGAAGCTCGACGAGGAGGGTCGGTCCCTCTGGACCGTCGCGCTCCCGGGGCCGCAGACGTCGCTCTGGTACACCGTCGGTGGCATTGCCACCGATCGCGCCGGCAACATCTACGTCGGCGACGCGTTCTCCGGCGGAGCGACCTTCGGGGGAAGAACGCATACCGCGCAGGGCGAGAGCGACCTCTACGTCGCCAAGCTCGCGCCCGACGGAAAGCTGCTGTGGGTCACGACCGCGGGCGGTGCTGGCGCCGACCGCGTGCACCGGATCGCCGTCGACCTGGAGGACCGGATCACCATCACGGGCACCTTCGCCGGCACGGTGAGCTTCGGCGACACCACGCTCAGCGCGGCCGGAGTGAACGACGTGCTCGTCGCCCGCCTCACCCCGAGCGGCGAGTTCGTGTGGGCGACGCGCGCCGGGGGCGACGACGACACGGGCGCCCGGAGCGAGTACGGGAACGCGCTGACCGTCGATCGCCACGGCCAGAGCTACGTGGCAGCCCGCTTCACGACGGACGGCACGGCCGCGACCTACGACACCTTCGTCGCGAAGCTCGACGCGCACGGCCGCATCGTCTGGACGACCACGGCGACCTATACCCGGATCGAGTTTCCGACCGATCTCGCGCTCGACGACGGCATCCTCTACGTCGCCGGCCAGCGGAACATGCAGGGCATCCTCTGCGCGCTACATGAGGCGGATGGCGCCTTCGAGCCACGGTGCCCGGTGGCGACCTCCTGCGGCCCGGAGGCCTTCGCAACCTCTGTCCTCGCGTGGCGCCGCGGGCACGTCGCGGTCGCGGGCCAGCTCGGGGCACCGTGCGCCCTCGGCCTCAGCACGGACCGCGGTCCGGCGGATGCCTTCGTGGCCCGGCTCGACTCGGCCGGCGCCTTCCAGCGAGTCGAGCGAGGCGGTGGTCCCGGTGCGACGTGCCGAGCGCTCGGTCTGTCGAGCGCGCCGAACGGCGATCTCTACGCGGTCGGCAGCTACTCGGGGTCACCGACGCTCGGAACAACCAAGCTGCGACCGAGCGCGACGCTGAACGGCTTCATCTGGAAGATCCCGGAGCCGGAGCGCTGATGTCTCGACGCTGGCAGAGCTTGGCGCTCTTCACGACCCTGGCGGCTTGCAGGAGCGACGCCTTCGTCTGGAAGGTGCCGCCATGAGCGCGCGTCTGATCGCTCTCGCAGGCCTGCTGGCGGGAGCTGCGTGCCGGTCGGATGCGTTGGTCGGGAGCCCGCTGGATGCGGCCAGTGCCGCCGCGGGCGACCTCCGTCGCGCGCCGCCCGCGAGCTTGGTCGTGACCGCGGGCGGGCCCGGCGCGGACGTCGCGCGCGCGATCGCGCTCGACCCGGCCGGGAACATCTACATCGCGGGCTCGTACTCGGCCACGGCGCAGTTCGGCGCGCACACGCTCAGCGCGACCCACGCGCAGGAGAGCTTCGTCGCGAAGCTCGACCCGTGGGGCGAGTTCCTCTGGGCGCGCGCGCTCGGAGGCGTGGGCAAGGACCGGCCGCAGGCGATCGCCGTCGACACCGCGGGAAACGTCTACGTGGCGACCTCGTTCACCGGTCGCTCCGATGTGGCGCCGGAGGCCACGGGCGTCTCCGATCTGCTCGTCGTCAAGCTCGATCCCAGTTCGCGGTTCCTGTGGGCCTACTCCACGCCTCGCGGCGGGAACGCTCACGAGGACGGGCTGGGAATCGCCGTCGACAGCGCTGGTTGCAGCACCATCGTCGGCACCTACAACATCGTGAGCTTTGGCGCAGAGGTCTTCATGACCCGGCTCGAGACAGACGGGCGACCCCGATGGACGCGCTCAGCGGAGGGGACCGGATGCGATCTCGGGAACGCGGTCGCCCTCGACGAGCTCGGCAACGCCTATGCGGCAGGTTTCTTCCTCGGGAAGGCGCGATTCGGTGACCGCGAGCACGACGCGGGTGGAAGCAAGGACGATTGGGGCTGGAGACCTCACGGCGCCTGCTTCGTGGCGAAGGTGGATCCGACCGGTAGCTTCGTCTGGTCTGCGAAGCTGCAGATGACGCCGAACACGGCCTGCAATGGAATCGCGCGCGACCCAAGCTCCGGGCGCCTGTTCGTCACCGGCTCGGCCATCGGCGACGGCTCGCAGGCGGCCTTTGTGGCAGCGGTCGACCGGGACGGCCACCCCGCGTGGACCTCGCTGGACCTCGCGAGCGGAGACATGTGCCGCGGTAACGCGATCGCGATCCGCGGTGGCGATGTTGTGGTGGCTGGCTATCGCTCTTTTCCAACAGACGATGCGCTCGTTGGGCGCCTAGACCCCGCTCGTGGCGAGGTCATCTCGCGGACCTTCATCAGCGCGCCCGCTGATGATCGGGCCTACGGGATCGCCCTCGACGCCTCCGGCAACGCCTACGTGGCCGGCCACTTCAGCGGCACCGCGAAGCTCGGCGACAGGACCGCGGTGTCGCTTGGGACCCAAGACCTCTTTGTGTGGAAGCTGCGGCCATGAGAGGTGGCCGTCTCCTCCACTGCTTCGCGCTCGTCCTCGTGCTCGCCAGCAGCTGCCGGGTCGAGCCGACCGTGGGCCGGCTCCTCGACGCGGCGGTCGCCGACGCGACCCCGGACGCGACGCGCGCGAGCTTCGTCGTGACGGCGGGCGGGCCCGGCGCGGACGTCGCGCGCTCGATCGCGCTCGACGCCGCCGGGAACATCTTCATCGCGGGCTCGTACTCAGGCACGGCGCAGTTCGGCGCGCACGCGCTCACCGCGACTCACGCGCACGAGAGCTTCGTCGCGAAGCTCGACCCGAGCGGGAGCTTCAGCTGGGTTGTGTCCGTCGGCGGCACAGCGAAACAGAAACCGCAGGCAGTCGCCGTCGACACCAGTGGAGACGTCCACATAGTAGCGTCCTTCGCAGGGACGAGTCAGCTCGGCCACGCGAGCCTCAGCGCGACGGGGTCCGCTGACCTTGTCGTCGCCAAGATCGACGGCGCCGGACGAGTCGTCCGGGCGACTGCCGCAGCTCGAGGGAGCGTCGATCTCGAAGATGGTGTTGGGATCGCCGTGGACGGTGCCGGCGCGGTCACGATCACTGGCGGGTTCTCGCAATCAGCGAGCTTCGGCGATCACACCGTGACCAGCAAGGGCGGCGCGGATGTCTTCGTCGCGCGGCTCGACCCGAGCGGCAGGTTCTCCTCGGCGGCATCCGCGGGCGGCGATGGCCGCGACCAGGCTAACGCCGTCGTCGTCGACGCCGCAGGCGGTGCGTTCGTCGTGGGTGCATTCTCCGGCGTGGCCCAGTTCGGGTCCAAGACGCTCGATGCCGGCAAGACCAAGAACCCGCTTCAACCGTGGCGCAGCGGTTGCTTCGTGACCAGGGTCGAGGCCGCGCGGGAGTTCGTTTGGGCAAAGCCCGTGGCCTCGGCGCCGGATTCGACATGTACCTCGATCGCGCTTGCGGGGGGCCTTCTCGTCGTCGGCACGACCTACGAGCTCGGCTTCGTGGGCACTGCGCGCCCCTTTGCAGCGAGGCTCGATCTGGCGGGGGGGATCACGTGGGTCGCATCCGAGGCATTTGCGCCGCGCGATGAGCTGGCACCAACACGAGGCAACGCCGTCGCGCTCGACGCAGATGGCAACGGCATCATCGTCGGCGTGATCGCGCCAACCACCAATGTCCTTGCCAGTGACGTCTTCCTCTCCAGGCTCGATCGGACCGGCGAGATGACGCTGATCGCCGTCGGCGGGGGCCCGGGCGATGACCTCGGCCTCGCGATCGCGGTGGATCCCAAGCGGTCGCTCTACGTCGCAGGGTCGTTCAGCGGTGCCGCGCAGCTCGGCAGGACCTCGGTCAGTGCCGCGGGCAGCGACGCGTTTGTCTGGAAGGCGAGGCTGCCGTGAGGGTGATGCTGGTAAGTGCGCTGGCGGCACTCGCTGCCTGCGACCAGAGCGCACCCGTTGGCGGCATCGGCGATGCTCGCCCAGACAGGGGAGCCTCTCACGGAGCTGGATGGGCTGTCGCGGCGGGGGGCCCCGGCGCTGACCACGCGGTGATGGCGATCGACCATCGGCGGCGCGAGCTGGTTCTCGCCGGGAGCTTCGTCGGGGCTGCGAGCTTCGACTCCATCACGATGACGTCGACCGGTGCGGCGGGGCTGTTCATCGCACGGCTCGATGCCGCGGGCCGGTTCCTCTGGGGACTTCCGATCCAGGCCAACTCGACGACCGAGGTGCGGCTCGCGGTCGACGATGAAGGCAATGCCTTCCTAGCCGCAGGAGGCGTCAGCGGAAGCGCGAGTGTTGGCTCGATCCGCTGCGCCGCCGCAGGCGCAGCGGATCTCCTCGTGGTCAAGGTCGATCGGGCCGGCATGCCCATCTGGATGAAGGCGCTCGGCGGGGCGGGCTCGAGTATGCCGTTCGCCCAGGAGGTAGACGTCGACGGCGCGGGCGGCGCGGTCCTCGCCGGCACGTTCCAGGGAGACCCCGATCTTGGGGGCGTCCGTCTTCATGCGTCTGGGCAGTCTGACATCTACGTCGCTCGTGTGCAGGCGGATGGGAGCACGGACTGGGCGGTCCAGGCTGGCGGCGCTGGACAGGATCAGTGCGGCGCCGTCGCAGCTGGGAGCGTGATCACGATCGCCGGCCGCCTCGGCGAAGGTGAAGCTCGGTTTGGCGATCTCCGCAGGTCCATCAAGGACGACCGTCAGGTCTTTGTTGCCGAGCTGAGCATGACGGGCAGCTGGAGGTGGGCCGACGCCTCGCTCGGGGTTGCGCCTGTCCGCGGCTGGATCGACGCGCTGGCGCGTGATGAGCGCGGCGACATCTACGTCGCAGGTGCGCTGGCAGAGCCTCTCGTTCCACTCGTCATGAAGGTGGGATCCGAGGGCGGCCTTCGCTGGCCGACCGTCTTTCGCGGTGCAGGGAGCGCGAAGGGAGACGGCGCGCGAGATCTGCTGATCGGCCGCGGTGGTCTCACGGTGACAGGGTGGTTCTCGGCGCCTCGTGAGGTCGACGGAAAGTTCTTCACTCCGGCTGGCGAAGACGTCTTCGTCGCGAGCCTCAGCACCGACGGCAAACTCCAATCCCTCAAGCTCGAGGGAGGCGCCGGCCGGGAGCGGGGGTACTCGGTCGATCAGGATGAGCAAGGGGCGACGTACGTCGCGGGGACCTACTCCGAGGCCGTAACGCTCGCGGGCACGCGCCTGCCACCACGGGGCGACACCGACATCTTCGTCTGGAAGATCCCACCGCCGGAGCCCTGACGATGCCCCGCCGCCTTGCACTCGTCGTGGTCATCCTCGCGAGCCTGGGCTGCGAGCAGGATGTGGATGTCCGCGTCTTCGGCGACGTGCGCGGCGAACGCTTCGACGCGGGGATCGACGGCCGGCGCACGCCATCCGGCTGGGCGATCGGCCTCGGCGGGCCGGGCGCCGACGGCGCGGGTGCGATCGCGCTCGCGCCCGACGGGAACGTGATCGTCACGGGCGATCTCCATGGCAGCGCGCGCTTCGGCGATCACACGCTCGTCGCGACGCACGCCGACGGCGGCGGGTCGTTCGTCGCCAAGGTCGACGCGAGCTCCGGCCGGGTGCTCTGGGCGACCCCGCTCGAGGCCGAGGCGCGAATGGCGGGCGACCTCCTGCAGTCCAGTCGCCACAGCATGCTCAACGACGTCGCGGTGAACCGAAAGGGAGAGATCGTGGTCGGCGCTCACTTCCGCGGCTCGGTGGTGATCGCGGGCACCGCGCGGGCCGCCGCGGGCGCCGTCGACGCGCTCGTGGTGAAGCTCTCGAGCTCCGGGCAGGTGCTCTGGGCCCGGACCATCGGCGGGCCGGGCGACGACCTCGTGCAGGCCGTCGCGCTCGACGACGCCGGAGAGGTCACCGCCACCGGGATGTTCGACGGCACCGCGGACTTCGACGGCGCCGAGGG
>DYIW01000133.1 GCA_020723465.1 Phycisphaera mikurensis
GATCGGCGGGGGCTGCACCTTCCTCCTGAACCCCGTGCTGCCGCTGCAGTTCATCCTGCCGCTCGGAGGATCCGGGCCGGGCAACGGCTCGATCCTCCTTCCCGGAGTGCTCCCGGCGAGCGCGGCCGGCCTGACCTTCACCATGCAGGCCGCGGTAGCGGACGCGGCCTCGCCGCTTGGCTTCTCGCTCACGAACGGGGTGCTCGCCCAGGTCGCGCCCTGACCCCGCGGCCCTGCAGCGCGGCGCGGAACGGCTCCGTCCCTTGCGCCGAGACGCGACGACGGCGGCGAGGCCATCGACCCCGCCGCCGTCTCCAACTCTCATGCCCTTGCGCACCTGCGCGACGCCGCGCGCGAGCACGCGGAGGCAAGTCTGGTACACCCGGCGCGACTCGAACGCGCAACCTTCGGCTCCGGAGGCCGACACTCTATCCGTTTGAGCTACGGGTGCGTCGAGCCGTGATTCTAGCGGCGGCGCCAGCCGTTGCGAGCGAGAAGCGCCGCCCTGGTCACGGGCTGATGGACGTCACGCGCAGGCGATTCTCCTCGAGCCGGAGCGTGCCGACGTCGCCGCCCTGGAAGTACTTCTTCGCCAGCTCCGGATCCGGCATGTCGAAGTCGATCCAGGAGCGCAGCTCCGGCGCGATCGGGAACGGCACGCCCTCGACCCTGCCTTGCTCGACCAGCGTCTTCAGCATGGTCAGGGCGTTCTGCGCCGAGCGGCCCGTGTCGTTGTAGTAAACGAGAACCGCGTCCGCGCCGCCCAGCTCCGCCAGCCCGGCGGCGAAGTGCTCGTTGTCCCGCAGGCACGGCAGGTCGTCCGCGCCGCAGCGGCGCAACACGTCCCGCACCAGCTCCGCCGACATGGCAGCCACGAGCAGGTCCTCGAGGATCGCGTAGTGCAAGGCCCCGCCGCCGATCGGCATGGGCAGCTCGTACACGGCGCGGCCCTGGAACTCCTCGCGCTTGCGCACCGCGAGCATGCCCTGCTCCTTGAGCAGGCCGTCGAGCACGGCCTCGACGCGCGCGCCGTCCACCAGCCGCACCAGGAAGGCGAAGCTCTGCGGATCGTCCTCGGTCCCGGCGAGCGCCTCCTCCTCGTCCACCGTGGCGGTGAAGATGCCCACCTCGCCCGCCAGGTTCTGCAGCAGATCCGTGCGCACGTTCCAGCCCTCCTGCTGGAAGCTCGCGTCCATCATCGCCCGCGCCTGCTGCGCCTCCTCGGGCGCGACCTCGTCCATCAGCTCCATGAACGCGTCGAGGGCGGCGGTCACGTTGAGGTGGAAGCCCTGGTAGGAGGCCGGATCCTGCGGCACGAGCGCGGCCGTCTTCAACTCGCCGCTGCCGCAGAGCGCGTACAGCACCTTCCAGATGTGCCCGTCACCGCTCCAGGTCAGCTCCATGTCGCCGAAGGACCCCCCCGCACCCATGCGCAGGAACGCCCCCAGGCGGCCGAAGTCCCGCAGGCCGAGGGCCGCGAAGCGCGCCTCGCGCTCATCGTCGCTCTGCCCGTCCGCGACGAAGTGTGGCTCGAGGTCCAGCGAGCGGTTCACGATGCGGCCCGCGTCGAAGTACATGCGGAAGCCGTTCCCCTGCGCGGCCGCGACCGAGCCGGCGTACTCCGCGTTCTCGGCGAGCGACGCCGGCAGCTCGCCGGCGAGCCCGTCGAGCAGCGCGGCGAAGCACGAGCGCTCGGCCAGCTCCCCGGCCTCCAACGTCAGGACGAAGGTCTGGCCGCACAGGCCATAGCGGGCCGCCAGCTCCATCGCGCCCGCGTCCTCTCCGGCGGGCCGAACGACCACGACCTCGACCTCCCCCACCTGCTCGTTCTGCCGCACGCACTCGCCGGAAGCGACCTTCTCGTCGCACAGCCGGCTCACGATGTCCACGAACTCCTCGCCGCGCTCGCCCACGCCCAGCAGCAGGGCCACGGCGAACGGGAACGTCTCCTGCTCCGCGTCCGTGATCTGCGGGTCGAGCGCGTCCACCACCACGAACGCGGCCGGCCCGGAAAGCATCTCGGCCAGCAGGAACGGGTTCACGCCCGTATTCGCCTCGGCCTGGGCTGCCAGCTCGTCGACCTTCCGCTGGAAAGAGGCGCGCAGCGACTCGAGCGCCGGGTCCTGCAAGAAGCGCCCCCAGGGCGTTTCCTGGAAGGACTGCTTCAGGTCGCCGACGTCGTCGACTCCGGCGAAAGCCAGCACGTCGCCCGGCACCGCGGTCTCGAAGCCGGCGTGAAGCGGCGCGGCGAGAGCGGCGGCGAGCAGAACCGCGGCCAGGCCGCGGCGCAGCAGGAAGGTGTTCATCGGTGCTTACTCCTGTGGGTAGACGATGAGCCGGTCGTGGACCAGGATGGCGACGTCCGCCCGGCCGTCGCCGGTCACGTCGCTCACGACGATCTCGCGTGGCTCGCGGCCGCCCCTTCCGTCGCGCTCGAAGATGCGCTCCTCGAACACGGCGAACTTCAGGGCGTACTCGAGGGCGTCCTGGTGGATCGCCGAGATGGTGACGAGGTGCTGGTTGCTCTCGGTCAGGACCGCGTCCGCCTCGCCGTCGGCGTTCACGTCGCCGAGCGCGAGCTGATCGAGGAAGGCGTCGCGGATGGGCACCTCGAGGTCGGCCGCCAGGGTGAAGGCCGGATCGGCGCCGCCGTTCTGCACCACGGCGAAGCGGTCGGAGGCGAGCGCGAGCACGTCGGCCGCGCCGTTCCCGTCCAGGTCGGACACCAGGAGGCCGGCGGGCAGGATGCCGCCGAGGTCGACCTTGCCGATCCGCCGGTGGCTGCCCGCGGCCTGCGCCAGCACCAGCAGCGAAGAGGTCCCGCGCTCCACGACGATGACCTCGGGCACGTTGTCGCCGTCGAGATCGCCGAGCGCGACGCGCGCCACCTGCGCGGCCGGGTCCTCGAGGTTGAACTGCGCCACCACCTGGGGCGTGCCGTCCTGGCCCAGGTAGAGGGCGCGCACGAAGTTCGGCCCGGGGACGAGCAGCTCGGCCAGGCCGTCGCCGTCCACGTCGCCCCAAGCGAGCGCCGGCCGAGTCACGTCCTTCAGGATGCCGAGGCCCGGCGCCTTGGCCGCCTCCATGTCCGCGAAGCCACCGGCGGCGTCCGCGCGCAGGATGACGGGCACGGCCTTGGGCACGAAGATCATCACGTCGCGCTTCCCATCGCGGTCGAGATCGACGAGCCACATGTCGTTCGGGTCGGTTGCGAGCGTGCCGAGCTTGACCTCGGCCGCAACCCCGCCCTTCTCGTCCAGGCGCACCACGCGGCGCTGGCGCTTGGTGATGGTCTGCGCGCCGGTGCCGAGCGTCAGCCAGATCTCGGCCGCGCCGTCGCCGTCCGTGTCGGCCGCGTCGAGGGCCAAGAGGTCCTCGCCGCCGGGCACGGGGCGCGCCGCCGGGAAGCCCAGCTTCCCGGCCCCGTCGATCTCGGCCACGCCGATCGCGCCCTCGTCCGGCGCCGCGACCACCAGCTCGAGCGCGCCGTCCTTGTCCACGTCCGCCAGGCGCGGGTGCGACGCGCCCACGAACGACGGGAAGGAACGCGCGCTGCTGCCGCCGCCGCCGAGGAGCGAGCGGTGCACCACGACGCGCGCGGCGCTCGGCTCGGCCACGAGCAGCTCCGGCCGGCCGTCGCCGTCGAGGTCGGCAAGGAGCGCTTCGCGCTTGTCCGCGTCCTTCAGCTCCTCGAAGGGCACGGAGCGCAGCGAGGAGAGGGCCAGCTCCTCGGCCGAAGGCGCCGCGGCCTGACCGAAGGAAAGCAGCGCCAGGCGCCCACTCTTCCGGCGCACGGCCACGATCTCCTGCTGCGGGTCGGCGTCCACGTTGCCGATGGCGTAGGAGCGGATCTCGGCGAAGCGCGAGCGAATTTCCGGGCCGAAGGCCAGGCCGGGCTCGCCCAGGCGGCAGCGGAAGGGCCATTCCGAGGCGTAGTCGACGTAGAGCAGGTCTGGATGCCCGTCGCCGTTCAGGTCGAGCACCTGGAAGCTGCCCGCGTCGCGCGTGGCGTTGGCGAACTTCTGCCGCTCCGGGAAGCGGCCGTCGTCCGCCTGCAGGAAGAAGTAGGTGGCCTCGCGGCCGAGCACGGCCAGGTCTTTGCGGCCGTCGCCGTTCAGGTCGGCCGGCCTGAGCGCGTGCCAGGAGGTCGAGCAGCCCTCGACGTCGAGCCGCAGCTCGCGCGCGAAGCGCCCTTCCGCGTCCTGGAAGGCGATGGTGAGCTTGCCCGAGTCGCCGGTGTAGATGAGGTCGCCGCGGCCGTCGCCGTCCAGGTCGGCGAGCGCGAGCGACGTGACCTTCTCTTCGGTGGCGTGCGCCTTGCGGCGGAAGTAGACCTCGTCCGCCAGCTCGTTCACCTTCTGGGGATCGGGCGCCTCCACGTCGCCGAGGTCGCCGCCTTCCTCGGCCTTGTAGAACAGCTCGATCTTGGCGCGGTCGTTGTTCACGATCGCCAGCTCAAAGCAGCCGTCGCCGTCGAGATCGGCGGCCGTGAGCATCTCGGCGCTGCCGTTGATCTTGGAGAGGATCATGCCCGAGAAGCCGTACTTCTCGTGCAGCGTGCTCGCGCCCGGCGCGTCCGGCAGGTCGGCCGCGTCCACCTGGGCGGCGGCGCGTCCCGGAAGGAAGGCCAGGGAAACAAAGGACAGAGAGATCCAAGTGAGGCGCATGCAGGTCGTCCCCGTACTGGGTCAGAGGGTCCGAAAGGCCCGCTGAGTCTAGCCGCCCGGGGACGACGGACCGGACGAAAAACGCGCTGCGCCGGCCGGCCGCGCGCGCCGGCGCGGGTGTCTCTACGGCTGGATCGTGCTGATGTACGGGTTCGACAGCTTCGTCACCGGATCCCAGAGCTGCATGGCGACGCTGAGACCGACGAGGGCGGGGGTGTTCGGGACCTGCACCGACACGTCGGGCCCGGACACCAGGCCGAGCAGGAGCATGCCGGCCGGCTGGAGGAACAGCCAGCCATGCCCCGGGACATCGAGCGGTTGGATCGGTGTGGAGAGGAGCAGGAAGCTCGCCGGACCCGCCGGGAGCATGTACAGCACGAGCCAGGCATTCAGAACCAGCGGACCGTTCGCGCACAGATCAGCCCCCAGCGGCACGTACGTGTTGACCGTGAACGCGGCGCCATCCGGGGTCTGTCCGATCACCAGTCCCCAGCACGTGATATCGCCCCCGCCGCCGCCCTCGACCTCGCTCAGGGGGCCGCCTTCGAACAGGCGATCGGCCACGACGCCGTCTCCGCCCGCGCCTCCGGCCAGCGACAGGGGATAGGGCCAGCAACCCGGAAGAAACGACAGATCGGCCCCATCGCCGCCGCGGATCTCTGAGTCCAGGACGACCACGGTCGATGTCCCGGCGCAGACTCCCGCGCCGCTGGCCGGAACCCCGACGTAGCAAGAGGAGTCCGTGCCCGTCTCGCCTCCTTTGACCCGCGAGCGCGCGATCACCACATAGGGCACGCTCACCTCGATGGCCGGCTCGCCGATGCCGACTCCCGACAGGTACTGCCAGTCCGCCGGCTCGATGTCACAGTCCTCCACGTGCAGCTCGGCGAATCCGCCGCCACCGATCCCAGAATTCGTCTGGCCGTAGTACATCCCGTCCGTCACGCCGCGCGTCTTCAGGTTCACCAGGCGCACCACTCCCGAACCCGGGCCCGCCAGCCCGATCGCCGGTGGCACGCTTGGCATGGAGCCGGCTGCGATCGTGTTGCTGATGGTCGGCATGGGATCGCCGATGATGGTCAGTGCCTTGTCGACCACCACCGGCCCGTACGTCCCGCCGTGCACCAGGATGATGTCACCCGCGCTCGCGGCGTTGATCGCGGCCTGGACCGTCGGGTACGGACTCGGCACCTCCAGCGTCGCGGCTCGGCACACGCCCGTAACCACGGCCACGAACACGACCGTCCTCACAATGCTCGCATGCATCGCCCACCTCCCGCTCAAGGCAGCGCCCGACGCCTCACGGCACCACGGAGTAGAGCGAGTTGCTGAACGACGCCACGCCGTTCGACGAAGCGCTGTCGGCGATCATCGCCTGCCAGAACACCGCCGCCCCCGAAGGCAGGCCGACCGGCCAGTTGAAGGGCATGTTGAGGTTTCCCGAGGCGTCCGTCGCCAGCGGCCACACGACCACGGCCGGCAGCGGGACAACGATCCCGTCCAGGTAGCCGTAGTAGATCGGCACGAACCCGATCAGCACGATCATCAACGACTGCGGGGCACCGTTCGTCAGAGACACCAGCGTCGGTGATCCCGGAAGCAGCGTGCCCGTGCCCAGGAGCGACGGAATCCCGGTCACACCCTCCACGCCACCGCCCATGTCGTAGAACGGGTCGCACGTGGCGATGGGAAGGTACGTGACCATGTCGAGATTGGCGTCGTCGAAGAAGTCCCAGATCATCGGGTCGTTGATTAGAGACAGATCCGTCGTGCCCCAGCAGACGTAGGTCGCCGCCAGAACGCCACTCCCGTTCGTCCGGTTGTAGAAAACCGCGGTGCCCTGCGTGGCGGTGTTCCCAGCCAGCGTGTTGAACGTGTTCGATACCGGGTCCCCGGCCATCACAAGACCGCTCGCCGTTTTGTCCACGTAAATCCCCCCGCCCTTCGCCGCGGCGTTCAGCACGATGACGTTCTCCGTCAGAGCCACGCTGGCCGAGGAGATGAATAACCCGCCCCCACGGTTCGTGGCGACGTTCCCGGCGATACGGTTCTCGCTCACGATCGTGCCCTCGCTGGAGGCGGCGATCCACACGCCTCCAAGATCGTCGGTCGCCACGTTGTTCATGATTGTATTGCCCTTGATTATCGAGTTCCCGCACAAGCTTACGCCCAATCCGCCCGTGTCCTGCCCGGCGCTGTTGCTCGTGATGCGATTTTGGAGTATCTGCGCACTGCTGCAGTCGTGCAGGGAAAGGCCGCCGTTGTAAGTGACAGCATAATTGTTAGAGATGCGATTATTCTCCACCACAGCGCCGCCGCACGTCTCCAGTCTTACCCCTGCCGTGTCGGCGCCACTGTCATTATCCACGATGTGGTTGTTTCTTATGACGACATTGGCACAGTTCTTGATAAAGGCCCCGCCGCCAATTGTGGTCCACCAGACAACAACCTCGTTTCCGACGATTTCGTTTCCCTCGACGAGAACATTGCTCGAATCCAAGACGGCCAACCCACCTCCGTAGTTGTAACCGCCCGTCAGGCGGTTGCCGGCAATGACGTTGCGCGAGATTTCTGAGTCTGAGCAGTAGCGCACGTACAGTCCGCCACCGTAATCCGCGCTCGTATCGCTATTCTGAATGGTGTTGTCGCTAATAGTCGCGTCGGGACATTCGTAGACCTCAACCCCGGTCCCGTTGGACCCACCGGAGTTGTCCCTCACCTCGTTCCCGACCACCTCCGGATTCGCCGCACTGTACACGCGCAGCCCCCGTCCACTCGACGTGTTGCTCAGGGTGTTGCCTTTGATCAAGTGTCCCCAGCCTTCTCCGACGTACGCCGCGTGGCCCACGCAGTGGTGGATGTTGTTGTTGGTCATCACGAGCCGGAGGGGAAGGCCGGCCCCGCCGTCGTTCAGGTTGCCGTTCAGGCCCGTTGATGCCGAGAAGCGCAGCTCGCAGTGGTTGATGAAGGGTACCGAGTGCTGGAGGTCGAGCATGGGCACACTACCGTACCCGCCGTACTCGATCGTGCAGTACTCCAGGATCGAGCCGCTCAGGTAGTTGTCGTTCGGGTCGAGCTGGGCGTCGACTGCGAGGTCGTCCAGCTTGATGTACGCCCAGTCGCCGGCAGCGGGCTGCGCATCGCAGCTCGTGAAGAGGATGGGCAGCAGGGCCGTGCCGCGCGCCATGAGGGTTCCCACCCCCCAGGCGGGATCGCCGATGATCATGCCCTTCATGTGCTGGAAGCACACGGTGACCCCCGGATCTATCGTCAGTGTCGCGCTGTTTCCAACGATGATGCTGCAGGTGACGATGTAGGGGCTGCCGGCGAGGTTCCAGGTCGTGTTGACCAAGATGGGACCGCACACGTTCGTGGAGGCCCGGGACGTCTCGTGCGCCAGGAGCAGGGGGATGAGCAATCCGAGGGCGAGGGTGAGCTTCTTCATGGTTCCTCTTCCTTCCTGAGGCCCGAGGACCGGACTCTGCCCGCCGCGGCGCGCGGGCGCGCGCGCGGCTTGCGAGGCCCTCTCGGACCGTGATAGTCTCATGCGTGGACAACGAGGCACAGGCCCCACCTTCGCCACGATTCTTGAGGAAATCTCCGGGCTTTCTAAGATCTGGCACCGCGGGACCAGGATCGAACAGGCCGCGAAGGGCGGGCCGGCATGGTGACTCGGGCAGTCGGGCGGACCACGGCTCTTCTCCACCGGGCGGAGCGGGGAGATCAGCGCGCCTGGGACGAACTCATGCCCGTGGTGTACGAGGAGTTACGTTCTATCGCCACCGCGCACTTGGCGTTGGAGGGCCGGGGGCACCTGCTCGCGCCGGCCGACCTCGTCCACGAAGGGTACATGCGACTCGTCGCCTGCCAGGGCGCCCACTGGCCCAGCCGCGGCCACTTCCTGGCCATGGCATCCAAGGTCATGCGGAACCTGATCGTGGACCTGGCGCGACGCGGCAAGGTGGCGGATGGCTTCTTGCAGGACCTGCGCTTGTCGCTGCGGCAGGGGGAGGAGAGCCGTTCCTTCGACGTCGTTGAGCTGGCCGACGCGTTCTCCGCTCTGTCGCGTGTGGACCAGGAGCTCGGCAGGATCGCCGAGCTGCGCTGCCTTGGCGGCCTGAGCTGCGGGGAGGTCGCTGCCGTGCTTGGCAGCTCGTCCCGCACGGTCGACCGGCGCTGGGCGGTGGCCAGGGCCTGGCTGCGCGAGCGCCTCCATGCTTGATCCGAAGGAAGTGGAGCGGGAGCGCCTGCTGCTCCGCATCGTCGAGGAGGCGCACCGCTTCACGTCGCAGGCCGAGCGCGACGCCTTCGTGGCACGCTCCTGCGGGGACGATGAAGTGCTCAGGGAGCGCGTCGAGATCCTGCTCTCCCTGGGCTGGGGAACGTCGGGCGCGGACAGCGCGGCGCTCGGATCAGGGCCCGCGACCGCTCTGCCCGCCGCGCCGCCGCAGCGGGCGCGCATCGGCTCCTACCGAATCCTGCGCGTGCTCTCTGCTGGCGGCATGGGCGTGGTCTACGAGGCAGAGCAGGAGCAGCCGCACCGCCTCGTGGCGCTCAAGGTGATGCGCGCCGGCCTGGAGTCGCCCTCGGCCATCCGGCGCTTCGCCTACGAGTCCGAGCTGCTGGCGCGCTTGCGCCACCCGGGCGTCGCCCAGATCTACGAGTCGGGCACCGAGATCGACGAGAGCGGCGCCACGGTCCCGTGGTTCACGATGGAGTACATCCCGGGCGCGCGCAGCCTGACCGAGCACGCGCAGCGCCAGGGGCTGGGCCTGCCCGATGTGCTCCAGCTCTTCGCCGCCGCCTGCGACGCTGTGCACCACGCCCATCAGAACGGCGTGATCCACCGCGACCTCAAGCCGTCCAACATCCTGGTGGGCGAGGACGGCGCGCCCAAGGTGATCGACTTCGGCGTGGCGCGCGGCACGGCGCGCACGAGCGCCGGAATCATGCTGACGCGCCCCGGGGAGGTCGTCGGCACCCTGGCCTACATGAGCCCGGAGCAGGCGGCCGCAGAGCCGGGAGGAGTCGACATCCGCACGGACGTGTACTCCCTCGGGGCCGTGCTCCACGAGCTGCTCGCCGGCGAGCCACCCTTCGATCTGACCGAAACGCCCTGGCAGGAGGCACTGCGGCGCATCATCGCGGGCGAGCCGCGCAGGCCCGGCCTCCTGCGGCCCGGGCTGCCCGCCGATCTCGACTGGATCGTGCTCAAGGCCCTCGCCCTGAACCGCGAGCAGCGCTACTCGAGCGCGGCCGAGTTCGCGGCGGACGTGCGCCGCTTCCTCGGCGACGAGCCGGTGAGCGCCGGGCCGCCGAGCACGGTCTATCGGCTGCGGAAGTTCCTTCGCCGGCATCGCGCCGGGGTCCTCGCCGGGCTGCTGCTCTTCCTCTCCATCGTCGGCGGCCTCTCCGCCACGGCCCTGATCCAGTTGCAGAGCGCGCGCCGCGAGCAGGAGGCGCGCGAAGCAGCCCAGCGGAATCTGGCGGACGCGCACGTGCGCTCCGCGCAGCTCGCGGCCGAGCGTGGGGATTTCAACGAGGCGGCAGCCAAACTGCTCCAGGCCCTCGTAGTGGTACCTGGGTCGCCCGATGTCCCCTCGTGGCGCCTGAAGAGGGCGCGCTCCCTGATCGCGGCCGTGAAACGCGAGGAGGCGCAGGACGAGCTGGACCGTCTTGAAGTCGCAGGCCCGCCCGAAGAGCACCGCGGAGAGGCGCTGCTGCTGCGCGCCATGCTGGCCCTGGGGCATTCCAAGACGCGCCACTTGGCCGAGGCGTTGTTCAACGAGGCGCTGGCCGCCGGCCTCTCGGACGCGGACGCGCTCTACGTGCGCGGCATGATGGCGGAGACGGGCCCGCAGGCCCTGCTCTGCTTCCAAGGCGCGATCGATGAGGCCCCCTTCCACTACTTCGCCTGGCACGGCCGCCTGGCCGCCCTGGCGTTCATGATCCGCTTGCGGGAGACCGTGTCCACGGCAGAGACCGTGCTGCGGATGTTCCCGCAGGACGCGACAGCGAAGGTCTACCGCATCTTCGCTATCCACCTTCTGGGAGAACCGGGGCAGCCAGGTGACCTGCGCGACGGGGAGCCGATGGCCGAATTCCTGAAGGTCCTGGACTCCATCGAGGATCTTGTGGTCGGCGGCTGGGGGTCCCCGGAACGGGTGGCCGCGGCTGTGACAGGGATGATCCTGCGCATGCCAGCGATCGAGAACCTGAACCAGGAGTTCGTCCTGGCCCACACGGGTCCGAGCATGCCGTTCCTGATCGACAGCTACGGCCGAATGCTGCCGCAGATCCTGCTCGCCGTGAGCACGCGGAACGCCACGCGCGCGCGCGAACTCCTCGACCGCGCGGTGAAGGAGAATCCCTGTTCCTTCTTCTACCTGCTGCGCGGCGGTCTGTGCGTGCAGCTCGAGGGCGGCCCGAAGTCCGCGGAAACGGCGGTGCTGGAGAAGGCGGAGCAGGACCTGGCGCGCGGGACGTCCCTCGAGCCGCTCTTCCCGGAGCTTCAGCCCATCGCCCTTCACAGCCTCGCGGTCGTGCGGAGCCACCTAGCGACGCGCGGCGTCACGGACGCCCGCGAGCGAGCAATGGAGACTCTGCGCGCGCTGTCCGAGAGGAAGGACCTCCAGCGCGATCTTCTCGGCGTCTACTTGAGGGGGGCGCTCGACCTCGAAGCCCCAGACGTCGCGAGGGTGTTCGCCCAGCGCTGGCAGGAGCTGGAGCCCGCGGCCGCGGCGCCGCTCGCGCTCCGCGCGAAAGTGGAACTCGAGGCCGGCGCCTGGCAGACGGCCATTGACCTGGCGGAGAGCGCGCTCGCGCGCGACCCAGGGAACGCCGAGGCAGAGGCCGTGGCGCGTGAGGCCGCGGAGCGCCTGGCCGAGGCCGCGAGCAAGCTCCCTCCCGCCGAACTGCCTCCTTGACCCCCCGAAAAACCCGGCCTTGCCTCGGGCGCCGTCCCGTACAATGCCGTGATTCGCTTCCTGGCGGAGGATTCCCATGCCCAGAACCACAGCGCTCCTCTTCGCCTGCGCGGCGCTCCTGCTCGGCCGCAGTGCGGCCGCAGACGAGTTCACGCTCGCGGACGGCAAGGTCGTGCGCGGCGAGGTGCTGAAGGAGACCGCCGACAAGGTCTTCGTCGACATCGGCTTCACCGTGCTCGAGGTGCCGAAGGCGGACGTGGTCGGGCGCGCGGCCGAGGCCGCGGAGGGCGCGGCCGCGCCCGCGCAGGAGGAGAGCCGCGGCCTCTACGCCGAGGCGGAACTCGCCGACCTCGGCACCAAGGCCGCGGTCGAAAAGTACGGCGAGGGCGTGGTCCTGGTCAAGGTGCCGGGCGCGCTCGGCTCGGGCTTCATCATCCGCGAGGACGGCTACATCATCACCAACTCGCACGTGGTGCAGGGCGAGATCGAGGTCTCGGTGGTGATCTACCACCGCGCCGACGGCCAGTTCGAGAAGAAGAACTTCGACAAGGTCAAGGTCGTGGCCGTGAACCCCTTCGTGGACCTGGCGCTGCTCAAGATCGAGCCGGAAGACCTGAAGGACGTCAAGCTGCAGAAGGTCTACCTGGGCGACATCGACGAGGTCGACGTCGGCCAGCAGGTGTTCGTGGTGGGCGCCCCGCAGGGCATGGAGCGCAGCGTCACCGAGGGCATCGTCTCGATCAAGAACCGCGAGAACGACGGCAAGGTCTACATCCAGATCGACGCGGCGGTGAACCCGGGCAACTCGGGCGGCCCGCTGTTCAACTCGCGCGGCCAGGTGATCGGCGTCAACACCTGGAAGCGCCTGTTCTCCGAGGGGCTGAACTTCGCCATCCCGGTGGACTACGTGAAGCACTTCATCGAGAACCGCGACGCCTTCGCCTACGACCGCGACAACCCCAACTCCGGCTACCGCTACCTGCCGCCCCCGAGCCGGCCGAAGCAGACGAACCCGGAGGAGTGAGACCATGCACACCGAACTCAAGGGCACGCTCGGCGGCAGCGGCCTGCGCATCGCCATCGTGGCCGCCAAGTTCAACGAGTTCATCACCACGCGCCTGCTGGCCGGCGCGCTCGACGAGCTGAGCAAGCTCGGCGTGAAGGCCGAGGACGTGACCGTGGCCTGGACGCCGGGCGCGTTCGACATGCCGCTCGTGGCCAAGGCCTTCGCCGAGAGCGGCAAGGTGGACGTGGTCGTCTGCCTGGGCGCGGTGATCCGCGGCGAGACCGACCACTACCACCACGTGGCCGAGGGCGTGGCCAAGGGCGTCGCCTCGGTGGCGCTCCAGAGCGGCGTGCCGGTGCTGTTCGGCGTGCTCACGGTCGACAACCTCGAGCAGGCGATCAATCGCGCCGGCGCCAAGTCGGGCAACAAGGGCGCCGAGACGGCGCGCGCCGCCATCGAGACCTGCCATCTGCTGCGGCGCATCCGCGGCACCTGACCATGGCGACACGCCGGAGGACGCGGGCCCGCGAGCTGGCCCTGCAGCACCTCTACGCCGTCGATCAGCGCGCGGATGGGCTGACGCTCGAGCCCGGCCCCTTCCTGCGCGCGCAGACCAAAGATGACGAGGTCTATTTGTTCGCCATCGGCCTGGTGAACGGCTGCCTGGCGCACCGCCAGCGCATCGACGAGGCGATCCGCCGCGCCGCAGAGAACTGGGACTTCGAGCGCCTGGCCGCGGTGGACCGCAACATCCTGCGCCTCGGCGTGTATGAGCTGCTCTTCCGCGAGGACATCCCGCCCCAGGTCACGCTGAACGAGGCCATCGAGCTGGCCAAGCGCTTCTCCACGGCCAAGTCCGGCGCCTTCGTCAACGGCGTGCTCGACCGCGTGCGCGGCGACGCCGGCCGGGAGCCCTGCCGCGCGCCCTTGCCGCGCGCCGCGGGCGAGGAGGCGGCGCCCGAGCCGGACGGCGAGACCGCCGAGACCCTGGACGACCTGGACAATCTCTAGCCCGCCCCCCTTTCCAGAGAAAGAGCGATGTTCGAGCGACTGCGCGCCGGACTCAAGAAGACGCGAGAGAAGCTGGCCGCCGGCCTGAACGCCATCCTGTCGATCGGGAGGGACCTGGACGACGCCCTGCTCGACGAGCTGGAGGAGCTGCTCTACACCGCGGACCTGGGCGCGACCGGCACCGAGATCATCGAGAAGGCGCGCGCCGCGTACAAACAGCGCGCGCTCAAGACCTCGGACCAGGTGTACGACTTCCTGAAGCAGGAAGTGCGCGAACGCCTGGGCGCGCGCGCCGAGGTGCGCCTGGCGGACAAGCCCCCCACCGTCATCCTGGTGGTCGGCGTGAACGGCTCGGGGAAGACCACGTCCATCGCCAAGCTGGCGCGCTTCTTCGCGCGCCGCGGCCAGAAGGTGGTCATCGGCGCGGCCGACACCTTCCGCGCCGCGGCCGTGGAGCAGCTCGCCATCTGGGCGGAGCGCGTGGGCGCGGTCCTGGTCAAGGGCAAGGCCGCGGGCGATCCCGCGGCCGTGGCCTTCGACGCGGCCGAGACCGCGCTCGCCGAGGGCGCGGGCGTGCTGCTCGTGGACACCGCGGGGAGGCTGCACACGCACGAGACCCTGATGCGCGAGCTGACCAAGATCAGCAGCGTGCTGGGAAAGCGCATCGCCGGCGCGCCGCACGAGGTCATCCTGGTGCTCGACGCCACCACCGGCCAGAACGCCTTGGTCCAGGCCGAGAAGTTCAAGGCAGCCGTACCAGTCAGCGCGCTCTTCCTGGCCAAGCTCGACGGCTCGGCCAAGGGCGGAGCCGCGGTCGCCATCCGCGACCGGGTCGGCCTGCCGGTCAAGTTCGTGGGCGTGGGCGAGAAGGCGGACGACATCGAGGAGTTCGACCCGCAGGCCTTCGCCGAGTCGCTCTTCGCCGGGTGACGCGGAGAAAAGCGTCGCTACGCTACCGGCAATGGCTCCGCTCCTCCTGCTCTTCGCGGTTTTCCTCGCCGTCGACCCGATGGTGTTCGAGCAGCCGCACCTGAAAGAAGGGGTGCTGCTCTTCCTCGGCCCCCTGCTGCTCCTGCGCTCGGCCTGGAGCGGGAGGCTCGGGCTCGCGGCCGCGGCGCCGCTCACGCGGCCGCTCCTCGCCTTCGCCGCGCTGACCGGCCTGTGGCTCGTGCTCGCGGTCACGGCCGCGGAGAACGTCCCGGATGCGCTCCGCGCCAGCGGCGGCTTGCTCCTCGGCCTGCTCGTGCTGCTCGAGGTGCACGAAGGAAGCTACGACCGCCCGCTGCGCCTGCCGGCCGCGCTGCTCTCTGCCG
>DYIW01000134.1:0-11792 GCA_020723465.1 Phycisphaera mikurensis
TGGTCCAGATGAGCACGACCCGCAGACGCTGTCCCGCGAGGCAGTGAAACGGGTACTGAACGGTGACGAACGGGTGGCTGGTCTTTTGAACCAGGCCTCTCTCGCCGACCGTTCTTCATCCACGCCCCGCTACAGCATCGCCTCCGCCAAAGGCGGACCATTTGGCGTTCCTCGCGCACGGCCTGCACCGGGAGCCGCTGCCGCTCCCGGAGGCCAGGGAAAGGACCGCGACGCTCCTCCTCGCCCCACTACAATGTCCCTCTCTCAGCATGAACTACCTCGCCCACCTCTACCTCGCGGACCCTACCCCGGACTCGGTCCTCGGCAGCCTGATGGGCGACTTCATGCGCGGCGCCAACCTCGTGCGCCTGCCGGATCCGGTCCGCCGCGGCATTCGGCGCCACCGCGCCATCGACGCCTTCACGGACTCCCATCCCGTGGTGGCACGCAGCCGCGGCCGCCTTTCGCCGCCGTTCGAGCGCTACGCGGGCGTGATGGTGGACGTGTTCTACGATCACTTCCTGGCGCGCTCCTGGGAGCACTACAGCCCGAACCTCTCTCTCGGCGAGTTCGCCCGGGGCATCTACGCCGCGCTGCTCTCGCGCACGGCGCTCATGCCTCCGCGCCTGCGCGAGGTGGCGCCGCGCATGGCTGCAGGCGACTGGCTCTCCGCCTACACGCAGGCGGAAGCCCCGGCCCGCGCGCTCGCCGGCATCTCGCAGAGGCTCCGCCACACCAACCCGCTCGCGAGCGGCGCGGCCGAGCTCGAGGCCCACTACCGAGATCTCGCCCAGGACTTCGCCGAGTTCTTCCCGCGCCTGATCGAGCACGTCTGCGCCCGCGAGGGAGTCTCTCCGAGCGACTGGCCACCGCGCCTGGAAAGCGCCTCGGCCTGATCCGAACGTCACGCCAGGCGGTCGAGAACTTCGGCCGCGGCCCGGCGCGCCTTGTCCGCGGCCTCGGCGCAGCGCCAGCCCGCGCGCGCGCGCTCGCCCGTGAGGTTGCTCACGCAGCGCAGGTGGACGAGGGGAACGCCGAAAGTCCGGCAGGCGAGCGCTACCGCGGCCCCCTCCATGGTCTCGACTAGAGCGCCGGTCCGCCGCGCGATCTCTGCCGAAAGGGCCTCGGTGCCGCTGCAGCGGCTCACCGTGGCGCCGCGCAAGACAGGGGCGCCGCCCAGGATCTCCGCTGCCCGCGCGCTCAGCGTCGGGTCAGCGGCGAACGGGCCGATCTCCCCGAGCCCGAGCTCGGCGAGACTCTGGAAGCCGTCCTCGTTCTCCGCGCCCTCGTCCGCGAGCAGGTCCTCGCCCACCACGCACAGGTCGCCCACGGCGAGCCCACCGCCCGCGGCGAGATGGCGCGCGGGGAAGGCCCCGCATACGCCGAACAGCAGGACGGCGCCAGGACGCGGGCGGCGCGCGAGCGCGGAACAGAGCGCAACGGCAGCCGCGACCTTGCCCGCGCCGAGCTCCAGCAAGGTGGCGGCGCCAGCGCGTAGCCCCGCACCCTCCTGCGCCGTGGCGTAGACCGCCAGGACCAGCATCCGTTCCTCCGTCCTGCATTCCGCGCCGCACGCGCCTTGGTTGCGGCCCGGTTGCGCGTGGTGCGGGAATGAAGCATTTTCGCCTGCGCCTGCTGCTTTTGGCTGAATTTCCATCGAGCGACTGCCGATGAATCCGATGCCGGCTGCCTGCTGCTGGCAGCGCAAGATCGGGCGTCCAGAAGTTGGAGAATCCCGCACCGATCCATGTCGGAGGAGCCTCCTCGCTCACGGACCCCACCCAGGCGGAGCAGAGCTCAATGAACGACTCAGTTTGCTGCGAGTCCCCTCCCGCCCCGGACGTGGCGTGCGACCTCACTCGTGCGCGCCACCCCGCGGGCTCGGTGCTCCTCATCGGCGGCGGGAACGATCAGCTCGTCAACCTGTCGGCGCGGCTCCACCAGGCGGGTTTCCGGGTCTCGGTGGCGCAGGACGTGCGCGCGGGGGTGGAGGCAGCGCTCTATCACGCCCCGGACGTGATCGTCCTGGATCTGGACATACCCGGCCAGGGCGGCCTCGGCATCCTGCGCGTCCTGCGCTCGGTGCCGGCCGCCCGCGAGACCCCGGTCGTCGGCCTGGCGGCCGAGGGCAGCCCGGCGGCCGAGCGCGTGGCGAGCGGCGACATGGTGGCGCGCCTGCTGGTGAAGCCCGTGACCGGCTCTGCCCTGGCGCGCGTCGTCGCGTCGCTCTGCGACCTGCGCCGCGAGCGCCTGCAGGAGCCCGCCGCCCAGACGTAGGCCGCCAGGCGCCAGGCCGCGCCGGCGCCGCACGCGACATCTCGCGGGCCGGATGGCCGGCAAAACGCCATTTGCTGGTGTATTCTCTAGGAGTGGCGATGGGAACGCAGGAGGACAGGCCTTTCCGGCTGACGTGGACGCGGCTGCGCGGCGACGCGCCTGCCGCGTGGGACGAGCTCATCCACGCCGTGCGGCCGGCCGCCATGCTGCTGCTCATCGAGGCGCGCATGGGCGCGGCGCTGCGCGAGCGCCTGCCCGCGGAGGACATCTGGCAGGAGACCCTGCTGCGCGCCTGGGGCCGCCGCACCCGCTTCGACGGCCGGGATCTTGGCGCCTTCCGCCGCTGGCTGCTCTCCATCGCCGAGGACCGGCTGCGCTCCCTGCTGGAACTCGAGGACGATCCCGACCGCGAGGCCGCGAAGCCCGCGCTGCCCCTGCGGGCCGGCTGCGCGGCCGGCTGGTCCGCGCCGGGCCCGGAGTACGCGGGTCCGGTTCCCGCCACCGCGCCGCGCCGCGCCGCCAGCGACCGCGACGAGGCCCGGGCCATGCGCGCCGCGCTCGACGGGCTGCCGCCCGAGCAGCGCTACGTGCTCTGGCTGCGCGAGTTCGAGGGCCTCGAGGTCGAGGAGATCGCCGAGCGCCTGGAGCTGGACGGCGGGCTGGTGCGCGAACGCCTGCGCCGCGGGCTGATTTCCTACCAGCACCGCGTGCGCTGCGCGCTGCGCTACGGCGAACACGAAACGCTGCCGTAGCCTCCCCTGCTATACTCGCGCCCGTGGCTGGCAAGATCGCCTTCATCGGCACGCACGGCGTCGGGAAGACCGTGCTCACCTTCCTGCTCGCCAGCCGGCTGCGCGCCTTGAGCATCGACGCCGACGTCGCCTACGAGAACTCGCGCCGCTCGCCGTTCCCCATCAACGAGGCCACGACCCTCGAGGGGCAGATGTGGATCCTCGCGGCGCAGTGGCAGGCGGAGCTGGAGGCTGCGCGCCGCACCGAGGTCGTGATCTGCGACCGGGCGGTGATCGACAACTACGCCTACATGGTCCGGGCCTGCGGGGAGCAGGAGTACCTGCATCCCTTCCTGCAGCGCTGGTGCGCCACCTACGACGTGCTCTTCTGGGTGCCGATCATCGACGCGGAGATCGCGGCCGACAAGATGCGCGCCACCTCTACGCGCTTCCAGCGGCAGATCCACGGCATCCTGGGCGCACTCCTCCTCAAGCTCGAGCTGCGCGCGCGCACGGTCGAGCTGCCGCTCGACCGGGAGCAGCACCTCCCGCTCATCGAGGACGTCCTGCGCGCCCGCAAGATCCTCCCGCCGCGCCAGGGCGTGCTCTTCTGAGCGCCGCTCCCGCCGATGCAGGCCGCCGGAGAACGCGCGTACGAGGCACGGGAAACGCGGTGGAGCGCGCCGTGCAGGTGAACTTCTACGCCAGCCTGCGCCTTCTCGCCGGCGCGGCGAGCGCCGACCTGCCGCTTCCCGCGGGCGCGACGGTGCGAGAGCTGCTGGAGCAGACGATCGCGCGCTCGCCGCGCCTCGAGCGCGAGCTGTTCGACGAGGGCGGTGCGCTCCGCGGCAACGTCCATGTCCTGGTGAACGGCCGGGATGCGCGCCACCTCGAGCAGGGCCTCGACACCCCGCTCGGCGCGGGCGACCGGCTCGATCTCTTCCCGGCCGTGGGCGGCGGGTAGCCGGAGCGCGCCTACGGGATTCCCAGCTCCTCGAGCTTCGCGCGCGGCACCACGCCGTCCTTCCAGCCGCGCGCCGCGTAGTACTCCTCCAGCATCTGCTTCAGCTCGCAGACGTGGCCGCGCGAGCCGCCCATGGTGGACGGCTGCGTGGTGAACCGGGCCGGCAGGACGTCGCTGCCGGCGCCGAACCCTGCCCGGTTGTTGTACAGGCGCTCGAGGTTGTAGATGCGCTCGCCGGTCTTCAGCACGTCGGCCGCGCTCATGGCGGCGCCGGTCATGGCCGAGTACTGCGCGGCGTACTCCTCGGCGCCTTCGGCGAACGCGCTGAACTTGCACAGGTCCAGGCTGTCGGAGAAGGCGTGCAGGTCCTGCAGCAGCTTGACCAGCTCGCCCTTGCCCTGCCACGCCAGTCCGTCCGTCTTGAGCGCGATGAGCCCGAGCTCGCTGGCCGGCGTGTAGGCGCGCAGGTGACAGGCGCCGCGGTTCGAGGTGGCGTAGGCCAGGCCCATGCCCTTCAGGCCGCGCGGGTCGTAGGCGGGGATGCCCTGCCCCTTGCAGTGCATGGCGATCTCCGGATGGCCGAAGTGCTCGGCCGCGGCGACCACGCCGTTCGCCAGCACGTCGCCGATGCCCTGGCGGAAGGCGACCTTCTTCAGGATCTCCACCATGCCCGGGCCGTCGCCCCATTTGAGCCCCGGGTCCGAGGCCGTGTAGCCGGCCGCGGTCGCCTCCATGTAGGTGGCGAGCACGTCGCCGATCTCGATCGCGTCCACCCCTAGATCGTTGGCCAGGTCGATGAACCCGGCCACGAGCGCCACGTCGTCGTTGCCGCAGTTCGCGCCCAGCGCCCAGGCCGGCTCGTACTCGACGCTCTCCATGCGCAGGCCGGCGAACAGTCCCTGCTTCACCTCGACCTCCTTCTTGCACGCCACCGGGCACGCGTGGCAGGTGGGATCGGCCACCAGCAGGTGCTCCTTGACGTACTCCCCGCTGAGCTTCTCGGCGCGCGCGCCGAAGGAGGTCTCGAGGCTGTTCCGCGCCGGCAGGGCGCCGAGCGCGCTGGTGATGTTCATCAGCACGTTCGTGCCGAACACGCTGAGGCCGCCCTTTCGCGGGCTGGTGACGTTCTTCTCGTCCTTGATGAGGGCCAGCGCGCGCTTGCGCGCCGCGTCCCAGGCCTGCCTGTCGTAGGGTTCGGGCAGAGCCTGCCGCGCCTGCACTACCACGGCCTTGAGGTTCTTGGCGCCGCCCACGCAGCCCGTGCCGCCGCGGCCCGCGGCGCGGTCGTCCTCGTTGATCCAGCAGGCGTAGCGCACCAGGTGCTCGCCCGCCGGCCCGATCGCCATGACCGACAGGTCCTTCTTGCCGTGCTCGCGGCGGAAGTGCTCCACGGTGGCGTGCACCCCCTTGCCCCACAGCTCGGCTGCGTCCCGGATCTCGACCTGGCCGCCGGAGACCCACAGGTAGACCGGCGCGCTCGCCTTGCCGCGGATGACCAGGCCGTCGCAGCCCGCCCAGCGCAGGCGCGCCCCGGACCAGCCCCCCTGATGGCTGTCGGTCACCGTGCCGGTCAAGGGCGAGCGCGTCACCACCGCGAGCCGGCCGCTCATGTTGGCCGAGCTGCCGGTGAGCGGACCGGTCATGAAGCAGAGCAGGTTCTCGGGCGCGAGCGGCGCCACCGCCGGCCCGTTTTCGTACACGTAGCGCACGCCCAGGCCGCGCCCGCCGATGTACTTCCGCGCCCACTCCTCCGGGATCGGCCGGTACTCGACGCTGCGCGCCGAGAGATCGATGTGCGCCAGACGATTCGCGTAGCCGCCGAGCTTCATGGCTGCCTCCCGCCGCGGCGCCACGGGTGCCGCGGCTCACGCCGCCAATCTACCGTCCGCTGGTCGCGCGGGCGCGCGCTTCCCCGGATTGCGCCGCCTCAGGCCTGCTGCGCCGCGCCGGCGCGTTCGTACTCCTCGGTGATGCCGCGCATCACCTCGCTCTTGTACAGCGGCCACGAGCAGACCGGCACGTGCTTGACCTCGTGGTCCGTGGGATCGACGTAGGCGAAGGCCGTGGGGCAGCGCTGCACGCGCTCCGTTTCCAGCACCGTCTTGTCCTCGAACGGCAGGACGATGATCTGCAGGAAGCCCTGCACGCGCGTGTGGCGGTCCACCACGAGCTTGGTCTTGACGCCGAGCGCCATCTTCATCATGGCCAGGACGGCGTTCCACGCCTTGCCCGGGCCGCGGCCCTTGAACAGCTCGCCCAGGCGAAACTGCCTGCGCCCCACGCCGATCAGGCCAAGGATGGTGCGCGCCTTCAACATGCGCGCGGCGAAGCTCGACTCGGCGGCGCCGCGCTCCTGCAGGGCGCGCGCGCGCGGCCCGACGCGCTCCTCGAGCGCGACCAGGTCCCGGGCCAGGTCCACGATCGTGCCCTTGAGGTAGCGCGACACCGGCACGTAGCGCTCCCCGTCCGAGATCAGGATGTACATGCTCTCGCAGTTCGGGTGCGCCCCGCGGAACGGCAGCGGCTTGGTGCGCAGCACGCGGAAAATGGTCGGCAGCCGGTCGTGCAGGCCGGCCGGCAGGAAGTCGATGCGGTCCTGGGGGAACGCCTGGTTCACCACGGCCTCGAGGTCCTCGGTGGTGATGCGCTCGGGCTCCAGGTCGAAGTCCTCTCGGTCCCAGGTGTGGGCCAGCGGCAGCAGGTAGATGCCGCGCACGTGATCCTTGCGGCCGTGCACGTACTCGAGGATCTGGGGCAGCTCATGCAGGTTGAAGCCCTTGGCCATGCAGGTCATGAGCACGACCTTGGCCCCGCCGATCTTCTGGATGTTGTCGAGGGCGCGCTGCTTCAGCTCCAGGATCTTCTCGGTGCCGCGCAGCACCCTGTAGATCTCGGGATTCGCTCCGTCGTAGGAGATGAGGATGGTGGCGCGGCTCTCGATCAGCCGGCGGCAGTAGTCCTCGTTCGCCAGTTTCAAGCCGTTCGTCACCACGCGCGGCGCCAGGCCGTGCTCCCGCGCCAGGGTGATAATGTCGAACAGGTCGGAGCGCACGGTCGGCTCGCCGCCGAAGAGCTGCACGGCCGGCGGGTGCTCGTACTTGCCGAAGTGGGCGAAGATCTGCTCGAAGTACTCGAGCGGCGGCTCGAACTGGAAGCCCATGCTCGGCGTGTTGTTCACGCAGATCGGGCAGTTCAGGTTGCAGCGGTTCGTGATGTCGACGAAGATCAGGTTCGGCTTCTTGTGCGTGCACCCCACGCAGTCCAGGTCGCACTTGCGCTGCGCCGTGTCCACGTCCACCACGGCGCGCTTGTTGAAGTAGCGCCGCGCGTCCGAGGAGATGAGCGTCTCGGTCTTGCCGCACTTCGGGCAGTCCTTGATCAGGAAGACCTTGCCCTCGCGCTCCTCCCGGCGCGCGGGAACCAGTCCCTCACAGGCGTTGCACAGACCGTTGTTCTCCATCCACGTCCCTCCAGCAGGAGTCCGCAAGCCCAGTCCGACGGCCGCCGCCTCCGCGACCGCCGGCCGGACCACCGCCAAACCACTCCCGATAGCACGAATCCGGCCCTCTGTCCGGCCGGAACAGGACGCGGGAACGACGGCGCGGGCGCCCGAAGCGCCTGGATTCTACGCCTCCGCGCGGCTGGTTCCAGGACGCCGGCGGCGCGTCTCAGCGCGCGCGCGCCTCCAGGTCGGCGTACTGCTCCAGGAGCTCCCGGCTCTCCTCGTACCAGGCGCGCACCGAGAGGCGCTCCTCCCCGTCCGGGGCGACGACCACCCCGGTGTCGCCGTCCTGCCACGGGTACCACTGCGGCAGCGGCGCGCGCGAGCGCCCCAGGCGGTCGGCCGCGTCATCCAGAAGCTGCAGCGCGAGCAGCACGCGCGCCACGCGCCCCCCCTCGCCCATGCGGAAGACGAAGCCGTTCCACAGCCAGCTCCGGTGGCTCGCGGGCAGCCAGGCGTTCTTGAAATACTGGCCCCAGTAGCCGGTGCCGCTCTGACGGCAGAGCTTCTGCGACGAGCTGACGCTCAGCCCGTGCTCCTGCGCCCGCTCGGCGCAGCCGCGCAGGAAGCGGGAAACCTGCCACTCGCGCTCCTGATCGTTCCACCAGGCCTCGATCTCGTCCTTGAGCGCCTTCATGGCCAGCGCCTCGCCGGTCCAGACGTAGTCCTCGAGGCCGCGCAGCACGGCGCGCGCCAGGTCCGACGCCGAGCCGGCGCGCGCCACCAGGTCACCCCAGGTCCTGGCCTTCCGGGCCGGCAGCGGGCCGAAGCGCTGGCCGCGCAGCTCCGGGACGATGAACAGATCCGCGGAGTCGCCGTCGCGGTTGCGGGCCTCGCCGCGCTCGGTCCAGAACACGAGCTCCACGCGGCGCTCCGAGCCGCCGGCGAAGGCGAGCACGAGCCCTTGCGGCGGCGCCCCCGCCTCGCCCGGGTCCTCGCCCACCGCCACGCAGTCGCCGGGGAAGTCGGCCCAGGCGCAGAAGGCGCGCAAGAAGGAGGCGTCGTTGGTCAGCAGGAAGCGCAGGATCCCCTGGACCAGCCGCTCCTGGCGCCGCGCCTCGGCGCACTGGAAGATCGATGCGGGCATCATGCTCTGGACTCCGGCGCGCGTGCTGAACCGTGCGGCTCGGCGGCGTCGCGAGACACTCACCCACCACTCTACCCCAACTCGGCGAGGGTCCACGATCCGCATCCGCTCCCGGCGATCAGCCGCGGAGCGGCCGCCGGGCGGGCGCTCCGCCGGCTGCAGCGCCGCCGCAAGGCGATTCGCGAGTCTAACAGCCCGCGCGCGCGGCGCACCCCGATTCGACGCGGCCGCGCAGGCCGCCGCCCCGGAGCAAGAGCAGCACCGTGGCCGCGTAGAGCAGCGCCACGAGGATGGCGAGGGCGTTGTAGCCCAGCGCCATGCTCGAGTACTCGAGGATGCCGCCGACCGAGGCGCCGAACAGGTTCCAGCCGAAGAGGTGCTCCGCCGCCGGCTGCGAGCGGATGGCCACGCTGAACAGCAGGTTGGCGAAGAAGACCGGCGAGAAGGTGAGGAGAGCCGCCGCCAGGAAGCGCGCCGGCCCGTTCTCCAGGTAGAGCAGGGCCGCGAGCGGCACCACGAAGGTGGCGAGCGCGGAGAGCAGCAGGGCCGGCACGGTCAGCCAGAGCAGCAGGCGGCCGCGCAGCACCTGCGCGGTCCAGTTGGCGGCGAGCACCAGAAGCAGCACCGCGAGCAGCACCAGCGAGCTGTTCAACCAGGTGGTGCCGAACAGCAGGCTGAACTGGATGATGCTCTTGGTCTCGAGCAGCAGGAAGGCCGCACCCATGAGGGCGAAGGCAACCTTCAAGGCCAGACGCGGCGCGGGGCGCCCGGCCAGGCGGCCGGCGCGCCCGCCGCGGCGCACGAGCACCAGAAGCAGCCCGGCGTAGGCGAGCAGCAGCGCCAGGGCCGCGCCATAGAGCGGCGCCAGGCCGCGCCGCCGCAGGTAGGGGAAGGGCCAGTCGTCGGTCGCGACCTGCACGCCGCCCGCGGCGGCGGGCGCGGCGGGCGCAGCGGGCGGCGCGCCCGCGGCGGAGCGTTCCACGGTCAGGATGGTGAAGGTCTCGAAGGCGTTGACCTGGCGCGGCAGAACGCCCGTGGCCGCGAGCGCCGTCTCCCTGAGCTTGTCCAGCAGCCAGGGCTCGCGGTAGTAGTTGTAGAAGACCAGCAGGCCGTGCTCGGCCAGCAGGTCGTAGGCGCGGCGCATCGCCTCCCTGGTGAAGACGTAGTTCTCCAGGCGAAGCTGCGCCATCGGGCTGACCTTGACCAGCGAGTCGGTGAGCGCGAAGACGATGAGATCGTAGGGTCCGGCGGCCTTGGTCAGGAAGGCGCGGCCGTCGCCCACGGTGAGGGCGACGCGCGGATCCGCGTACGGCTGCTCGGGGTGATGGCGCTCCCCGAGCGCCGCGATCGCCGGGTCGATCTCGACCGCGTCGACCGCGCGTGCTCCGTGCATGAGCGCGCAGGCCACGTCGTTCCCCGAGCCCGCGCCGATGACCAGCACGCGCGCGAAGGGCGGCAGCTCCGGCTGGCGCGCGCGCTCCTCGTACACGAATCGGTAGAACGAGCTGGCGATCTCCTGCGCGCCGAGCAGGCATTGATGCCACAGGCCGTTGACGTGGATCGTGGCGCTCTCCGCCGTCCCCTGCGTGAACTCCACCTTCTGATAGGGAGACCAGTGCACGTCCACGAGCGCGTCTGCCGCCAGGGCGCGGTCCGGGTAGCCCGCGGGGCGCGGCAGGCGCTGCGCGTCGTCCAGATAGACGAGCAGCGCGGCGGCGAGCAGAGCCAGGGCGCCGAGCACCCGCGGCCGCGCGGCCAGGCCGGCCGGCACCGCCAGGAAGAGCGGGGCGAGCAGCGCGAACCACAGCGCCGCCGGCAGCTCGAGCCAGCTCATGGCCATGAACGCCAGGATGCCGCAGCACGAGCCGCTGATGTCCAGGGTGTAGGCCTGGAGCGGCGCCAGGCAGGCGAAGGCCTTGGCCGTGAGCTGCGAGATCAGCGCGAACGCGGCGATCGGGGCCGCGAACCAGGCGAGAAAGAGCAGGGCGCTCGAGGCCGGGGCGCTGCGCGGCAGCGAGGTGAAGTACAGCTCCCCGCCGATGCTGCCGGCGTAGCGCTCGAACCCGGGCAGGCTGGGGTGGACGAAGGTGATGAGCAGCACCAGCGCCAGCAGCAGCGCGGGCGCCAGCGCGAACCCGCGCCGGGCCGCAGGCGCGGCCAGGAACTGGTGGCAGACGAACCCCGTGCCCATGCCGACGAAGGCGGCGAGCAGCACCAGGTTCGGGAAGTAGCCCAGGTTCCAGACGTTCCCGGCCATGTACCGGATCAGGCACAGCTCCAGGAAGAGCGTCAGGAAGCCGAGCAGGAACAGGGCGAAGCCGGGCCGGCGCGCCAGCGCCGAGGGACAGGACGAAAGCGCTTCCTCGCCCATGCGCAGCGGTCCCGGCGGGAGTTCCGTCTCAGATCACTTCTGCGGCCGGTCTGATCCCGGCCACTGCTGGTAGTCGGCGGTGCCGCTCGCTTCCCCCACGTAGTCGTCGTCGCCTCCGCCGCCCCCGCCCGAGCGCCAGGGGAAGGACCAGCGGCCCACGGCGTAGCCGTCATCGCCGGCGATGTCGATGGTGAAGATGCCGAGCATGAAGTCGATCATCTGCGTGTAGCGCGCGTTCCAGACGAAGCCGAAGTAGGCGATGTGCGGGAAGAAGTGCACGCAGGCCGGCGTGTAGTCCGGGCCGCTGTCATACGGCGGCAGGAGGATGCCCAGCAGCCCGCCCGACCGGTGCGAGATCACCTGCTCGCGGTTTTCGCCGTCCAGGCCCGGCCCCCAGCCCACGTTCTCCTCGGAGACGAGCAGGCCGAAGCACCGGTTGTAGTGCCGCGTCACGCCGACCTGGCCGCCGCCGAACCCGACGAACCAGCCGTCGATTTCGCTGTAGCCCGCCACCAGCGCTTCGAGGCTGTTCCAGTACAGGCCGACCTGAGGCGTCGCCGTGACGGTGAAGCCGAACTCGGCCATCTCGCCGAGGTCCTGGTAGCGGTACACGAAGTAGTTCCCCACCGGTTTCAGCACCTGGCAGCCCGCGGCGCCCAGCATGACCGTACCGAGGAACGTGGCGGCGAAGAGCCGTGACAGCAGACGCACCCGCATGTGAACCCTCCGCTCGGCCGGTCCGGCCGGCAATCCTGGCAGCAACCCGTAGCAGAGCGGCCACGATAGAAGGGCTCGCGGGCCGAAACAACGGCAAGGAGTCGCGCGCAGGAAACGCACGGCGGTGAAAAGCCGCGGGCCCG
>DYIW01000134.1:11802-14920 GCA_020723465.1 Phycisphaera mikurensis
CGCCGGAGCAGCGGGCCCGCGAGCACGATGATCCTCTCCCACCCCCCTGTCCAGGCGCCGAGAGACCGCCGGCGGCCTCGGCCCCGTCCCCTCCCCCGCCGCGAGCCAGCCCGGCAAGGACGGACGGCACGAGCAACGCGCCGCCCAGGAATCACCCGCCGGCTTCGACCCAGGACAGGGAGAACCAATCGCGTTTCGCCCTTCCTTGTCGCAAGGGGGGAGAAAGCGTTCACGAAATCGGCGAAAAAACGCAGGGAAGGCGGACCTGGCGCCCGCGCTACTGGATCGACAGGGCCAGACCGTTGCTGTTCGAGTACTGCAGCGGTGCGCCCGGATCGGCGATGAATGCCTGCATGGCGAAGCTCGCCGGAGGCACGGAAGCGGGCATGAGCAGGCTGACGGCGATGGCGCCGGCCCCTGGTCCGCCCGGCGTGAGCGGCAGAATGAACTGCACCGGCCAGGGCGGCGCCATGAGCAGGAAGCAGCCGCTCCCGACGGGAATCGACGCCGGCCCGCCGCCGAACAGGATCAGCGCGAACGACCCGCCCAGCCCCTGCGCCACGCCCAGAGTGACGAGGGCGCCGGGAGACGGACAGCCGCCGAAAGACAGCACGGGCGTGAAGCCGCCGCTTCCCGGGCAGCCCGCGCCGTACTGCGTCGCGGAGCCCGGGCACGGCGTCTGGTCCAGCAGCACGGACACCGAGTCCGCACCCGCGTTGGCCGTGACCAGGTCCTTCTGGCCGTCCATGTTCACGTCGGCCACGGCCAGGGACAGGGGCACGCTGCCCGCGGCGAAGGTGCTGGCGCCGAGGTAGGCGGGCAGGCCCTCGCCGAAAGCGGAGACGCTGGCCGCGCCCATGTTGGCGGTCAGGATATCCACCTTGCCGTCGCCGTTCAGGTCGTCCACCACGATGTCCGACGGGAGCGAGCCGACGGGCACGACGATGGGCGCGCCGAACAGGCCGGTCCCGTTGCCCAGGAGGACCGTGACCGTCAAGGACGCGCCGTTCGCCACCGCGATGTCCCGGAAGCCATCGCCGCTGATGTCCGCCACGGCCACCGCCGAAGGGCCGTAACCCGCCGCGTAGGACGCCTGGCCCAGGAAGCCGCCCGCGCCGTTGCCGAGCAGCACGGTGACGCTGTGCGCCCCTTGGTTGCCGACCACCACGTCGGCGAAGGTGTCGTTGTTCACGTCCGCCGTGACGAGCGCGCTGGGCGCGACTCCCACCGCCACCGTGGTCGCGGGCCCGAACGAGCCGGCCCCGTCGCCGAGCGCCACGCTGATGCTGTCCGAGCCGCGGTTGGCGACGATCAGGTCGAGCGCCGCGCCCGCGTCGAGACGCTCCAGGACCACCGCGGCGGGCCCGGAGCCCACCGCATAGGCAGCGGCCGGGCCGAACAGCCCGCCGCCCGCGCCGAGCAGGATCGAGACGTCGTTCGTGGTTTCGTTGGCGGTGACCAGGTCGAGGAGCCCGTCGCCGTTCAGCTTCCCCAGCGCCGCCCGCACCGGACCGCCGCCCACGGCGTACACGGCCGCTGCGCCAAAGGACCCGTCCCCGGCGCCGAGCCGCACCGCGACTTGCCCGGCGTTGTAGCCCGTGACCACCAGGTCGGGCCGGAGGTCGCCGTTCAGGTCCTCGACCAGGGCGTCGGTCGGGTAGGACGGCGCCGCGATCTCGAGCGGAGCGACCAGCCCGCCCGCTCCGTTCCCGCGCAGCAGGCAGACGGCCTGGGATCCCTGATCCACGACCAAGGCATCCTGATACCCGTCGCCGCTGACGTCGCCGAGCGCCAGGTCGCAGGCCTGGCCGCCAGCGGCCAGGCGCGCCTCGAGGTTGAACTGCCCCAGGCCGTTGCCCCGAAGGAGCGACACGGCCGAATCGAAGCGGCTCGCGACCAGGAGGTCGAGCGCGCCGTCGCCGTCGAGGTCACCCGCGACCACGCCGGACGGGGAATCCCCGACGGCGAAGGTCGCCGGCGCGCTGAACGCGCCGCCGCCCGCCCCGAGGAACACGGAGACGTCGTTGGAGCCGCCGTTCACCACGGCCAGGTCCGGGTTGAGATCGCCGTTCAGCAGCGTGACGATCAGCGCCGCGGGCATGGTCCCGGCCCCGAGCGTGGCCGCGGCGAACCCCAGGCTGCCGTTTCCCAGCAGCACCGTGACGTCGTTCGAGCCGCTGTTCGCGGTCACCAGGTCGGTCTTGCCGTCCAGGTCGAGGTCCGCGGCCGCGATGCCGGTGGGCGCGGCGCCCACGGCCACGGTGGCGCCGGTGCTGAACATGCCCAGGCCGTTGTTCTTCAGGATCGTGACGTCATGCGAGTCGCGGTTGGCCACGGCGATGTCCTGATGCGTGTCGCCGTTGAAGTCGCCGATCGCCACCGCGCTCGGCGCCGCGCCCACGAAGCTGAAGGCCGGGCCGACGAAGCCCCCCAGGCCGTCGCCGTAGAGCAGGCCCACGGCGTTCCCGAAGGAGTTGGTGATCACCAGGTCCGGATTCGAGTCCTTGTTGAAGTCGCCGGTCGCCAGGTCGGTCGGGCCTGCTCCCGCGACGTAGGCCACGGCCGGCGCGCACCCGCCGTTCTGGTCGGCGAAGAGCACGGACACGTTGCTCGAGCCGAAGTTCGCCACGGCCGCGTCCGTCCAGCCGTCACCGTTCAGGTCCGCGGCCACGATGGCGAGCGGGAAGCCGCCCACCGGGAACTGCGGAGCCGGGTAGCGGGCTGGGGCGCCGGCGAGCGCCGGCGCAGCCGCCGAGAGGACACACGAAAGCAGGACGGCGAAACTCATGGTCTGTCGCATGGCACTCCTCGACACTCCAACAAGCGCCGCAGGCACGGCGCGCCCTGGGCCAGGAGCCCGCGCCCGGCGCGGCGCGGAACTCCGCCCGCTGATCACACGCAGATGAGACCGGCCCGGAGGGCCAGGCCGGCCGCGCCTTCGCCTCGGTCAGTTCCCGAGCTTGATCCTCAGCCCGTCGCTGAAGGCCATGTAGCCCTGGTAGGACCCGGCCGGGTCATAGACGAAGTACTGGAAGAAGACGTTCAGGCCGGAGAGCGGCGCACCCACGTCCGGCGGGATCGGCAGGTAGACCACGGTCGCGCCCAAGCCGTTCGTCAG
>DYIW01000135.1:0-12620 GCA_020723465.1 Phycisphaera mikurensis
GCCCCCCCGGCGCTCGCAACGCGGCCGCGGGGGATTCCTGCTCAGGCTCTGAGCGGCGCCGCCCGCGGCGCCCTCCTCCGCGGCAGGGGAGAACCTACCCGCTGGTACCATTCTCCCCGGCGCACGGCGGCGACCACGCCTTCCGGCGAACGCGCGCCGCCCGCGCCGCCGCAGGCCGACAGGCCCGTTGAGGCGCTGGCGCGCGCACATCCTCCCTCCATATAGGGGCCGACTCACCCCTCTCGCCGCTCCCACGGCAGCGGGAGCGCGACGCCAGCGCCGCGCCTGTCCCACCCGGCGGAAGGCACGCCCCTTGCTCACCGGGACTTCCATAGCGGTCTGATCCACACCGCTCCTTGGAGGCAATCGTGAGCCCGCACCTTCATTCCACCCCCCCGGACGAGTCCCCCTTCCAGGTGGCGCTCGCCGAGTTCAAGGACCTCTGCTGGACCTGCAACGACGCCGTTCTCTGCCTGGAGCGCGACACGCTCCGGCGGCCGGTCTGGTTCTGCGAGCAGTTCGACTCCTACGCCCCACCGGTCTGCGTCGAGCGCGCCCGGCCGGCGGTCAGCGCGCAGCCGCGCCACGCCCTGGCCAAGGGCATCTGCACCACGTGCGCCTGCCAGTCGGACTGCCAGGCCGTGCGCGCCGGGCAAGAGATCTGGTTCTGCGAGAACTACGCCTAACAACGAGCCATGCGCCGCCGCCCGGCTGATCGAGCCGCCGCATGACCCGCGAGACGCCCGCCCTTGGATTGTGCACCACATGCAATCACTTCCCCGACTGCGCCTTCCGCACGCGGGCGGTGCGCGCTACCTGGCACTGCAACGAGTTCGACAACGGGACCCCAAACGGCGCCATGCCGCCTGACTGCCCTCCAGTCCCGGCCCGCAGCGACCCTCCCCCGCCGCCGCCCGCGGCCGCCGGGGCCGAGCGCGGCCTGTGCGTCAACTGCGAGGAGCGCAACTACTGTCTCAGACCCAAGCCTCCAGGAGGAGTTTGGCACTGCGAGGAGTACCGCTAGGCAGCCCCTCGCCGCGCCCGGAGCCACCCCATGAAGCCAAGCGCGCACACGGACAGCAAGCCGCAGCAGCAGGCCCGCGCCGGCAGCCTCATCGCGGCGCTCGAGGAGATCCAGGCCAGGCACGGCTACCTGCCGCAGAAGGCTCTGCTCGAACTGCACAAGCGCACCGGTGCCTCGCTCGTCGACATCTACGGCGTCGCCACCTTCTACCGCGCCTTCAGCCTCAAGCCGCGCGGCAAGCACCTGGTCTCCGTCTGCCTGGGCACAGCGTGCCACGTCAACCGCGCGCCCGTGGTGGCGCGCGAGGTGGAGCGCCTGCTCGACATCAAGGCGGGCGACACCACCAACGACCGCGAGTTCACGCTCGAGACCGTCAACTGCCTGGGCGCCTGCGCCCTCGGCCCCGTGGTGGTCGTGGACGGCCACTACTTCCCCGCCGTGAGCCCGGCCAAGGTCAGCGAGATCCTGCAGTCCAGCCGGGACGGCCTCAACAATGTCACAGTCGAGACCGATCAGCGCGTCTTTCCCCTAGCGGTCGCGTGCGCGCGCTGCAATCACAGCCTCATGGATCCCACTCACCCGATCGACGGCCATCCCTCCATCCGCGTCACCGCCGCCTTCGACAGCAAGCACGGCTGGGTCGCTCTCTCCTGTCTGTATGGCAGCTACAACGTCGATAACGAATACGAGATTCCAGAGGACGTCGTCGTGAACATGTTCTGCCCGCATTGCCACGCCGAGCTGCTTGGCGGCGGGACCTGCCTGGAGTGCGGCGCCCCCATGGTCCCAATGATCGTGCGCGGCGGCGGCATCGTGCAGATCTGCTCCCGGCGCGGCTGCCGCGGCCACATGCTCGACGTCAGCGGCGCCATCTTCGCTTGACTCAAGACCGCACCAGGTGCGGAGGACTCCACCCGATGAAACGGCTCGAGAACCACGACGAGCTCCGCGAGTTCCGCCAGCGCGTCATCCGCGACACCGCCACCCAGGCGGATCGTCCGACCCTGGTCGTCTGCGCCGGCACGGGCGGCCAGGCCAGCGGGTCGAACGACATCATGCGCGTGATCAAGCGCTACCTCCTCAACCACAACCTGCAGGAAGAGGTGGGGCTGCGCATCACCGGCTGCCAGGGCTTCTGCGAGATGGATCCCTTCATCGTCGTCGAGCCCGGGCACCATCTCTATCCCAAACTGCGCATGGCGGACGTGCCGCGGGTCATCGAATCGGCGCGCCGCAACGTTATCGACGAAGAGCTCATCTACCGGCAGCCGGACGAGGATCGCGCCTACGTCAGCCAGGACGACATCCCCTTCTTCAAGAAGCAGACGCGCACCATCCTGGGCGAGAACCAGCGCATCGATCCCATCCGCATCCTGAACTACATCGAACGCGGCGGCTACGCCGCGGCGGAGAAGGTCTTCTCCCGTCTCGATCCGGCCTGGATCGTCGAGGAGGTCAAGCGCTCCGGCCTGCGCGGCCGCGGCGGCGCGGGCTTCCCCACCGGGAGGAAATGGGAGCTGGCGCGCGCCGCGGTCAGCCCCGACGGCCGCAAGTACGTGGTGTGCAACGCCGACGAGGGCGATCCCGGCGCCTACATGGACCGCAGCCTGCTCGAAGGCAACCCGCACGCGATCATCGAGGGAATGCTCATTGCCGCCGCCGGCATCGGCGCGACGCACGGCATCATCTACGTGCGCAGCGAGTACCCGCTCGCGGTCAAGCACGCGACCATCGCCCTGCGCCAGGCGCGCGATCTCGGCCTGCTGGGCAACAACATCCTCGGATCGGGCTTCGATTTCGACATCGAGATCGTGCGCGGCGCCGGGGCCTTCGTCTGCGGCGAGGAGACCGCCCTCATCAAGTCGGTGGAAGGCAAGCGCGGCGAGCCGCGCCAGCGCCCGCCCTATCCCATCGCCAAGGGAATCAACGGCTGTCCCACGTGCATCAACAACGTCGAGACCCTGGCGAACATCCCCGTGATCATCGTGCGCGGGGCGGAGGAGTTCGCCAAAGTCGGCACGCCCGGCAATACGGGCACCAAGATCTTCTCCCTGGTGGGGAAGATCCGGAACACCGGACTGGTGGAAGTGCCTCTCGGCATGAAGATCAGCGAGGTGGTCTACGACATCGGCGGCGGGGCGCCTGGCAGCGCGCGCATCAAGGCGGTGCAGACCGGCGGTCCGTCCGGCGGGTGCATCCCGGCACACATGTTCGACCTGCCGATCGACTACGACAGCTTGGTGCAGGCCGGTTCGATCATGGGTTCTGGCGGCATGATCGTCATGGACGAGAACACGTGCATGGTCGACGTCGCCAAGTACTTCATGAAGTTCCTCAAGGACGAGTCCTGCGGCAAATGCTTCACCTGCCGCAAGGGCACGCAGCGCATGTACGAGATTCTCGACGACATCTCGCGCGGCAGGGCCACGCTCGCCGATCTCGACCTGCTGCAGGAACTGGCCGAAGTCGTGCGCGACACGTCCTTGTGCGGATTGGGACAGTCGGCTGCCAACCCCGTGCTCAGCACGCTGCGCTACTTCCGCGACGAGTACGTGCGCCACGTGGTCGACAAGCGCTGCGACGCCTTCGTGTGCAAGGAACTGGTCGGCGCACCCTGTCAGGCCTCTTGCCCGCTCGGCACCGAGGCCTGGCGCTACGTGGCGCATATCGCCGCCGGGGACTACGAGGAGGCCTATCGGGCCATCCGCGCGTCCAATCCCTTCCCCTCGGTGTGCGCCAGGGTCTGCCATCATCCCTGCGAGGAAAGGTGTCGCGCGGGCACCAGCGGCGGCGATCCGATCGCCGTGCGCTCGCTCAAGCGCTTCGTCACCGACCACGTGGATCCCTCGGTCTTCGTGCCGGTGCGCCGGGCCTGGCAGGACGGGTCGCCGCCGCGCGTCGCCGTGGTCGGGGCCGGTCCCGCGGGCCTGGCGGCCGCTCACCAGCTTTCCCTGGCCGGCTGCCAGGTCACGGTCCTGGAGAGTGCTGACCGGCCTGGCGGCATGCTCACCTGCGCCATCCCGCCCTATCGCCTCCCCAGGGACGTGGTGCAGCGCGAGATCGACGCCTTGCTGGACGAGAACGTCACCCTGCGCTGCGGCCAGGCCCTCGGCCGCGACTTCACGGTCGCGGGGCTGCTCGCCGCGGGATACCAGGCGGTGCTGCTCGCCGTCGGCGCCCATCGCAGCAAGCCGCTCGGCCTGGAAAACGAGCAGGCCGCCGGCATCGTGCCGTCCATCGACTTCCTCAAGGGCTTCTACGTCAACGGCCAGCGCCTGGCCCGCGGGCGCGTGGGCGTGGTCGGCGGCGGTAACTCGGCGATCGACGCGGCCAGGACCGCGCTGCGCTTCCGCGAGGTGGAGAAGGTCACGGTGCTCTACCGCCGCACGCGCAAGGAGATGCCGGCCTTCGCCGAGGAGATCGAAGCCGCCGAGCGCGAGGGCATCGAAATCCGCACGCTCGTCACCCCGGTGCGCGTCCTCGCCGCGAACGGCCAGCTCAGCGCTCTCGAGTGCCTGCAGAACGAGCTGGGCGAGGCCGACGCGGACGGACGCCGCCGGCCCGTGCCCCTGCCCGGCACCGAGCACCTGGTGGAGCTGGACACCCTGATCGTCGCCATCAGCGAGCAGGCGAACGGCGACTCCCTCGCGGGCGAACCCGCCGCCGGCATCGACATCACGCGCGGCGGCACCGTGCGCGTGGACAGCCGCTCGCTCGCCACCGGCAATCCGGCGGTCTTCGCGGCCGGCGACATCGCCACCGGCCCGAACACCGTGGTGGACGCCATCGCCCAGGGCAAGCGCGCCGCCGCCGCCATGCTGCGCCACCTGCGCGGCGAGCAAGTCGAACAGGGCGACGCCGCGCTCTCCCGGCCCAGCGCCTACGTGCCGCCGCTCGACCAGGGCCCCGGCGCGCCGCATGCGACCGCGCGCGTGCACAGCCCGCTGGCCCCAGCCGAATGGCGCGTCCGCAACTTCGCCGAGGTCGAATCCACCCTCTCTTCCCAGGAGGCGGCATGCGAGGCGCGCCGCTGCCTGCGTTGCGACCTCGAGTTCACCAAGCCCCGCGCAGAGGAACAGGCGGCGCCCGCCGCCGGGAGGCAGACCGCGTGATCCGTCTCAGCATCAATGGACTGGAGGCTTCCTTCGAGAAGGGCACCACCCTGCTCGAGGCCGCCAGGTTCCTCGGCTTCCCCATCCCCACGCTCTGCCACATGGAAGGCCTCTCACCCTACGGCGCCTGCCGCCTGTGCGTCGTCGAGATCGGCGAGGGCCAGGGCGCCAAGCTCGTCACCTCCTGCACCTATCCGGTCGAAGAGGGCCTGCACGTGCGCACCGCGTCCACGCGCGTCATGCGCGCGCGGCGCATGATCATCGAGCTGCTCCTCGCCTCCTGCCCGCAGTCCAAGGTCATCCAGGACCTCGCCTCCGAGCATGGCGTGCGGCGGCAGCGCTTCCGCCAGGAGCACGAGACGTGCATCCTCTGCGGGCTGTGCGTGCGCATGTGCGAGGAGCAGATGGCCGCAGGAGCCATCGGCTTTCGCGGGCGCGGCGAGCGGCGCTCCATCGGCACGCCCTTCGACATCACGTCGGAGATCTGCCGCCAGTGCGGCGGCTGCATCTACGTCTGTCCCGCGTGCCAGCTCAGATGCACCTACAACGCTCCGGAGAAGGCCATATGCGGCGGCTGCGCCAACCTGCAGCCGCCCTGCCTCGAGAAGGAGCGCTTCGACGACATGATGTGCTACATGGAGCCGTGCGCGGCTTGCGAAATCAAGAAGGACTGAACCGGCCGGCAGACCCGCTCCCGGACCGTTGAAAGGAGTCTCCCTGATGTCATCGACGTTTTCCAGAGTCAACTCGTCGGCCGCGACCCTGACGAAGAACCGGACGGAAGGCTCCGTGACGCCGCAGTCCGGCATGTGCGTCACGTGCGTCGACGGCTGCATCGGCATGTGCGAGATCGGCAAGTCGGCCTATCGTGGCCACGAGGTCATCTACCCCCAGCCGTTCGGCGTCATCACCACGGCGTCCGAGAAGGTCTACCCGGTCGATTACTCGCACTTCAACATCATGGGAACCGCCGTGGGCGCCGTCGGCATCGAGGCCGACAGCGACGTGGCGATCTTCCCCAACGTCAGCCTCGAGGTGCGCTTCGGCCGCGACAAGGGCATCAAGTTCCGCTATCCGTGGATCATCCCGGGCATCGGCTCGACCGACATCGCCAAGAACAACTGGGAAGGCCTGGCGATCGGCTCGGCGCTCGCCGGGACCGGCCTGACCATCGGCGAGAACGTGGCCGGCATGGACACGCAGGCCACGATCAAGAAGGGCCGCGTGGTGGACACGGTCGACCTCAAGCGGCGCGTCAAGCTCTATCAGGATCACCAGCGCGACGGCTACGGCGCGATCATCGTGCAGGCGAACGTGGAGGACACGCGCCTCGGCGTGCAGGAGTACGCCATCCAGAAGCTGGGCGTCGAGATCGTGGAGCTGAAGTGGGGACAGGGCGCCAAGAACATCGGTGGCGAGGTGAAGATCCGCGACCTGAAGAAGGCGCAGATGCTCCAGGAGCGCGGCTACGTCGTGCTGCCCGATCCCTCCGACCCGGACGTCATTCGCGCCTTCGAGCGCGGCAGCTTCAAGGAGTTCGAGCGCCACTCGCGCGTCGGCATGGTGACCGAGGAGGGATTCGCGCAGCGCGTGGAGGAACTGCGCAAGGCCGGCGCCAAGTACGTCTTCCTCAAGACCGGCGCCTACCGCCCGGCCGACCTGGCCCGCGCCGTCAAGTTCTCGTGCAAGTACGGCATTGACCTGCTCACGGTGGACGCCGCGGGCGGCGGCACCGGCATGAGCCCGTGGCGCATGATGAACGAGTGGGGCATCCCCCCCGTCGAGCTGCACACGCTGCTCTACGAGTACGTCAAGGCGATGGCGGACCGCGGCTCTCACGTGCCGGCCATCGCCGTGGCGGGAGGCTTCACCTTCGAGGACCAGATCTTCAAGGGGCTCGCGCTCGGCGCGCCCTTCGTCAAGCTCGTCGGGATGGCGCGCTCGCCCATCGCCGCCGCGATGGTCGGCAAGACCATCGGCCGCACCATCGATCAGCACGAGGTTCCGGTGTACGTGGAGCGCTTCGGCACCACCAAGGACGAGATCTTCGTCACGGCGCCGCACCTGAGGAAGGAGCTGGGCGACGACGAGTTCGACCGCATCCCGACCGGCGCCCTCGGCCTCTACACCTACTACGAGCGCCTCGCCCAGGGCCTGCGCCAGCTCATGTGCGGCGCGCGCAAGTTCGGCCTGGAGCACATCACGCGCGACGACCTGGCCGCGCTCACGCCCGAGGCCGCGGCCCTCAGCGGCATCACCTACATCAAGGACGTGGACAAGAAAGAAGCGGCCGAGATTCTCAACGGCCGCTGACATGGGCTAGTCTCATGCTCTCCACCGGCGGGCGGCGGGAGGCGTGCTCCCTCTGCCCGCCGGCTTTCTTGTCGCTCGGCCGGGCGGCGAAGCCGGCGGCGAGATAATGACCGCGCCCGCGCCCCCTACGGCTCGCGCGCCACGGGATAGAGGTTGAAGCGCTCGTCGCGATAGGGGCTCTTCTCGTAGAAGAACTCCAGACGGCGGCGCGCGTCCCGCGCGAACTCGGGGTCTTCCGCGAGCTTCTTCTCGAACTCGGCCGCGAGCGCCGCGTCCGCGGCCAGCATGCGCCGCGCCAGCGGCTCGAGCGCGTACGCCTCGAAGTACTCGGCGCGCTGCAGCACCTCGAGGAAGAAGCCCCACTGGAAGAAGGAATCGCGCGACGCCGGCTCGAGCAGGAGCACGGCCAGGACGCCGAGCGGCTGATTGGTGGCGACGCGCACCGAGCCCGGCGGGAACACCTGGCGCCGGCGCTCGCGCGCGGCCGCGGCGGTGACGGTGACGTGCCCCTCGTAGGGCGCCTCGCCCAGCTTGGCGCCGCTCAGGCGGTACATGTCGACCTCGAGCTCGCGCGCTTCCCGCAGCACCTGCATCTCCACGCCGTGGAGCGCCAGCCGCTCGATCACCTCGGGCCAGGAGGGCGGGACCCAGTAGGCGGCGGGTGGCTGAACCCAGTCCACGGGCTCGGTCATGCGCAGCCAGGGGACGGAGGCCTCGAGCGGCTCGCCCAGCCACTCGACGATCGACCCGCCCGTGACGTCGGACGCGGCCATGCGCGCGGCGATGCCCTTGAAGGCGATCTTCTCCGCCTCGCCCTCCGGTATGCGCCAGGCGAGCGGCACGCGCTCCGGCAGGCGCCGGTCGCGCGCGATCGCCTGGCGCAAGGCCGCGCCCTGCTCGGCGAGCACGCGCAGGCAGCTCTCGAGCAGCACGCGCGTGCCCAGCACGCGCCGCGCGAAAGGCTTCAAGGAGTGGTTCTCGACCAGCAGCGTGGGCAGGTGGCGCGCGTCGCCGTAGCCGTTCGAGAAGCGCGGCGTCGGCGTCCAGTCGACGATCCCCTGGCCGAGGTCCGCCTCGTCGCGGGCGAAGATCAGCGGGCCCGGCACGTGCCCCCACGCCTCCAGGTCGCGCCAGCAGGCCGGAGTGAGCACGTCCCGCAGCCAAACGGCGGAGCACGGCGACCAGCCGTGGACGCCGGTGAAGCCGGTGGTGACGTCGTACTGATAGTCGATGCCGTCGGTGACGTGCACGTCGAGGTACAGGTCCGGGTCCCAGGCGTCGAGGGCGCGCACCAGGGCGCGCATCTCCGGCGCGTCGAGCTTGGCGTAGTCGCGGTTGAGATTGAGATTGCGCGCGTTGGTGCGCCAGCCCTGCACCTCCGGCCCGCGCTGATTGATGCGGCTGGTCGCGGAGCTGCGCTCGTGGCCGTCGACGTTGAGGATCGGCAGGAACAGCAGGTTGGCGCCGGCCAGGAGCTCGCGCCGCGCGCCGGCGACGGTCAGGTCGCGCAGCAGCATCATGCCCGCGTCCTTGCCGTCGATCTCGCCCGAGTGGATGCCGGCCTGCACCAAGAGCGTGGGCTTGTCCGTCGCCTTGAGCGCGCGCGGCGTGAAGGCGCGCTCGGCCGAAGCGATCACCAGCCACACGTCGCGCCCCTCGTGGCTCTTGCCGAGCGAGGTCATCTCCACCTCGGGAGCGGCCGCGGCCAGGCGCGCGAGCCAGGCTACGGTCTCGTCGTAGGAGGGCGAGCGCGTCAGCCCGCTCTCCTCGCAGGGCGTGATCCACGGGTCACCCGCCTCCGCCGCCAGCTCGCGGCTGCGGCCGTCCCAGGGCAGGAGCGGCGGCAGCGGCGCCGGCTCCTCGGCGGCGCGCGCCGCCGAGGCGGCGGCGCCGAGAAGCACCGCGCAAGCGAGCAGCCGGGCTGCAGACATGAGGCGCTCCTCTGCTCTCACCTGTCCACCGGGAAGGGCTCGTGCTGCGGCGGCTCGCGCGGCTCCTCCTCGATCTTCCGCAGCAGCACCTCGACCGCCTTCATGAGCTGCGCGTCGTGGCCGCGGGCCATCTCGGCGGGCGACAGGTCGACCTCGATGTCCGGCGTGACGCCGGTGTTCTCCACGATCCAGCGCCCCTCGGGATCATAGATGCGGTAGTCGGGGGCGGTGAGCGAGCCGCCGTCGATGAGGCTGATGAACATGGACACGCCCACCAACCCGCCCCAGGTGCGCGTGCCGATCACCGGCCCGAGCTTCTTCATCTGGAACTCCATGGGCAGCATGTCGCCGCCCGAGCCCGCCTGGCGATTGGTGATGAGCGCCAGATGTGCGCGCGTCACCACCGCCGGAGTGGTCTGCGGCTGCGAATAGCGCCGCGTCCACCAGGTGAGCAGCGGCTTGCCCAGGCGCTGCAGGAAAATGTCCGGATCGAGGCCGCCGCCGTTGAAGCGCCCGTCGATGACCAGGCCCTGCTTCTGCGTCTGCGCGTAGAAGTACTCCGGGAACTCGCGGCACGAGCCGAGGTACGTGTCCGGCAGGTGCAGGTAGCCGAGCTTGCCCTGCGAGGCTTCGTGCACCACGCGGCGGTTGTGCTCCACCCAGTCGCGATAGCGCAGGGTCTGCTCGCCGGCGCGCGGCTCCGTCTTCACCTCGCGCGCTCCCTCGCGCTCTGGGCGCTCGTTCAACAGCAGCGTCACCTGGTCGCCGACCAGGCCCACGAAATAGGAGTAGATGCTGCGCGCTCCAGTCACTTCCACGCCGTCCACGGCGATGAGGTAGTCGCCGGCGCGCACGTCCTTGCCCGGACCGGCGAGCGGCGGGAAGGTGCGGCTGGTCCAGTCCGGCGCGGAGTAGATCTTCTTCAGGCGATAGCGGTTGGCCGCCTGGTCCAGCTCCCAGTCGGCGCCGAGCAGGCCGACGTCCACGTACTCGAACTTGCGCTGCTGGTCGCCGCCGGAGACATAGGTGTGCGAGGTGTTCAGCTCCCCGATCATCTCGCCCACGAGGAAGCTCAAATCCTGGCGGCAGGAGGCGTAGGGCACGAGCCGGCCGTACTTCTGCTTGATCGCGGCCCAATCAATGCCGTGCATGCCCGGCTCGTAGTAGAAGTCCCGCTCCAGGCGCCACGCCTCATCGAAGATCTGCCGCCACTCGGCGCGCGGATCGAACCACACCTTCAGGTCGGCCAGGCTGACGCTGTCCCCGGCGCCGGCCTTGGGCGCGGCCTTGGTGATGCCGACCTTGTCGTTCTGGCGATAGACGATGTGCTTGCCGTCCGCCGAGAGCCGGTACTCGCTCACGCCGGAGAGGACGTCCTCGGCCTTCTGCTCCTCGAAAGAGAAGGCGTGCAGGTCCATGGTGGTCGGGGCGCGGAAGTCGAAGCGGTTGAAGTCGCCTTCCTCCTGGTCGAGGTAGAAGAGGTGCGTGTCCGAGCAGGCGAGGGCGCGGTAGTTGCCGCGCGGGACCGGCAGCGCCTCGACGCGCTCAATGATGCCCTCGAAGTCGATGCGCACGCGCACGCCCTCGTCCTTCCGCTCCCCTGGCGCCGCCGGCTCGTCCTTCTCCTCGGCCTTCTTCTCCTCCTCACCGCCCTCCTTCTTCACCTGCGCCTCGTCGCTCTTCAGAGGCAGGAGCGGCGCGCCGTCCCGCGCCAGGGTGATGGCGTAGATCCCGGCCACGCGCTTGTAGACCATCTCCCACTCGAAGTCGCAGAAGGTCGGATCGAAGCGGCGGTTCGACACGAACAGCAGGTGCTTGCCGTCCCGAGTGAAGACCGGGCCGAAGTCATTGAACAGGTCCCCGCTGACGCAATGCGCCGTCTTCTCCTCGAGCGAGTACACGTAGATGCGCGAGACCAGGTCGGAGTCGATCTTGGTGTACGTGAGCCAGCGGCTGTCCGGCGACCACTGGAAGTCGTGGATCGGCTTCAGGTCCAGGCCGCAGTCGACCGGCTCGGAGGCGGAGCGGTCCACCTCGACGATCTCCTTGCTGGCGACGTCCACGTAGTAGCAGCAGAGCGTCTGGTCGGCGAAGGCGATCTTCTTCGAGTCGGGCGACCAGCGCAGCGTGTGGCGGTAGCCGTTGGCGTGGCTGGTGAGCTGCAGCGTCTCCTCCTGGCCGAGGGGATCAGCCAGGTGGATGGCGTACTCGCCGCTCGCGTCCGACAGCCAGGCGATGGTCTTCCCATCCGGCGACCAGGCCGCGTCCTTCTCGCGCGTGCCGCAGTCGTGCGACAGGTTGCGCGTCGGCCCGTCCTTCTTCGGCACCGAGAAGACCTCGCCGCGCGCCACCACCAGCGCGCGCTCCCCGCCCGGCGAGCAGTCGACCTGGGTGACGGATTCCGCCACGTCCTTCATGTAGGGGCGCGCCTCCTCGGCGTCCGTCCTGATCTCGATCGGAACCCGGCGCGCCGCCCGCGTCTCCAGGTCGAGGAGCCAGAGCTCGCCGCCGTGCTCGTAGGCGATACGGCCGTCGCCGAGGCTCGGCCGCATCACGTCGTACTCGGCGTGGTCGGTCCACTTCTCGATGCGGCCCGTGTCCACCTCGTAGGAGTAGAGGTTGAGCACGCGCTCGCGGTCGGAACAGAAGAAGATGCGCCCGCCCCACCACATCGGCAGGCGGTCGGTGCCCGCGAAGTCGGTCAGTTGGCGGTCCTCGAGCGTGTCGAAATCGAAGAGATACACGTCCTGGGCGAGGCCGCCCCGGTACCTCTTCCAGGTGCGGTGCTCGGTCGCCACGCGCGTGTAGGCGATCTTCCTGCCGTCCGGCGCGAACGACCCGAAGGCCGCCTCGTGCAGCGGCAGCTCCTCGAGGCCGCTGCCGTCCGGCGCGATCAGGAAGAGGCGCTCGAAGCGGCTCCAACTGTTGCGGCTCGAGCGGAACAGGATCTTGTTCTTCAGCGGGTGCCAGCCCACCACCGCGTCCTCGAGCGGATGCCAGGTCACGCGCGTGATGTCGCCGCCCTGCGCGTCCATGACGTACACGTCGGCGTTGCCGTCGTACTCGCCGGTGAAGGCGATGAGCGAGCCGTCGGGCGAGAAGTGCGGGTAGCGCTCCTGGCCGTCGTCGAAGGTCAGGACGAAAGAGGGCCCGTCCGGTGTCGTGCCCGCCTCGAGATGATCGAGCCAGGCATCGAGGGACAGGCACCGCCAGCCGCGGGCGGCAAGCCAGTCCATCTGG
>DYIW01000135.1:12630-14902 GCA_020723465.1 Phycisphaera mikurensis
AGGCGCGTGGCCACGCCCCCGGCAACCGGCGCCCGCCACAGGTCCTCCCCGTACGTGAACACCACGGTGTCGCCGTGCACGTCGGGGAAGCGCAGCAGCGGCCGCGTTTCGGCGGCGCGCGCGGCGGGCGAGCACAGGAACGCCAGGGCAAGGGCGGCGAACGACGTCTGCAGCTTCATGATCGACCTCTCTGCGGCGCGGGATTCCGGTCCGGGCGCGGGCGCGGCGCCAGGCTACGCCGCGGCCGCGCATGCAGCAAGCCGCGCGGCTCCTGCGCGGCGTTCCCCCTGCTACGCGCGAAGAAGACGGGTGATAGCGACCGGGCGGCGACCCGCGGCTCGCGGCCGGGGTGCCGCGCTGTGCTATCCTGCCTGGCCCGTGAAGCCGAGGGTCAAGGAGTGCCGCTCCTGCCAGCGAAACCCGTGGATGCAGAGGGCGCCGCGCCGGACATGCGCGCGAGCTCCCTGCCGCTGACGCGCGCGCAGCTACAGATCTGGATCGAGCGCCGCCTGCACGCCGGCCTGCCGCTGCACAGCATCGCCCACACCGCGGCCCCCGCAGGTCCAATCGACGAAGCCTGCTTCCAACGCGCCTTCCAGGCGCTGCTCGAGGACACGGACTCACTGCGCACGGTCTTCGCCGAGGAGGGCGGCATCCCGCGCCAGCGGGTGCTGCCCGCGCCGGCGGCCGGCTTGGAGCTGGTTGATCTCGCGGCGCGCGAGCGCCCGCACGCGTCTCTGGCGGAATGGCTCAAGGAGCGCCGCTCCCGGCCCCTGGATCCGGAGACCTGCTGCTTCGAATCCGCCCTGCTCAAGCTGGCGCCGGAGCGCTGCCTCTGGTACCTGAACGTCCACCACCTCGTGTCCGATGGCTGGTCCACGCAGCTCCTCATGCAGCGCATGGCCGACCTGTACGAGCGGGCGCGCCAGGGGGCCCTCGGCGCCAGGCCGGCGCCGCCTCGCTACCAGGACTTCGTTCGCGACCTGCTCAAGCGCGAGGAGTCGCGCGCGGCTCTCCAGGACCGCGCCTACTGGGAGGAGAGGCTCGCGGCCGCGCCCGCGGCTGCGTCCCTCTTCGGGCGCGCACCCTTCCCCGGGGCCATTGACATGGTGTGCGAGCTGCGCCGCCTGGGGCGGACGCGCACGCGCCGCCTGGAGGCCCTGGCCGCCGACCCGCGCCTGCGCGCGCGCTCCCGCGAGCAGGCCCTCGCCACGCTCCTCTTCGTTGCGTTCGCTCTCTTCCTGCGGAAGGCCAGCGGCGCGCGCGCGTTCATGGTCGGCGTGCCCCTCATGAACCGGCGTTCCGCGGAGGAGCGCGCCACCGCCGGCCTCTTCATGTGCGTGCTGCCGCTCCAGGTCGCGATCGAGCCGGGCGACACGTTCCTCTCGCTCTTCCAGCGCATCGCCGCGCAGCAGCAGGACGCGGCCGCCCACCGCCTGCACGTGCCCGGCAACCACCACGGCCACCTCTTCCAGGTCGACTTCAACTTCCACAACGCGGCGCATCCGCCGCTCTGTGGCTGGCCCACGCGCCACAAGTGGTTCCGCACGGATCACGCGATGGCCCTCTCCCTGCAGGTGCGCGGCACGCACACGCAGGGCTTCGTGCTGCAGTGCGACTTCTCCGCCGAGCTGTTCTCGGCGGCGGAGCGCGAGCGCGCGACGCGCCACTACCTCAACGCCATCGATGCGCTGCTCGACGATCCCGCCCGGCCGGTGGAAACCGTCAACCTGCTGGAGCGGCGCGAGCTCGTCCTGCTCGACGGCTTCCAGCGCGGACCCGCTCTGCCCTTGCCCCAGGACGGGCTCTTCGCCCTGTTCGCGGAGCAGGCGCAGGAACGGCCCGAGGCGCCTGCGCTCTTCACCGGCGAGGGGCGCGTGACCTACGCCGCGCTGGAGCAGAAGGCCCACCAGATCGCCGCGCGCCTCGGCCGGCTCGGCCTGTGCCCGGAGGAGCGCGTCGGCCTGTTCCTGGAGCGCTCGGCCGACCTGGTGGCGGCGCTGCTGGCCGTACTGGCCGCCGGCGCCTGCTTCGTGCCGCTCGACCCCGCTTACCCGGAGGAGCGCCTGCGCTGGATGGCCGAGGACGCCGGCGTGCGCGCCATCATCACCCGCGAGAGGCTCTCTGGCCGGTTGGGCGCGAGCCAGGCCGCGTTGCTCCTCGTGGACGACCCGACCCTGGCGGACGAACCCGCGGCGCCCGCGCCCGCCGCGCCCGCGCGCCTGGACGCCACCGTCTACCTGCTCCACACCTCCGGCTCCACGGGCCGGCC